>NZ_JBITPI010000023.1:0-137552 GCF_050467745.1 Paenibacillus sp. NRS-1781
CCAGCACCAGAAGGCAGCCTGCAAAGCGGGGCGGATTATGTCGCACCGCGGACGTGGGTGGAAGTGAAGCTGGCGCAAATTTGGCAGGATGTGCTGGGCTTGGCGCAGGTCGGCGTGAAGGAAAACTTCTTCGAGATTGGCGGACATTCGCTGCGGGCGACCACCCTGGCCTCGAAGATTCACAAGGAGCTGAACAAGCCGCTTCCATTACGCAGTATTTTTGAAGCGCCAACGATTGAACAACTGGCAGCGGTTCTGGAAAGTCTGGATCAAGTGGAGTATGCGTCCATTCCGGTGACGGAAGCCTGTGGCTTCTATCCGTTATCCTCGGCGCAAAAACGACTGTATGTGCTGCATCAGTTTGACCCGAATGATGTGAACTACAACATGCCGTCGGTGCTGCAAGTGAGCGGCCCGCTGGATGTGAAACGAGTAGAGGACGTGTTCCGTCAGCTGATCGCCCGCCATGCGACCTTGCGTACCCGCTTTGAACTGGTGGACAGTGAGCCAATGCAATGGATTGAGGACATCGTGCCGTTCGAGGTGGAATATGCAAAGGTACAGGCAGAGGGTGCGACGACCACGGATACGATGGTTAGCAAGGAAGCGCAAGAGCGGGTGCGGCGCTTTGTCCGTCCGTTCAATCTGCAAGCTGCGCCGCTGCTGCGGGTAGGCTTGGTGGACCTGGGCGTACAAGGAGTGGAGCAAGAATCGCAGCATTTGCTCATGCTCGACATGCATCATATCGTTTCGGATGGTGTGTCTATGGAGGTACTGACCGATGAATTTGTCCGCTTGTATGACGGTGAAGAACTGTCGCCATTGCGGATTCAGTACAAGGATTATGCGGCATGGCAGCAAAGCGAAGCCCATCAGGAGTGGATGCAGCGTCAGGAAGCGTACTGGCTCGACACCTTCCGGGGTGAGCTGCCTGTGCTGGATCTGGCAACCGACTTTGCCCGTCCGGCGATGCAGAGTACAGCAGGGAATACGATCGAATTCGGACTGGAGCGTGCAGTTAGCGAACGTCTGAAAGAACTGGCGGCACAAACAGGCTCCACGCTGTATATGGTGCTGCTGGCGGCATACACCGCGCTCTTGCATAAGTACACGGGCCAAGAGGACATCGTAGTTGGAACGCCGATTGCGGGAAGACCGCATGCGGAACTGGAGAGCCTGGTAGGTGTATTCATCAACACGTTGGCGATCCGCAATTATCCGTCTGGCGACAAATCGTTCCTTGATCATCTGCGAGAGGTCAAAGAGCATGCGCTCAGTGCCTATGAGCATCAAGACTATCCTTTTGAAGAGCTGGTTGAGAAGCTGAATTTAACGCGGGATACAAGTCGAAATGCGCTGTTTGACACGATGTTTGAGTTGAAAACATTGGAGCAGCAGGAGTTGCAGCTGGAAGGTCTGACTCTAAATTCGTATCCGATGGAAAATAATACTGCCAAATTTGATTTGACTTTGGATGCAGTGGAGCAGCCGGAAGGTATTCTGTGCAGTCTGGAATACAGCACGGCGCTGTACAAGCCTGAAACCATCGCGCGATTGGCCAAGCATTTTACCGAACTTGTTCGTGCGATTACACTTGATCCGCAGCAGCCACTGGCAGCTTTGGATATGGTAACTGTCGAGGAAAAAGCACAAATCATCTACGGTTTTGGAGATGTGGGGGTATCGGATGTCGCTGCTGTTGAAGCAGGAGCCCTGTTCCATACCTTTGTGGAAGAACAGGCGCAGCTTGTACCGGATCACGTGGCGGTTGTGTATGACGAGCAACAACTTACGTACCGCAAACTGAACGAGCGTGCGAACCAATTGGCTCGTAGATTGCGGAATGAAGGCATTGGACGCGAGTCGATTGTCGGCATCTTGAGCGAACGCTCGGTAGACATGCTGGTCGGCGTACTAGCAGTGTGGAAGTCTGGAGGCGCGTATGTGCCGCTGGATGCAGATTATCCGTCGGAACGTATTCGTTTTATGCTGGAGGACAGTGGTGCTACGGTGCTGCTGACCCAAATAGGCTTGCAGGAGCGTGCGCAGGTATGGCTGGAGGAAAGCCGAGGGGTCTTGACCGGGCGGAAGTCTGAGGGCCAACTGGAAACGGCGGTTAGCGCTGAGACGGTGGAATCAGGTACCCTCCATGGAGACCTGAATTTAACATTAGACTGGCCATCTGACAGTAAAGCAACATCCGAACCAGCAACTGGACTGTGCTTGCAGACAATGCTGGCGTTGGATGATGAGTCACTGTACACCGGAGACACCACGGATATCGAACCTATCAACGAACCGCAGGATCTGGCGTATGTGATCTACACCTCCGGTACAACGGGACGTCCGAAGGGAGTCATGATCGAGCATCACAGCTTGGTGAATACAGCTGCGGCGTATCGCCGGGATTACCGCCTGAACCAGTTCCCGGTACGGTTGCTGCAACTGGCGAGCTTCTCCTTCGACGTATTCGTCGGGGATATCGCACGGGCGCTCTATAACGGCGGAACGATGGTGATTTGTCCGAAAGACGACCGGATTGATCTCAGCCGTCTGTACGACTGGATTCACGATTATCAGGTTACGGTGTTTGAATCGACACCAGCTCTGATCGTACCGTTCATGCAGCATGTGCATGAACAGGGACTGGACATGAGCAGTCTGGAGCTACTCATCACCAGCTCGGATAGCTGCAACGTGGCGGATTACCGAGTGCTGCAAGAGCGGTTTGGCGCAGCTACTCGGATCATTAACAGCTACGGCGTAACGGAAGCGGCGATTGACTCCAGCTTCTACGACGAAGAGCTGTCGAAGCTGCCAAGCAGCGGCAGTGTGCCGATTGGTCAGGCGTGGCTGAATGCACGTTTTTATATCGTGGACAGCCAATTGAATCCAGTACCTATCGGCGTACTGGGCGAGCTATGCATTGGCGGAGCCGGGGTAGCGCGTGGGTACCTGAACCGTGCGGACCTGACGGCCGAGAAATTCGTCGCGAATCCGTATGTGCCGGGTGAACGATTGTACCGCACAGGCGATTTGGCGCGGTGGATGTCGGACGGAAATGTGGACTTTATCGGCCGGATGGACTATCAAGTCAAAATCCGGGGCTACCGGATTGAACTGGGCGAGGTGGAAGCGCAGCTGCTGACCGTGGATGGCATTCAAAAAGCGATGGTCACCGCTTGGGAAAACGAAGACGGCAACAAGGACCTGTGTGCGTATCTCGTAGCCTCAGAGGCACTGAGCTTGCCGGAGCTACGCAAAGCGCTGCAGCCAAAGTTGCCGGGCTATATGATCCCGACGTATGTCGTACAACTGGATCATTTCCCGCTGACACCTAACGGAAAAATCGACCGCAAAGCGTTGCCTGCGCCGGAAGCACGCTTGGGAGGCACGGAGTACGCTGCACCGCGGACATTGCTGGAAGAGCAGCTTGTACGTATCTGGCAAGGTGTACTGAATCATTCGCAGATAGGCATTAAGGATAACTTCTTTGAAGTGGGAGGACATTCTCTGCGTGCTACAACACTGGTGGCGAAAATTCATCAGGAGCTGCATCACAAGCTGGCGCTGCGAGATATTTTCCAATATCCAACGATTGAGCAATTGGTGCAGGTGATGGGTGAACATCAGACACAGCACACGTATGTATCCATACCTGTTGTGGAGGAGCGCGCATATTATCCAGTTTCCTCGGCGCAAAAACGGATGTATGTTTTGAGTCATCTGGAAGGTGGAGAGGTTAGCTACAACATGCCGGAAGCTTTGATTATTGAAGGTTCCCTGGATAAAACGCGACTGGAGCAAGCCTTCCGTCAGCTGATTGCCCGTCATGAAACCCTGCGAACCAGATTCGATATGGTGGATGGCGAGGTTGTTCAACGTATTGAACCAAATGTCGATTTCAACGTGGAGTATGTGCTGGCAAGCGAAGAAGAGACACAGCAGTATGCACTGGACTTTGTACGTGCATTTGATCTCGCGCAAGCACCGTTGCTGCGGGTTCAGTTGGTAGAAAACGGACCGCAACGTCACGTTATGCTCTATGACATGCACCATATTATTTCGGATGGCGTTACTGAGGGAATAATCGTGCAGGAGCTTTCTCAATTGTATGCAGGCAAGGAGCTGCCGCCACTTCGCATTCAGTACAAGGACTATGCCGTTTGGCAGCATGCAGATATGCAAAGTGAACGTCTTCATGAGCAAGAAAGCTATTGGCTGAAAACCATGGCTGGTGAAATTCCGGCGCTGGATATGCCAACAGATTTTGCAAGACCAGCCGTACAGCGTCTGGAAGGAACTCGTTTGGATTTTGCAATCAGCATGGAGGACAGCGAGCAGTTGAAGCAGCTGGCCGCTCAAACCGGATCAACCTTGTACATGGTGTTGCTTGCAGCGTATAGCACACTCTTGCATAAATATTCGGGGCAGGAGGACATTATCGTCGGAACGCCGATTGCCGGAAGACCACATGCGGAGTTGGGGGGCCTGATAGGCGTATTCCTTAACACGCTGGCGATCCGCAATTATCCATCTGGCGACAAAACGTTCCTTGATCATCTGCGAGAGGTCAAAGAGCATGCGCTCAGTGCTTATGAGCATCAAGACTATCCTTTTGAAGAGCTGGTTGAAAAGCTGAATTTGACACGGGATACGAGCCGAAATGCGCTGTTTGACACGATGTTTGAGTTGAAAACATTTGAGCAGCAGGAGTTGGAGCTGGAAGGTCTGACCTTAAAGCCGTATCCGACGGAAAATAATACTGCCAAATTTGATTTGACTCTGGATGCAGTGGAGCAGCCGGAAGGTATTCTGTGCAGTCTGGAATACAGCACGGCGCTGTACAAGCCTGAAACCATCGCGCGATTGGCCAAGCATTTTACCGAACTTGTTCGTGCCATTACACTTCATCCACAGCAGCCACTGGCAGCTTTGGATATGGTAACCGTCGAGGAAAAAGCACAAATCATCTACGGTTTTGGAGATGTGGGGGTATCGGATGTTGCTGCCGTTGAAGCAGGAGCCTTGTTCCATGCCATTGTGGAGGAACAGGCGCAGCTTGTACCGGATCACGTGGCGGTTGTGTACGAGGAGCAACAGCTTACGTACCGCAAATTGAACGAGCGTGCGAACCAATTGGCTCGTAGATTGCGAAATGAAGGCATTGGACGCGAGTCGATTGTCGGCATCTTGAGCGAACGCTCGGTAGACATGCTTGTCGGCGTACTGGCGGTGTGGAAGGCAGGAGGCGCGTATGTGCCGCTGGATGCAGACTATCCGTCAGAACGTATTCGTTTCATGCTGGAGGACAGCGGTGCGACGGTACTATTGACTCAAACAGGCTTGCAGGAGCGTGCGCAGGGATGGTTGGAGGAAAACAAAGCAACATCCGAACCAGCAACAGGACTGCGTCTGCATACCGTACTGGCGTTGGACGATGAGTCGCTGTACACCGGGGATACTGCGGATATCGAGCATATCAACGAGCCGCAGGATCTGGCGTATGTGATCTACACCTCCGGAACTACGGGACGTCCGAAGGGAGTCATGATTGAGCATCGCAGCTTGGTGAATACGGCTGCGGCATATCGCCGGGATTACCGTCTGAACCAATTCCCGGTACGATTGCTGCAACTGGCAAGCTTCTCCTTCGACGTATTCGTCGGGGATATCGCACGGGCGCTCTATAACGGCGGAACGATGGTCATCTGCCCGAAAGACGACCGGATTGATCCGAGCCGTCTGTACGGCTGGATTCGTGACTATCAGGTTACGGTGTTCGAATCGACACCGGCCCTAATCGTACCGTTCATGCAGCATGTGCATGAACACGGACTGGACATGAGCAGTCTGGAGCTACTCATCACCAGCTCGGATAGCTGTAGTGTGACGGATTACCGGGTGCTGCAAGAACGGTTTGGTGCAGACATTCGTATCATTAACAGCTACGGCGTAACAGAAGCGGCGATTGACTCCAGCTTCTACGACGAAGAGCTGTCGAAGCTGCCAAGCAGCGGCAGTGTGCCGATTGGTCAGGCGTGGCTGAATGCACGTTTTTATATCGTGGACAGCCAATTGAATCCGGTACCTATCGGCGTACTGGGCGAGCTATGCATTGGCGGAGCCGGGGTAGCGCGTGGGTATCTGAACCGTGCGGACCTGACGGCCGAGAAATTCGTGGCGAATCCGTACGTGCCGGGTGAACGGCTGTATCGCACGGGTGACCTGGCACGGTGGATGCCGGACGGGAACGTGGACTTTATCGGCCGGATGGACTATCAGGTCAAAATCCGGGGCTACCGGATTGAACTGGGCGAGATCGAAACCGTGATCCAGCGGGTACCGGGTGTGCGTCAAGCGGTCGTGATCGACCGGACAGATGAGCGTGGGCACAAGTATTTGTGCGGCTATATCACGGGAGAAGCGGAGCTGCGGATCGAGGAGGTACAGGTCCAGCTGGAAGCAGGACTGCCAGCGCACATGGTGCCAGCACGCTTAATGCGTCTGGAGACGATACCACTGACGAGCAACGGCAAAATCGACCGCAAGGCCTTGCCAGAGCCAGAAGGAAGTATCCATACAGGTGCAGCCTATGTGGCGCCACGTACAACGGTCGAGCAAGTGCTGGCTTCGGTATGGGCCGGAGTGCTGGGCGTGGAAACGGTAGGCACGCAGGATAACTTCTTCGAGCTGGGCGGCGATTCGATCAAGGCGCTGCAGGTATCATCCCGATTGCTGCAAACAGGCTATCGACTGAACATGAAAGACCTGTTCAGCAATCCAACGGTGTCTGCATTGGCGCTGAAAGTCCAATCTGTGACAAGATTGGCAGATCAGAGCGAAGTGGTGGGCGCTGTGAAGCTGACACCAGTTCAACAATGGTTCTTTGAGCAAAACCTGACGGATGCTCATCATCATAATCAGTCCATCATGTTGCATAGCAAGGACGGTTTTGATGAAAAGGCACTGCGTACAGCGATGGATCAAATGGTTAGCCATCACGACGCGTTGCGTACCATTTTCCGTCCTACCGATCACGGATACGAAGCATGGAACCGTGCGATTGGTGAGGGTAAGCTGTACACGCTGGAACAGACGGACTTCAGCAATGAGACTGAGGTGTCTGCGGCCATCGAGGCCAAGGCGAATGAAATTCAAGCTGGAATTGATTTGAGTGAAGGACCGCTGGTGAAGCTGGGGCTGTTCCATTGCCCAGATGGAGACCATTTGTTGATTGCGATTCATCACTTAGTGGTGGACACTGTATCCTGGCGCATTTTGTTCGAGGATATTACGACAGCCTATGAGCAGGCATTGAACGGACAAGCGACTCGTCTTCCGTACAAAACGGATTCGTTCCGCACCTGGGCTGATGGACAATCTCAATATGCGAACGGTTCAGAAATTGCAGCAGAACTCGCATTCTGGCAAGAAATTGAACAGGGAATGTATGAGCCGCTTCCAAAAGACCAGCCACAGTCCTATTCCTTAAATAGAGACAGCGATATCGTTACTGCCACGTGGACAGCTCAGGAAACGGAGCAGCTGTTAAAACAGGCGCATCGTGCCTACAACACGGATATGAATGATTTGCTGCTTACGGCATTGGGAATGACGATTCATCGCTGGGCTGGCATTGGACGAGTGCTCGTCAACCTGGAAGGTCATGGACGGGAGTCCATTTTGCCAGAGCTGGATATTACTCGCACCGTTGGCTGGTTCACGACTCAATTCCCGGTTGTGCTGGATATGAGCGTGGGGCAAGACCTTTCACAGTGCATCAAACATGTGAAGGAAGGGCTGCGTCGCATTCCGCAAAAGGGTATTGGCTACGGTATTTTGAGATACCTGTCCGCCGCACGTGAGCAAGAGCATTTTGTAACCGAACCTGAAATCAGCTTTAACTATTTAGGACAATTTGATCAAGATATGCAAAATCAATCCATTGACGTATCTCATTACTCCAGCGGTGAAGAGCTTAGCGCACATGCAGCCAGATCGCACACGCTAGATATTAATGGAATGATTTCGGAAGGCGAACTGCAATTGACGATCAGCTACAGCAATCAGGAATATCGCCGAGAAACGATGGAGCAGCTAGCAGAGGAGTTCAGAACCAGCTTGCGGGAAATCATTGCGCATTGTGCAGGCCGGAAGCAGCAGGAGCTAACTCCAAGCGATGTAATGCTTAAAAATGTAACCATGGCCGAGCTGGATCAATTGGTAGAGCGGACTTGTGACATTGGCGAACTGGAAAATGTATATGCGTTAACGCCGATGCAAAAAGGTATGCTGTTCCATAATCTGATGGATGCAAAGTCAGGTGCTTATTTTGAACAAACGACATTTGATTTGCGCGGACGCTTCCAAGCGGATATTTTCCAAGATAGCTTGAATCATTTGGCGCAGCGGCATGAGATTTTTAGAGCTAATTTCTACAGCGGTTGGCAGGATGAGCCGGTGCAGGTCATTTTCCGCCGCAAGGATATAGGTTTCAAATATGAGGATCTGCGTCATTTGGCTGAGCAGGAGCGTGACACGTATGTGAAGGAATTTATTCGCAAAGACAAGGCAGTCGGATTCGATTTGTCCCAGGATGCATTGATGCGCGTGGCGATTTTACGAACAGGTGATGAGGATTATTATTTTGTGTGGAGCTCTCATCACATCTTGATGGATGGCTGGTGTGTGGCGTTGGTAACGGATGAGGTGTTTGAGGCTTATTTTGCAGCCGTCGAGCATAGAGAACCGAAGCTTGCCCCAGTTACTCCATATAGTCAGTATATTGAGTGGCTTGAAGCACAGGATGTAGAGGCTGCATCTTCATACTGGAAGGATTATTTGCTCGACTATGATCAGCAAACTTCGATTCCGACCGGAAAAGTAGGCGTGAAAGCGGACGGTGCGCAATTTGAGCATGTGCTGTGCGATCTGGGCAAGGATTTGACAGGCCGCATTGAAATGGTTGCCAAGCAGCACTACGTGACCACGAATACATTATTGCAAACGGCATGGGGCTTGCTGCTTCAAAAGTACAACGGTAGTGATGACGCTGTTTTTGGCGGTGTAGTGTCTGGTCGTCCGGCTGATATTTCGGGTATCGAAAATATGGTGGGCTTGTTCATTAACACCATTCCAGTACGTATCCGCAGTGGGGCTGAGGATACATTTGCCGACATGATCAGAGCAAATCAGAAGCAGGCGCTGGCTTCTCAAGCTTATGAAACGTATCCGCTATATGAAATTCAAGCCTTAAGCGAGCAAAAGCAAGACTTGATCAACCACATTATCGTGTTCGAAAACTATCCGGTGGAGGAGCAGGTCGAGCAACTTGGCGAAGGTGCAGAATCGGATTTTGAAATTAGCAACGCAGGTATGATTGAACAAACCAACTATGATTTCAATTTGCTCGTCATTCCGCTGGAAGCGATGAAAATCCGATTTGAATACAATGCGAAGCTCTATGATCGTGAAGCCGTTGAACGGACTCAGAGCCATCTGGTGCAGCTGCTGGAGCAAGTGACAGCGAAGCCAGACATTCAAGTGCATGAGTTGGATGTTTTAAGTGAGCAGGAGCGCGAGCAAATTCTGGGCGTATGGGGAGATACAGCCGTCAAGTATCCAAGGGAGCAAACGATCCATGGCTTGTTCGAAACACAAGCAGCGCAGACACCGGAGCAGGCAGCGTTGTTCTTCGAGGGAGAGCAGTTGACCTATCGCGAGCTGAATGAACGCGCGACTCGTCTGGCTCGTACTCTGCGCAATCAAGGCGTGACGAAGGATCGCCTGGTGGGATTGATGACCGAGCGTTCGGTAGACTTGATCGTGGGTATCTTAGGCATTTTGAAAGCCGGGGGTGCATATGTTCCGATTGATCCGACGTATCCAGAGGAGCGTATCCGCTACATGCTGAATGACTCGGGGGCAGAGCTGTTGTTGACGCAAAGCCATCTGCTGGACAAAGCTGCTTTTAATGGCAACGTACTGGTGTTGGATGGGGCACAGGGTGTGTATCACGAGGATGGTTCCAATCTGGAGCCGTTGTCCGGTCCAAACGACCTTGCGTATGTGATTTATACGTCGGGTACGACGGGCCAGCCAAAGGGCGTCATGGTAGAACACCGTAATGTTGTACGTTTGGTGAAAAATACTAACTATGCGCAATTGGATGCCGACACGCGCATTTTGCAGACAGGGGCTATTGTCTTCGACGCATCCACCTTTGAAATTTGGGGTGCGCTATTGAATGGTGGACAGCTGGTGCTGGTAAGTCAGGATGTCATTTTGGACGGGCCCAAGCTTAAGGAAGCTGTTCGCAATCATGGCATTACCACGATGTGGCTGACCGCGCCGCTCTTTAACCAGCTGTCCCAGCAGGATCTCGATCTGTTTGAGGGGGTACGGGAGCTGTTGGTCGGTGGTGATGTGCTGTCTGTACCGCATATTAACCGGGTAATGATAGCCCATCCGAACCTGCAGATTATTAACGGCTACGGCCCGACCGAAAATACGACCTTCTCCACAACACATGCGATTACTGGCGTGCAATCAGGATCGGTACCAATTGGCAGACCGATCCATAACTCGACGGCGTATGTCGTGGACCGTTCGATGCGGCTCCAGCCTATTGGGGTATGGGGAGAACTGATCGTGGGCGGTGACGGGGTGGCACGTGGATACCGGAACCGTCCGGATCTGACGGTCGAAAAGTTCATCGACAGCCCGTTCCGCAGCGGAGAACGCTGCTATCGCACAGGCGACCTAGTACGCTTGAATGTGGACGGGACCCTGGAATATAAGGGACGGATCGACGCACAGGTGAAAATTCGCGGCTACCGGATCGAGCTTGGCGAGGTAGAAACGCAGCTGCTGAAGCTGGAGGCGGTGCGAGAAGCTGTGGTCATCGCACGAGAAGATGAGCAAGGGCAGAAGCAGCTCTGCGCTTATGTGGTCACCGATGAGGAAGTTGTGGCCAGTGAGCTACGCAGCGCTTTAAGCCAGGAGCTGCCAGCCTACATGGTGCCGTCATATTTCATCCACTTGGAGCAGGTGCCGCTGACACCAAACGGTAAAATCGACCGCAAAGCACTACCAGCACCAGAGGTCAGCCTGCAAAGCGGAGCGGATTATGTTGCACCGCGGACGTGGGTGGAAGTGAAGCTGGCGCAAATTTGGCAGGATGTACTGGGCTTGGCACAGGTCGGCGTGAAGGAAAACTTCTTCGAGATTGGCGGGCATTCGCTGCGGGCGACCACCCTGGCCTCGAAGATTCACAAGGAGCTGAATAAGCCGCTTCCACTACGCAGTATTTTTGAAGCACCAACGATTGAACAACTGGCAGCCGTTCTGGAACAGCTGGATCAAGTGAACTATGCGTCCATTCCGGTGACGGAAGCCTGTGCATTCTACCCGTTATCCTCGGCGCAAAAACGACTGTATGTGCTGCATCAGTTCGACCCGAATGATGTGAACTACAACATGCCGTCGGTGCTGCAAGTGAGCGGTCCGCTGGATGTGAAACGAGTAGAAGACGCGTTCCGTCAACTGATCGCCCGCCATGCAACCTTGCGAACCCGCTTTGAACTGGTGGACAGTGAACCGATGCAATGGATTGAGGACATCGTGCCGTTCGAGGTGGAATATGCAAAGGTACAGGCAGAGGGTGCGACTACGGATACGGACATGTTGGTCAGCAAGGAAACGCAAGAACTGGTACGGCGCTTTGTCCGTCCGTTCGTTCTGCAAGCTGCGCCGCTGCTGCGGGTAGGCTTGGTGGACCTGGGCGTACAAGGAGTGGAACAAGAACAACAGCATTTGCTTATGCTCGACATGCACCATATCGTCTCGGATGGTGTGTCCATGGGGGTACTGGCCGATGAATTTGTCCGCTTGTATGGTGGAGAAGCCTTGTCGACATTGCGGATTCAGTACAAGGATTATGCGGTATGGCAGCAAAGCGAAGCCCATCAGGAGTGGATGCAGCGTCAGGAAGCGTACTGGCTCGACACCTTCCGGGGTGAGCTGCCTGTGCTGGATCTACCTACGGATTTTGCCCGTCCAGCGGTACGAAGTACGGCAGGGGATACGGTCGTGTTCGGACTGGAGCATGAAGTTAGCGAACGCCTGAAAGAACTGGCGGCGCACACAGGCTCAACATTGTACATGGTGCTGCTGGCGGCATACACTGCGCTCTTGCATCAATACAGCGGACAAGAGGATATTGTGGTCGGCACGCCGATTGCAGGACGACCGCATGCAGATCTGGAGTCGATCCTTGGGATGTTCGTCGGTACGTTGGCATTGCGAAACTATCCGACGGCGGAGCATACCTTCCGCAGCTACGTGGAAGAAGTGAAAGATCGTGCCCTGCAAGCATACGAACATCAGGACTATCCATTTGAGGAACTGGTGGAAAAGCTGAACGTGAAGCGGGATATGAGCCGCCATCCGCTGTTCGATACGATGTTTACGCTGCAAACCACCGAGGAAAGCGAATTGCAGCTGGCAGACCTAAGCTTCCGTCCATACGGCTTGGAACAAACGCCAGTCAAGTTTGATTTGATGCTGGAAGCCAGAGAGGAAGAGGTAGGCATCCAGTTTGGATTGCAGTATGCAACCGCGTTGTATCAACGGGAAACCGTAGAACGGATGACACGTCACTTCATTCGTTTGGCCGAAGCCGTGGCAGCGAACCCGGATGCGAAGTTGGGTGAGCTGGAGCTGATTACAGCGGAAGAAACCGAGCGGATTCTGAAGGTGTTCAATGACCCGAACGCGCATAGCGTGCGTGGAACAGCACAAGGTCGCTCGCTCAGCGAACGATTTGAAGAGCAAGCGAAGCGCAGACCTGATCGGGTAGCGGTCGTGTCTGGGGACACGGCGCTGACCTACGTCGAGCTGAACGAGCGTGCGAACCGATTGGCCCGTGTGTTACGAGCGGAAGGGGTCGATGCAGATCAACCGGTAGGCGTATTACTGGAACGTTCTGCCGATATCCTGGTGAGCATTCTAGGGGTACTTAAGGCCGGAGGTGCGTATGTGCCGATGGATACCATGTATCCACAGGAACGTATCGACTACATGCTCCAAGACAGCGGGGCAAAGGTCGTGATTACAAGCAGAGTCGCCAATCTCACACTCAGCTTGCCATCCACAGTTCGAGCAGTAGTTCTTGACGATGAGAACGTTCAAGCTCAACTGGGAGCACAGGATGCAAGCAACCTAATCCCTGTGGCCCGCCCGCATAACCTGGCCTATATGATTTACACGTCAGGCACAACCGGTCAGCCGAAAGGTGTCATGATCGAGCAGGGCAGTGTCAGCAATCTGGTAGATGCTTTATTTGAGCGAGTATATAGCCGTTATGAACAGCCGCTTCAAGTCGCATGGCTGTCGGCATTTGTATTTGACGCTTCGGTGAAGCAAATCTTTGCTAGCTTGTTGTTAGGCCACACCTTGCATGTGGTATCCCGTGACGTCAGCCTGAGTGGGGAGCATTTGATCGCCTACTACCGAACGCACCGAATTGATTTGTCGGACGGCACACCTGCGCATCTGCATATTTTGAACGAAAGCGTCAACGTGACGGAAGCGCCGGATGTAAAGCATTACCTGATCGGTGGCGAAGCATTGTCTGTGCAACTGGTCAATGTGTTCCTGCATAAGTGGTTCGGGTATCGTCCCGTAATTACTAACGTGTATGGTCCGACCGAAACAACAGTAGATGCGACCGCTTATACAATTGAAGATGTGGAATCCCTGAACGTGCTGCTGGAAAAAGGAGAGCACACGGTATCCATAGGAACGCCGATAGCGAACCAGTCTGTGTACATCCTGAACAGCCAGCAGCAGCTGGTGCCGATCGGTATCGCAGGTGAGCTCTATATTGGAGGTGCAGGTGTAGGACGAGGATACCTGAACCTGCCGGAACTGACGGCAGAGAAGTTCATACCTAATCCGTTTGCCTCAGCTTCAGTGGAAGCTGAACAAGCTCCAGATGCCCACATCCACCGGATGTATCGGACGGGCGACCTGGCACGATGGCTGCCAGATGGAAGCATCGAGTATTTAGGCCGGATCGACCACCAGGTGAAAATCAGGGGGTACCGGATCGAGCTGGGCGAGGTGGAAGCACAGCTGCTGACCGTAGACGGCATTCAGAAAGCCGTGGTCACGGCATGGGAAAGCGAAGACGGACATAAGGACCTGTGTGCCTATATTGTAGCCACGGCACCGCTGAGTCTGCCGGAGCTGCGCAATGCGCTGCAGCCGAAGCTGCCGGATTACATGATCCCGACATATGTTGTACAACTGGATCGTTTCCAGCTGACCCCAAGCGGAAAAATTGACCGCAAGGCGTTGCCTGCGCCGGAAACGCGCCTCGAAGGTGGCATGGAGTATGTTGCGCCGCGGACACCGCTGGAAGTCAAGCTTGCTCAAATCTGGCAGGATGTATTGAAGCTGTCCAGCGTAGGAGTCACCGACTCATTCTTCGACATGGGTGGACACTCCCTGCGAGCAACAACGCTGGTGGCCAAAATCCATCAGGAACTGGACAGCCGGATTACACTGCGTGAGGTGTTCCAGCACATTACGATTGAGCAGCAAGCCCAGCTCATAGCTACGCACGGCACAGACACCTATACGGTGATCCCTGCGGCGGCGAAACAGGCCTACTACCCGGTTTCCTCGGCTCAAAAACGTCTGTACATTTTGAGCCATCTGGAAGGTGGGGATGTCAGCTACAACATGCCGGATGTGCTAACGGTGGAAGGACCGCTTCAGGCAGATCGACTGGAGGAAGCATTCCGTCAGTTAATAGCCCGCCATGAAACGTTGCGGACTTCCTTTGAAATGGTGGAAGGCGAGGTTGTTCAGCGGGTTTACGATCAGGTTGAGTTTGCAGTAGAGCGCCTGCAGGTTAGTGAATCTGAAGCCGAAGCGTATATCGAATCCTTTGTACGCAGCTTTGATCTTCGGCAGGCACCACTGCTGCGTGTCCAGATCATTCAAACCGGACCAGAGCGCCATTTCCTGATGTACGACATGCACCATATTATTTCAGACGGTGTATCGTCTAACAATATCGTGCAGGAGCTGGTACAGCTGTACGAGGAGCAGGAATTGGAGCCGCTGCCGATTCAATACAAGGACTATGCCGTGTGGCAGCAGCAGGAAATGCAGCGTGAGTCATACCAACGCCGGGAACACTTCTGGCTGGAGCATTTAGCCGGAGAATTACCGGTACTGGATTTGCCGATTGCTTATCCAAGACCTGCTGTTCGCAGCTTCGAGGGTGTGCTGTATGAATTTACAGTTGACCCGAATGTATCCGAACAACTGCACCGAATGGCGGCACAGACCGGAAGTACGTTGTACATGGTGCTATTGAGCGCCTACACCGTTCTGCTGTCCAAATACAGCGGTCAGGACGATTTGATCATCGGTACTCCGGTAGCAGGCCGCTTGTTGCCTGAGTTGGAGCCACTGATCGGAATGTTCGTCAATACGCTAGCCATCCGGCATCAGCCGAAGGGCAACCAAACGTTCCACAACTACTTGCTGGAAGCCAGAGATCGTACGCTGCAAGCCTTCGAGCATCAGGATTATCCACTGGAAGAGTTAGTGGAAAAGCTGGATGTAGCACGGGATACAAGCCGTAACCCATTGTTTGACACCATGTTTGCACTGGAAAATACGGAGTCGCAAGAAGCGAAGCTTGAGACCCTGTCCTTCAGTCCGTATGTTCGGGAGCATCGCATCTCCAAATTTGATTTGACCTTGTCCATGAGCGATGAAGACGGGGTGATCAAGGGTTCCTTTGAATATTGCACGAAGCTGTTTGGTGCAGACGCGATTGAACGATTAACGGAAGATTTGATAGCGATTCTGTCACAGGTTGGGGCAAACCCGAATTTGCTGTTAAGCGAAATTCAGGTAACCTCCACCGACGAGAAGCCGGAAGGCTTTTCACCGGATTCCATCGACTTTGTTTTCTAAATCATTTTCTAAAATGCAATGATTTCACTTTGCTGTGCAGAGGGCGGCGGCTTGTCCGACTGCCCTTGCCTGCAAAGTATTATTTTTCCGACACAACGCTCATCTACGTAACAACGCACCATTCCAACCGGGGTACAGACCCCAAAAAGCAGGAGGGATGTCATTGAAAGCCTTATTTGAGAAGGAAAAAAATTACTGGAGTCATAAGCTGGAATCCGAGGATCATATCATCTGCCTTCCATACACCAACAACGTGTCCAAGGATGCAATTGTAACGAATTTAAATTCCCTTACGTACACGCTCACATTTCCATCTGAAATTTCCGAGCGAATATTGTCTATAACAGGTGGCGCTCCATGGGCAGTGTTTATGGTTCTGCTTGCTGGAGTAGAAAGTCTGTTACATAAGTACACAGGTGAGGAACGTGTGCTGCTGGGTATTCCGGTAGCCAAGTCTGGCAACGGTGCTACAAAGCCGATCAATCATCTGCTTATACTGAAAAACACACTGGATTCCACAACGACCTTCAAAGCCTTGCTGTCTCAAATCAAAACCTCTGTCAGCGAAGCGATTGAGCACCAAAATATACCTTTTTGGAACTATACCGAGGGGCTTGAAATTCCACGTAACGAGGATGAAAAGCCTCTGATTTACACCACGTCGTCTATGCAAAATATTCATATTCCTGATTTTTTGAATTATGTACAATCTGAGCTTGATTTGCAATTTCAGTGGGAAAATGCAGCGGTTTCTCTGAACGTGAAGTACAGTAGCGACCGTTATAACGAGGCGACGATTGAACGCTTTGTTGAGCAACTGTTGCGCTTGTACAGCGTTGTTCTGCATCAGCCAGAACTGGAGATTTCCGCAGCACAACTGCTGTCAGAGCAAGAAGTGGAGCAGCTGCTTCATACCTTCAACGATACAGCTGTGGATTATCCACGTCATGCGTCCATTCATGAATTGTTCCAGAAACAGGTGAAGCAGGTCCCACAGCAGGTGGCGGTAGTATTCGGAAAAGATAGCCTAACCTATGGAGAATTGAATGAAAAGGCCAACCGTCTAGCTCATACATTACGTAAGCAAGGGATCTGCACCGAGCAGACTGTCGGCATTGTGGCTGAACGCTCGATTGAGATGATCGTCGGTATGCTTGCAATTCTCAAGGCAGGCGGAGCATATGTCCCGATTGACTCCGAATACCCGAATGAGCGCGTACGCTATTTGCTGGAGGATTCTGGTGCTAACATACTGCTCGTACAGCGAATGGAGCATCGGCCCGTTGATTTTAAGGGAACTGTGCTCGACCTAAGCGATTCCGCAATTTATGGAACGAATGATGCTGATCGTTTCGATCCGGTTTTGCGGAACGATAACGAGACGTATGCTGACGTAGCTGGCATCGGATATGTAGATTGCTTAAACCCGCTCTACTCCATTTCCGCTAGTCCTGAGCTTGCTTCTACTACAACCACACAACCAGAAATTATACAACCAGAAGTTACGCAATCAGAACAAGTGGAGGCAACCGCTGCTGATCGCTTGGCCTATATCATGTACACCTCTGGAACAACTGGCCAGCCGAAAGGGGTTATGGTGGAACACCGCAATGTCGTCCGTCTAGTGAAAAATACAAACTACGCGCAATTGAATGCCGATACGCGTATTTTGCAGACCGGGGCCGTTGTCTTTGACGCGTCCACCTTTGAAATTTGGGGTGCGCTATTGAACGGTGGACAGCTGGTGCTGGTGAGTCAGGATGTCATTCTGGACGCGCCGAAGCTCAAGGAAGCGGTCCGCAGCCACGGCATTACCACGATGTTTCTGACCACACCGCTCTTTAACCAGTTGTCCCAGCAGGATCTGGCGCTGTTCGAGGGGATACGGGAGCTGCTGGTCGGCGGAGATGTGATGTCCGTTCCACATATGAACCGGGTGCTGGAGGCTCATCCTTCCCTGCGGATCAGTAACATCTATGGCCCAACCGAAAATACGACCTTTTCCACCATGCATGCGATCGCCGGTGTGCAATCCGAATCGGTGCCAATTGGCCGCCCAATCACTAACTCAACGGCGTATGTCGTGGATCGCTCGATGCAGCTCCAGCCTATCGGGGCGTGGGGTGAGTTGATCGTCGGCGGTGACGGGGTAGCACGTGGCTACCGCAACCGTCCGGACCTGACGGCTGAAAAGTTCATCGACAGTCCGTTCCGCAGCGGAGAACGCTGCTATCGCACAGGCGACCTGGTACGCTGGAAGGCGGACGGGGCGCTGGAATACAAGGGACGGATCGACGCCCAGGTGAAAATTCGGGGCTACCGGATCGAGCTGGGCGAGGTGGAAGCGCAGCTGTTGAAGCTGGAGGCGGTGCAAGAATCCGTCGTTATTGCACATGAGGATGAGCAGGGGCAAAAGCAGCTCTGCGCTTATGTGGTGACCCATGAGGAAGTAACAGCAAGTGAGTTGCGCAGCGCTTTGAGCCAAGAATTACCGGGCTACATGGTGCCGTCATATTTTGTACAGCTGGAGCAATTGCCACTGACACCGAACGGCAAGGTGGATCGCCGGGCGTTGCCGCAGCCGGAGGGAAGTATAAGCTCAGGCGCAGAATATGTAGCTCCTCAAAATCAATTACAAGTACAACTGGCGAGTATCTGGAAAGATGTGCTGGAGCTTGAGCGCATTGGGATTAAGGATAACTTTTTTGAAGCAGGGGGGCACTCCCTGCGAGCGACACATGTCATATCGCTTATTCATAAGGAATTGCATAAAAATGTGCAGCTAAAGGACCTGTTTCAGCACCCGACGATTGAACAGCTTGCGCAGGTGATTGAAGCGCTGGAGCAAACCGCCTATGAATCCATACCTGTTACGGAGAATAAGCCATTTTATGCGGTGTCCTCGGCACAAAAACGGATGTATATTCTCAATCAGCTTGATGGAGCGGGAATTAGCTATAACATTCCTGGCGCTCTGACACTGACAGGTTCATTTGATCATAATGCACTGGACAATGCGTTCCGCCAGCTTATTGACCGCCATGAAATATTGCGTACCAGCTTTGAGACCATGAACGGTGAACCTGTCCAGCGAGTACATGACGAAGTTTCTTTTCGTATGGAGTTGATTCATGCCCATGGAGCTGACCCAAAGGAGACGGACGAACTAGTACGCGACTTTGTCCAGCCGTTCGATCTTGGACAGGCTCCGCTTTTCCGAGTCGGTTTGATTGAAACAGATCCAGAGCATCATATTTTACTACTGGATATGCATCACATCATTTCGGACGGTACCTCTATAAATGTGATGATTCAGGACTTCATCCATTTATATACAGGTGACACACTGCCACCATTGCGCATTCAGTATAAGGACTACGCTGCTTGGCAACAGGAGCAGCAGCAAAGTGAACGCTATCGGCAGCAGGAAAGCTACTGGCTAAATACCTTCGCAGGAGAGCTGCCTGTGCTGGATATACCAACCGATTATCCACGTCCGGCGACGAGAAGCTTTGAAGGAGATTTGCTGGAATTTACGCTCGATCAACGGCAGAGCGAAGGTTTAAAAAGCATTGCGGTACAGACGGAATCGACATTATATATGGTGCTATTGGCAGCTTATACGTCTTTGCTTAGCCACTACAGCGGGCAGGAGGATATTATTGTCGGTTCGCCGATTGCGGGGCGGCCCCATGCTGATCTTGGTAGCCTGATCGGGATGTTTGTGAATACGCTGGCAATCCGCAATTATCCGGAAGGTGGTAAGACCTTCCGCGATTACGTATTAGAGGTCAAGGAAAACGCATTGAAAGCTTTTGAACATCAGGATTATCCGTTTGAAGAGCTGGTGGACAAGCTGGACGTGGATCGAGATTTAAGCCGTAATCCGTTATTTGATACCATGTTTGCTCTACAAAATTTGGAGCAAAAGGATCAGCAACTGGAAGGTTTGCAATTGGCACCCTATCCGAGTGAACAAAATACCGCGAAATTTGATTTGAGTCTGTTCGCGATGGAGGATGGGGAGCAAATTGCCTGCGGTCTTCAATACGGAACCCGGCTGTACAAACGGGAAACCATCGAACGACTGGCTGTACACTTGCAGCAGCTTATCCGTGCGGTGATAGAACAGCCGGATATCGCTCTTTCGGCTATTGAAATGGTTTCGTCCCAAGAAAAAGAGCAGATTGTAATGCAATTCAACGATACACTAGCAGACTATCCGTATCCACGTGATCAAGTGCTGCATGTGCTGTTCGATGAACAGGCAGCACAATCACCAGATCGGCTGGCCGTCACCTTTGCCGACACACAACTCACCTACCGCGAACTGAAGGAACGCTCCGACCGTCTGGCACGTATACTCGCTTCCCATGGGATACGGAGAGGCTCCGAGCCAGAGATACAGCGAGTAGGGATTATGGCGGAGCGGTCCATTGAAATGATCGTCGGCATGCTGGCGATTTTAAAAGCCGGGGGGGCGTACGTTCCCATTGATCCCGAATATCCTGAGGAGCGTATCCGTTATTTACTGGAGGATTCCAGTGCTAGGCTGTTACTTTCACAGCGACGTGAGCAGGTTCCTTTTGAACCAAGCATTCCGATCATAGATTTGAGTGATGAACAACGATGGAGTAGCGAATCTGAACTTTACGCTCATGTGGATGAATCTGCTGCTATTTCAATGGAGGGATCTTCCTCGGATCTTGCGTATGTGATCTATACCTCTGGTACGACAGGCAAGCCGAAGGGCGTGATGATCGATCACCGCAATGTCGTGCGTTTGGTGAAAAACAAAAGCTATGCCTCGCTTGACGAACATACGCGTATGCTGCAAATGGGTGCAGTTGTGTTCGATGCCTCCACTTTTGAAATCTGGGGAACGCTGCTGAACGGGGGTCAACTGTATGTGGTAAGTCATGACACTATTTTGGACGCCGACAAGCTCAAACAGGCGATTGACAAGTATCGTATTAACACCATGTTCATGACCACGGCTTTATTCAATCAGCATTCACAGCAAGCTATTGGAGTGTTTTCCTCCCTGAAGGAATTGCTTGTGGGTGGTGATGTGTTGTCCATACCACATGTCAATCGTGTGCTGAAGGAGCACCCGCAGCTTCGTTTGGCCAATATTTATGGGCCGACAGAGAACACCACCTTTTCCACCATCTATGACATTACAGAACCGCAAACCCAAGCTATTCCCATTGGGCGTCCGATTGATCATTCAACCACATATGTGGTCAATCCTTCATTGAAACTGCAGCCAATCGGAGCCTGGGGGGAACTGATCGTCGGTGGTGACGGTGTGGGACGTGGATATCTGAATCGGCCGGAGCTTACGGCTGAAAAGTTTATAGAAAGTCCGTTCCGGCCCGGGGAGCACTGCTATCGTACAGGCGATTTAGTACGTTGGCGTGCAGATGGCGTGTTGGAGTATAAAGGAAGAATGGATGAGCAGGTCAAAATTCGCGGCTACCGCATTGAGCTGGGTGAAATAGAAACCCGTTTGTCCACGATTGCAGGAGTGAAGGAATCGATTGTTATCGTACAGCAGGACGATGATGGGCAAAAACAGCTGTGTGCCTATTTTGTAACAGACAGCGAGTTGAGCGCCAGCGACTTACGTAACGTTTTGTCGCAGGATCTGCCTAGCTATATGGTGCCTTCCTACTTTGTGAAGCTTTCCAGACTGCCTTTGACGTTGAATGGAAAAGTAGACCGCAGAGCCCTACCTGCACCGGAGCAAAACGTCGATACAGGCATGGATTATGTGGCACCCGAGACGGACGTTCAGCAAGCACTGGCTACCGCCTGGGGGGCAATCCTTGGGATTCAGCGAGTAGGCATACAGGATAACTTTTTCCATCTGGGTGGAGACTCCATCAAGGCCATTCAAGTATCGTCCCGATTGTTTCAGGCTGGATACAAGCTGGAAATGAAGGACTTGTTCAAATATCCGACGATTGCGGGACTAAGTAAATTCATTCAGCCTGTTAACCGTATAGCAGAGCAGGGAGAGGTTATAGGTTCTGTTTTGCTTACACCAATTCAGCGTTGGTTTTTTGAACAGTCAACGGCAGAGCCGCACTATTTTAACCAATCTGTCATGCTTTATCGACAAGAAGGCTACGATGAACTGGCACTTCGTCAGGCGCTTAATCAGATTACATCGCACCATGATGCATTGCGTATGGTTTTTCGTTCGTCGGAGAACGGGTATACAGCATGGAATCGTCGTATAGAGGAAGGCGAACCATACCAACTGGAAATCTTTGATTATAGGGACAGCGATGTAAACGAGGGCGATTTGGCGAAGATGGTTGAAACCAATTGCAATGAAATTCAATCCGGTATTTCCCTAAGCGAAGGGCCGCTCATGAGGCTGGGGCTGTTCCGTTGCCCGGATGGAGATCATCTGCTGGTCGCGATTCACCATTTGGTGGTGGACGGGGTATCCTGGCGCATTTTATTCGAGGATTTGGCGACTGCTTATGATCAGGCCTCTAAGGGAGAACCGGTAATTCAGTTGCCTCATAAAACGGATTCGTTCCAAACGTGGGCCCAGCAGCTGTACGCTTATGCCAATAGCCCAGCCATGGAACGGGAGCGCTCGTACTGGGAGGAGCTTGCACAAGCCGAACTGGCTCCCTTGCCGCAGGATTACGGGCATCATGAACACAAAAATCCGTTGATTGGTGACGGTGAGTCGGTTACCGCTGTATGGACAAGTGCGGAGACAGAGCAACTGCTCAAGCAGGCCAATCGTGCCTACCACACGGAGGTTAACGATCTGTTGCTGACAGCGGTGGGGATGGCATTGCAAGCGTGGAGCGGATATGAGCGCTTCCTGATACATCTGGAGGGGCATGGACGCGAAGCTATTTTACCTGAGGTAGACATTACCCGAACCATAGGGTGGTTTACAAGCCAATATCCTGTTTTGCTTAATATGCCGGAGGGAATTGCTCTTTCGCAACGGATTAAGCATGTGAAGGAAGGGCTGCGCGGCATCCCGAAAAAGGGGATCGGCTACGGTGTACTGAAATATGTAGCCGACCGCCAGATACAGGCACCAGAGGCATCTCCAGCCCTATTTACGACAGATCCCGAAATCAGCTTTAACTATTTGGGACAATTCGATCAGGATATGAAGGGAAATGATCTGGAGTCATCCCCTTATAGTGGGGGCATGCCTCTGAGCCCGACCATGGCTCGCACGTATACGCTGGATTTTGGCGGGATCATTTCGGGAGGTCAGCTGGGTCTGACGATTAGCTATAGCCGTACCAGCTATCGACCAGAGACGATAGAACGGTTGGCGAAATTACTGGAATCGAGTCTACGTGAAATTCTGACTCATTGCATCCATAAAGAACACCCTGAGCTGACCCCAAGTGATATTTCCTATAAAGGAATGAGTGTGGAGGGCTTGGACAGCCTGTTATCTGAAATGGGTGCTGCGGGTAAGGTCGACAATGTATATGCACTGACTCCGATGCAAAAAGGGATGCTGTTTCACAGCCAGCTGAATAGTCAAGCAGCCGCGAATGACGCGTATTTTGAGCAGGTTTCTTATGATATGCGAGGTCGGATGGACATTAAGGCTTTTGCAGAAAGCCTGAATATTCTGGTTCGGCGACATGAGGCGCTGCGTACACATTTTTATTTTGGTCGGGATACGGAACCGTTGCAGGTAGTGTATCGAAGTCGGGATTGCGGCTTTCAATATGAAGATTTACACAAGCTGGATGTGGATACAAGGGATACCTGGGTGAAAAACTTCGAGTTGGAAGATAAAGCACGGGGCTTTGATCTGCGTCGGGATGTCCTGCTGCGTGTAGCGATTTTACGTACTGGAGAAGACAGCTATCATTTTGTATGGAGCTTCCATCATATCGTCATGGACGGCTGGTGTTTGTCCCTTATAAATAAAGAAGTGTTTGAAAGCTATGCAGCACTTCAGGAGGGCAGAGTGCCAGAGCTGGCACCGGCAGTGCCGTACAGCAGCTTTATTGAATGGCTGGAAGCACAGGATGGCAAGGCGGCAGCCGACTACTGGAGCAGCTATTTATCCGGGTATGAGCAGCAAACAGCACTACCAGCTATAAAATTTGGTCGCAAGAGTGAAGGCTACACGGCCAGCGATTGGACGACGGATTTGGAGCGTGAGCTGACCCTCCGGGTGGAGGAGACGGCTAAGCGGTATCAGGTGACCATGAATACGTTATTACAAACCGCATGGGGGATTGTGCTTCAAAAGTATAACAACCACAGTGATGTCGTATTTGGCAGTGTTGTCTCAGGTCGTCCATCGGATATTATCGGGGTCGAGGATATTATTGGCTTGTTCATTAATACCATTCCCGTGCGCATTCGCTGCGAGGCAGGGGAATCTTTTGAAGAAGTGATGAAAAAAATGCAGGAGCAGGCGCTGGCTTCTCATGCGTATGATACGTATCCACTGTTTGAAATTCAGGCATTGACCGACCAGAAGCAGGATTTAATTAACCATATTATGGTGTTTGAAAATTATCCGGTGGAGGAGCAAGTCGAGGAGCTGGGAAGTGACGGACAAGATGCATTCCCGATCTCCAACGTGGTGGCTGCAGAGCAGACCAACTACGATCTGAACCTTGTCGTTATGCCGGGAGAATGCATAAAGATTCGTTTTATGTATAACGCGTTAAGCTTTGATCAAACAGACATTGAGCGTCTGCATGGACATTTTGTGAATCTGCTGGAGCAAATTTTGCGTAACCCGAGTGTTTGCGTAGAAGAGCTGGAACTGGTTACAGCGGCGGAAAAACAACAGATTACAGGAGAGTTTAATGACACTGCCTCTGCATATCCACGGAATCAGACGATCCAAAAACTGTTTGAGGAGCAGGCTGAGCGCACGCCGGATCATATTGCCGTAGCTTTGGGTCATCAATCATTGACCTATCGGGAGCTCAATGAGACAGCCAACCGATTATCGCATACGCTGCGGGATGCAGGGGTGAAGCCCGATGAACCGGTTGGCATTCTGACGGAGCGCTCGCTGGATATGATTACTGGAACACTCGCTATTTTAAAGGCTGGAGGCGCGTATGTGCCGGTAGACCCTCAATATCCGGAGGACCGTATCCGTTATATGCTGGAGGACTCGGGAGCCAAGCTGCTGCTGGCTCAGCAGGATTTACTGGATCGTTGCTATTTTGACGGACAGATTGTCAATCTGGATGATGAAACGTCCTACAGTACGGATTATTCCAATCTGGGGATGGATGGAGCGGGTCATCATGCTGCTTATGTCATTTATACCTCAGGCTCGACAGGCAAGCCAAAGGGCGTTGTTGTTGAGCATCAAAGTGTTGTGCGCCTGGTCCGCAATACGGATTATGTGCCATTTGATGAATCGACCTGCATGCTGCAGACTTGCGCGTTTGTATTCGATGTATCTACGTTTGAAATTTGGGGTGCGCTGCTGAACGGCGGTCAGCTTGTACTCGTGCATAAGGATGATCTTTTGGACGCGGCCAAGCTTAAAGAGACAATACGGGATCATCGCGTCAACATGATGTGGCTGACCACTCCGTTATTTAATCAGCTTTCGCAGCAGGACAGTCAATTGTTCGGCGAAGTGAAGTATTTGCTGGTTGGTGGTGATGTTTTGTCTGCGCCCCATATTAACCGGGTCCTGCGTGACAATCCGAACATGAACATCATTAACGGCTATGGGCCAACGGAAAATACAACCTTTTCGACGACGTACCACATTACGGAAGAACAGCTGGATTCTGTGCCGATCGGACGTCCTATCGGCAATTCAACGGCGTATGTTGTGGATTCGTCATTTAACCTGCAGCCGGTCGGAGCCTGGGGTGAACTGGTTGTCGGCGGAGACGGAGTTGCACGCGGTTATCTGAACCGTCCTGAGCTAACGGCTGAGAGATTTCTTGCTAACCCGTGGGTGGATGGAGATCGCCTGTACTGTACGGGAGACCTTGTTCGCTGGCGTGAAGATGGCATGCTGGAATACGCTGGACGGATGGATCAACAGGTTAAAATTCGCGGTTACCGGATTGAGCTGGGCGAGGTGGAGGCGCGGCTGGCAAGTGTACCATCCGTGCGGGATAGCGTTGTTATCGCTTTACGGGATGGAACAGGCCAGCAGCAATTATGTGCTTACTTCACTGCCGATGAACAGCTGACCATCCGTGAGATTCGAGCTATGATGTCGGCCAGTCTGCCGAGCTATATGATTCCATCCGCATTTGTACAGCTGGATCGGTTTCCGCTGACGACCAACGGCAAAATCGACCGCAAAGCTTTACCTGTGCCGGACAAAGCGCTGCACACGGGCATAGAATATGTCGCACCGCGAACTGATGTGGAGCAGTTGCTGGCAGCTATTTGGCAGGAAGTGCTCGAAATCCAGCAAGTGGGCATCCACGATGACTTTTTCACGTTGGGGGGGCATTCCTTGAAATTGCTGGAGCTTGTACGCAAAATTCATCTTGCCACAGACATTGAGCTTCCAATCCGCAGTGTTCTGGAGTTCCCGACCATAGAAGAGCAGGCGCTCGCATTATTAAAATCGGATTTGCAATCCAAGGCAGATAGTCCAATCATTCGGTTGAATGAACACGGTCCTGTCTCCATCTTCTGCTTTCCGCCTATGCTTGGATACGGTCTGTCGTTCGCGGAGCTTGCGAAACAACTGGATCAGGACGCAGTCGTGTATGGATTGGAGTTCGTAAATGATGCCGCGGATGAGCAGGAAATGCTGGCACGGTATGTTGATTTGATCGTCAGCACGCAAGCGCAAGGTCCGTATGTGCTGCTTGGTTATTCCATAGGCGGTAATCTGGCGCATAAGGTTGCCGACACACTCGAGCGTCAAGGTCATGCTGTATCCGACATTTTGATGCTCGATTCGGTCAAAAGGAAGGAAGCCCTGCCCTTCACAGTCGAAGAAACAGAGCACGAAATTCATGCCATGCTGGAACAGGTTCCCGAATCCTACCGTGAGCTGTTGAATGAAACGTACCAGCGTAAAATGATCGCTTACGCAGTGTATGGCAACCAGCTTGTGAATACAGAGAGGGTTCAGGCCAATATTCACGGCTTTGTTGCTGTCGGATCGGAAACAGTTAGGGGAATCGGAGACAATCGACTTTTATGGAAAGACGCTACACAAGGAAGCTATGAAGAGCATAGCTTGATTGGCAGCCATTATGAACTGCTCGAACCCGGATTTATCGAGGAAAATGTAAAAAGTATCCGTGTCGCAATACAAAACATAGCCCGGAACATGGACAAAGACATCACACAAGGTTTGGCACATCATAATTCTTGAAAATCTACGGTTGATGATTTAACTGGATTTCACTAATTTTTAGTCTGTAACCCATGAATCCTGATCGAACATGTAAGAGGCCTACTGCTTACGCGATTCGATCAGGATTCGCTCTATCATCCGCACCCTCCTCCCTATGGGAAGTGCGATGATTCCATAGCGCCATGCTGGTGGCTCCGAATCCGAGTAAAAACATCTGCTCCGCTATGCAATCACCGCACCGTTCAATCGAGAAGCCAACTTCATACGTAAGGATGGTACTTCACATGGATAATAAAGGGATTTGTTGTCTATCCGCATTCATAGTATCGTTATTTCTCTGGAATCTGCTCATTGCTCCGGCAGGGGCAGCAGGCAGCATAACGCCGAATTCATTGGAAAAAGCAGTGGATCACATCATGAACACAAAATTGGAAAAATTGCATATTCCGGGGGCTGCCGTCGTCGTGACCCAGGAAGACCAAATACTTTTTAGTAAAGGGTATGGATATGCAGATCTGGAGCGAAAAATAGCTTTCGACCCGGCGAAGACCATTGTTCGTGTCGGCTCTCTAACCAAATCTTTTAGTGCAAGCGCCGCTATGCAGATGGTCGAGCGAAACAAGCTCGATTTGAATGAAGACGTGAACAGCTATCTCTACAGCTATAAAGCTTCGCAATACCAAAATAAGCCTTTTAATCTGCATCAGCTTTTGACACATACCTCGGGATTGGACGAAGCGCTGTACGGCATTAACAGCTCGACCAAGGCAGGCACTTTGCCTACAGAGCAGTATCTCAATACTTATTTTCAAAATCAGCCGCCCATTCGCGAGCCCGGAGTTCAGTTTGATTACAGTAATGTCGCCTACGGTCTGATCGGTAATATCATGGAGCAAGTAAGCGGTCAGGGACTGAATGAATACCTCCGTACACATCTGTTCCAGCCGATGAATATGCCGAGCGCGACACTGGATTTGCCGCTAAATAATCCGGCACTGGCTCAATCGTATCGGTGGAAACATGGAGCGTATTTGAAACAGCCTTTTTCGTATATTAATCTGCCGGGAGCAGGAGCGTTGAGCATCACACCCAACGAATTTTCACATTATCTAATCACTCATTTAAACGAAGGCATGTATGAGGGAAAAGCGGTACTCCAGCCCCAAACGGTAAAAGCCATGCATACACAGCAATTTGCAGCAGATCCACGTCTGGATGGTGTGGGCTACGGATTTTTCCGCGGTCTACTGGAGACGGGCGTACCCATGCTATGGGCTACCGGGGAAATTGATGCTTTTATTTCCGAAATGGTACTAATTCCGTCTCAAAAGATGGGTATTTTTGTGATCATCAATACGGCTGAAACGGACACTCTGCTTCATGGAGAAGTTATACATGCGATAGCTCAAATGCTGCCCGCAGAGCCGCAGGCAGGTCCTCAATCCTTGGCGCATTCTGCCACGCAAGTGAAGCTTTCGCCAGAGATCGAGGGCGTATATCAGGTGAATGTGAACCCCGTTCATGGGTGGGGGAAATGGATTCGGATGCTGGGAAGCATTAAATACACCGTTCAGATTCAAGATGATCATACGTTAATGGTTAACGGTGTGTACCCGAATGAAAATGAAGCAACGAACAAAGTTTTTCAAGCAGCAGGCGATGGGATGTTTGTGGAAAAGGGGGGCCAGCTTAAAATTTTGCTGTATCCGCAAAACGGTACATGGATGATGGTCGCCCCGGAAAGCAAGACCATGAAGCAGACGGCACTTTGGCACCGTACCTGGACGCTGCTTGTCAACTACGCTGCTGCCTCCTTGTTTTTCATCACAACCCTGCTGATTTGGGGCGTAAGGTATGCAATAAGATCTATGCGCAAAGATAAAACCCACATTTCTTCAAGCCTTGCATTCATCGCGCTACTGAATACGATTTTTCTCGGCGTGCAGTTTATCTATGGGAATAATCAGATTGTATATGGCTATCCAGCCTGGTATATCTGGGGGATATGCACACTCCCACTGATTTCAGCGCTCATTGCTAAATGGGTATTGATCGTGAATGGTGCAAAGCTGATTACGGGGGAAAGGAGAGGTAGAGCCACAGGCAAAATCCTGTTTGCAGTACTCACATTGCTGCATACTATATATCTTTTTTATTGGAATTTTCTCCCTGTTCATTATTCATAAACATTTAAAGTTTTTTGCATGAATCCAAGAGCTATTTTCCATATAGAGATGGAAAATAATTTACAAAACATTGCATGTCCGAACATAAATGAATGCTAAAATTTATACTTGGTTCCCCATCAACCGGGGACGCAAACTAACAAACAGGAGGAATAAGAATTGGGAATCATTCGTCTTTTTACATCCCGCAGCTTCAAATACGCAACTGCAATGGTGTTCGCTTTGTCGTTGTACGCTGGTGCTGTGAGCAGCATACAACCGGCATCGGCAGAAGGTCCGGCTGATCCGGCCCCTTTTATCGCCGCCAAGGTGGTTAATGAAAACGCTGGCAAAAAAGTGTTGTTCGATAATACACACGGACAGACAGCCGGTGCGGCAGATTGGGTGATTGATGGCGGATTTTCAGACTTTGGCCAAGCCCTTGCAAGCAACGGCTATGATGTGCATGAGCTTCGCAAATCTATGCCGATTACTTACAATGATCTGAAGGATTATGATGTATTTGTGACAGCAGAGCCGAATATTCCTTTCAAACAAAGCGAACAGGTTGCGATGGAGCAGTATGTCAAAGCAGGCAACAGTATTTTCTTCATTGGAGATCACTATAATGCGGACCGCAACAAGAACCGTTGGGACGGATCGGAGAGTATTAACGGCTACCGTCGCGGAGCATGGGAAGATCCAGCCAAGGGAATGAGCGCGGAAGAAAGAAGCTCGGCAGCGATGCAGGGTGTAGTCAGCTCGGATTGGCTGGGTAGCCAGTTTGGTGTACGTTTTCGCTACAATGCATTAGGCGATATTACCGCTAATCAAGTTGTCGAGCCAGCGCAGGCGTTCGGCATTACAACTGGGGTGAGCAATGTCGCCATGCATGCAGGCTCAACACTGGCGATTATCGACCCGGCGAAAGCCAAGGGGATCGTATATCTCCCTAAAACCAATCAGGCTTGGGGCAACGCGGTAGATCAGGGCGTCTATAACGGAGGCGGCATACCAGAAGGACCCTATGCAGCCGTATCCAAAGTAGGACTCGGTAAAGCTGCCTTTCTGGGGGACTCATCTCCTGTTGAAGATGCGACGCCAAAATATCTGCGCGAAGAGACAGGAACCAAGAAGACGACGTATGACGGCTTTAAGGAGCAGGATGATGCCGTGTTGCTGGTTAATATCGTCGATTGGTTATCCAAGAAGGAGAACTACACCAGCCTGACGGATGTGAAAAGCTTGCAGCTTGATCAGCCGACAGCAATGCTGCCTTTTGAGGAGCCGCAGGCTTCGACGGAGCCACAAGCCGAGCCTTGGTCTGCTCCTGCAGCAGGTTACAAATGGTGGGATCAGCAAACTTTTAAAGCCGGAGCCTATGGCGGACCTACTGCCAGTGCGCAGCCTGCGTACAGCATCGTTCGTCAGGATCAGCTACCGAATGCAGAGCCTTTTCAAATTCGAATTACTGCGGACCAACTGGCTCCGAATACCACGATTAGTGGATTCAGCACAGGCATTTATGTAGCGGGCGGCAATCAGGTTGCCCAGATTCAAAACCAGGATGGCACCTGGCCGACCTCGTACGGCTATAGCGGAGCATTCAGTCTGGAGTCCGACAGCAAGGGACATGCCTACAAAGACCTCACCGTAAGGATTAAGCCGGGAACCAGCGGTTCGGCCAGTCTTAGGTTGAGACAAAACGGCAGTAACCTGTTGACCCAATCGGTCGTGCTGGCAGATGTTCCGGCCCAGCCGTTGCCAGAGGAAGGGAATACTGTTCCGGCTCGTATCCGTGTTGCAGAAGCACGGAGCCTCCCGGCTGGCAAAGTGGTTACACTGGCAGGTACGGTGACGACCGAGCCGGGTGCATTTGGCGGTCAAGCCTTTTATATGCAGGATGAAAGCGGCGGTATTTATGTATATCAAAACCAAAGCGGTTTTCACCAAGGCGATCAGGTGAAGATTACGGCAACCTTGGCGCTGTATAACAGCGAGCTGGAGCTGACCGATCCGGTGGCTATTGAAAAAACAGGAGAAGGACAGCTTCCGGAAGCTCTACAGATCACCGAACTAAGCGATGCTAACCACGGGCAGTTGGTCGAGCTTCCACAGGCCATCATTCGTAATGTAGCAGACGCGACTCCCATCGGTTCGTTTGAATTTGATGCGGTGTCCGGCGAAGTAAGCCACCATGTGCGTGTGGATGCACGTACAGGCGTAACACGGACCTCTTTTCCATATCAAGAAGGACAGCAAGTGAAGATTAAGGGAATTTCAGCGATTTTCAAAGGGAATTACCAGTTAAAGCCGCGTGGTCTTGGTGATTTTACAGCTCAGACAGGCGCGACATTGCAAGAAGTGAAGCTTTCACTGGATCAAACAACTCTCAATGTTGGAGATACAGCAGTAGCACATCTCAGTGGTACGCTCACGGATGGCAGCCAAGCCGATTTAAGTCATGCTTCCGTTCAGTATGCCAGCAGTCAGGAGTCTGTTACCCTCGATACGTATGGACAAATTAAGGCAGAAAAAGAGGGGAGCGCCGAAATTACGGCCAGCGTAACCCTTGAAGGTAAAACCATCGTATCCAATCCAGTAACCGTTACAGTCCAGAAAGCTATTACAGGCGAAGTGCCGGGCAAACCTGTACTGTCCCATGATAACGGGCAGAATACCGGATTGAAGGACGGCAATTATAATATCACCATGAATCTATGGTGGGGTACGAACGGTGATGAACTCAAGCTGTATGAAAACGGCGAGCTGATCGGGACTCAACCGTTGAAATCCGCCTCCCCTGGGGCACAGAACGCTGTCATCCCGGTAACGGGCAAGGCAAATGGCACTTATACGTACACCGCCGAGCTGATCAATGCTTCCGGTAAAACGGTGAGTGACCCGTTAATCGTCGAAGTGATCGATGCTTTGCCCGGCATTCCAGTGCTGTCTCACAACAACTGGGATGGTGACGGCAATTACACCGTTGCTATGAACATGTGGTGGGGAACGAATGCGACCCAATACCATTTATATGAAAATGGCGAGCTGATCGACACGCAAGAGCTGCCAAACCAAACGCCGCAGGTTCAAAGCGCAGTCACCGATATCCAAGGCCGCAAATCGGGCACTTATGAGTATCGGGCCGAGCTCGTCAATGCCTCAGGAGAAACTTTTGGCAAAACGATAATCGTCGAAGTGAAGGACCGTTAAATCGTAAGAGCATCTATGGACTTTACAGAGTCAATAGATGCTCCTTTTTTTTATTCAGGCTGTTGCTCCTATGTCTGACCATCGTTTCTCCTATTGTATATCGGTATTATTACAAAAAAGCCCCCGGAGACGGGGACCTGCCCATTTAAGATTGAGTTGGTTGAGCCGAGAGATTGTCTATATCGGTGGAGCCAAAGAAGAATAAAACAATCAGAATTGTAATGATAACAAACTCTGCAAAATGCTCTCCATCAAACTCACTTGGCGCAAGCTCACTCACCACAAATAACCCCTTTCGTAATCGGCATATTACTTTTGCATTTTCTTTTGAAAGGCTTGTATTACTTGATCCAGCGTCATATTCCCGTTATCATTTAAAAATTTCACCATGTTATCGACGTTGGAAGGGTCTGCTGCTAATGTTTTGTATTTTCCCGTTAATCCCACAAGCAGCGTTGCTTGTCTGTATAAAGTAACGGAATCGACATGCAGCTTTCCTGTTAATAACAGGGCTGCTACGATGACCTCCACATTTTTTCCTTGCAGGGCGGAGAAGATAGACGAGTTACTATTTAACCCATTTTTCTTTTGTCCGTTGGGGTTAGGGGATGATTTGGATTTTTGATTGCGATTTTGGTTTCCATTCTTTCCTAAGGAAGTCATTGAATCTTCCTCCCGCCATATGTTGTCCTTGCCATTGCGGGACAAGGACAACGGAACTGCATGTGCTCATTCAAAATGCCGTTATTTTCATATGATATGCGAACCAGAAAGCGTTGGTTACTGTAAGAATAACCCTGTCTGAGTGAACCCGACTCCTATTACCCTGTAATTTCTTTTCGCATGTTGGCTCAATATAGAGTAAACTACAATAAAGAAAGCCAAATGCGTTGGTAATCGAATGATGAAAAATGCTGAAATAGGAGTTGTAGATAAAATATGTCGAATGAAGAAGTTTTGTTGACTAAAGAGGGATTGGCCAAGCTGGAGGATGAGCTTAAAGAACTAAAGACCGTAAAACGCAAGGAACTCGCCGAACGGCTTAAACTAGCTATCAGCTACGGCGATTTGAAAGAAAATAGTGAGTATCACTCAGCCAAGGACGACCAAGCGTTTATGGAAACCCGTATTCTCATATTGGAGAAGATGCTGACCAAAGCTCGGGTCGTGGATGAGAGCAGTTTGGATCTTAGATCCGTTAGTATCGGATCGACAGTCATTCTGAATGACATCGAATTTTCTGAGAAGATGGAGTACAAAATTGTAAGCCCTGCTGAGGCGGACGTGCTGGATAATAAAATTTCCTACGAAAGCCCTCTGGGAAAGGAACTTTTGGGTAAAGAAGTAGGCAGTATCATTCATGTGAATGCACCCATGGCTGTCATCAAATACGAACTGCTCGAAATTAAGCTGACGTAATCCGTTCCCGATTCCCTTTTATGAGGGGGCCGGGATTTTTACTTTTTTATGAGCACATTTTTAAGCCTATAGCCGTCCCACCGGAGCGCAGGGTGCGCTCCACATGTGAGACAGGGGTTACATAGTATCCGCTATAACACTGCAAGCTAGTCCGTCATTAGAAAACCAGCGTTCTCCAATGCGGCACAGGCTTCATTCATTTTAGCTTCATCAGGGGCATGCAAGGTATGAAGGTGAATACCTCCGGTCAGCTGGGACAGATAAGTCGCTTGGGTGGAGCTGATTTTGCGGATAAAATCGTCCACTTCCTTGCGGGTTCCGACCCGAATCGGAGCAGTCAGATCACCGTATACGGGATGCTCCACAATAACATCCTGTACACTTACGCCATAGTCGACGATCAGCTTTAGTTCCTCTTCTGTCTGTTCAGGTCGGTGCTTGCATACGATAATGCGTGAGGCCGGGGGAGCGGTCTGACCTGCAGGCTCCATATAAATATATCCTTGGCTCGTTGCAAGAATAGGCTCTTGGCTAGCTTTTAACAGGGAAATATCCTGTACGATTACTTGTCTGGAGACGGAAGCCCTGCGTGCCAGCTCGCTCCCGGTCAGCGGGGACTCGTTCTTAAGCCACAGCAGTAGCTGTTCGCGGCGTTCCGTGCCCATCCGTTTTAAAGGTTCAGTCAACGGGATAAGCTCCTTTCTTGTCTGCTTGTCAGGTCTGTTAAAATATCCACCAACACATCCAGATCCCCGGCGGTTGTCGTTTTTCCGAAGGAAATACGGATGAATTGCAATGCTTCACGACCGGATGCTCCAAGCGCTTGCAAGGCAGGAGAAGGCTCGTGATGTCCGGCAGAACAGGCGCTTCCGGTGGATATACAGACACCGCTACGGTTACATTCCAGCATAACATATTGTCCCTCATAACCGTGAAAAAAACATCCCAGTATATGACTGAGTCTCTCAATCATATTGTTTTCCTGTGCGGCCAAACGCAATGGAATTGATCTTTGCTGAATTTTGTTGAAAAAATACTGTCTCAGTGCGGCATATCGTTCCTGATGCAGCTCCATTTGTTGGGTCATCATTTCCGCTGCCGCAACAAACGCCGCAATGCCAGGAACGTTGACCGTTCCGGGGCGAAACCCGTTTTCATGCAGTGTATCAGGATACACAGGGCGCCACGGCGTTCCCGGCCTGAGATATACCGCCCCCACACCCTTGGGACCATACACTTTATGGCTTGATATAGAGATAGCGTCCACCCCCAAGGCGGCAACATCAATAGGAATGTTTCCAAAGGTCTGTACTGCATCACTGTGCAGGAAAATACCACGATCTCGCAGCAGGGGAGACAAGGCGGCAAGATCCTGAATAAGCCCGGTTTCCGAGTTGGCGTGCTGTACGGATACAAGCCCGGTGTCTTCTCTTAGATAAGGTAAGAGAATATCACGGGTGATTCGTCCTGCCTTGTCCGGCTGTACAATGGTCAGCTCATAGCCCTGCCGCTCCAGCAAAGCAGCCAGATTGTACATCGAATGATGCTCCAGAGCGCTTATAATCCAGTGCTTTTTATGCTGTGGCAGTCCGTTCAGGATGGACTGTACAGCCAGCATGTTAGACTCCGTTCCCCCTGTTGTAAAATAAACCCCTTCCTTTTGACCTCCAATCATGTCTGCGATCCGTTGTCTGCTATAATCCAGTGCATAAGCCGCGTGACCGCCCGCATCATGGAGGCTGCTCGCATTTCCGAACATTTCCTTATTTAATGTGTTATACATATTCAAAGCTTCGTCACACATCGGTGTCGAAGCGGCATAGTCCAGATAAATCATGGCGGATCTCCCCCTGTTAAAAATAATTCCATCCAAAAAGCCTTGAGATTATTGTAGGCATGTGTAAATATAAGTGTCAAGACACTTGTAAATATAAATGTACACATAGCGCTTGTCTGTTCGGGGGAAGACGGGCAGACAAGCCGCAGAGATAATGGAGGGATTCAAATGTCTATACTTGACGTTTTACAAGGAAATCGTGGACTCATGCCAGAGTACTATAAGACACTGACGGTTGCTGATATGGAGCAGCGTGTCGCCCAATTGAAGCAAAAATGGGGACAAAAGCTGCTTATTCCAGGCCATCACTATCAGAAGGATGAGGTTATTCGGTTTGCAGATATAACAGGGGATTCCCTTCAGCTTGCTCAAATGGCGGCACAAAATCAGGAAGCAGAATTTATTGTGTTTTGTGGAGTACATTTTATGGCAGAAACAGCGGATATGCTGACTACGGATCGGCAAACGGTCGTGCTGCCGGATATGCGCGCAGGCTGCTCGATGGCAGATATGGCGAATATGGAGCAGACAGAGCGTGCCTGGAAGCATTTGCAGAAGATGGTAGGCGACACGATTATCCCACTGACCTATGTGAATTCCACGGCAGAAATTAAAGCTTTTGTGGGGAGACATGGCGGGGCTACGGTGACCTCTTCGAATGCCAAGCAAGTGCTGGATTGGGCGCTGAAGCAGAAGGAGCGCATTTTGTTTTTGCCGGATCAGCACTTGGGCCGCAACACAGCTTCCGATCTTGGAGTTCCGCTGAATGAAATGGCGGTGTGGAATCCAATGACCGATCAACTGGAGACGGACCGTGACCCGGCAGCCGTAAAAATTATTTTATGGAAAGGGCATTGCTCTGTTCATGAAAAATTTACAGTCGAAAATATCCATCGTATCCGTGAGCGTGACGAAAACATCCGGGTCATCGTTCACCCTGAATGTTCACATGAGGTTGTTCAGCTTGCAGATTGCGCAGGTTCCACGAAATTCATCATCGACACGATCCATGCGGCAGAGCCGGGGACAAAATGGGCCGTTGGCACGGAAATGAATCTCGTGCAGCGTATCCGGCAGCAGTACCCCGAACAGCAGATTGAATCGCTCAATCCCGATATGTGTCCCTGCCTGACGATGAACCGGATTGATCTTCCACATCTGCTGTGGGCGATGGAGCAGATTGACCGTGGAGAGCCTGTGGGTGTGATTCGTGTGAGCAATCAGGTTAGACAGGATGCTGTGCTGGCCCTGAACCGTATGCTTGCTATTCGTTAAGGTTTTTCCAGCCTGTATCTCTATTTAAAGATTAGTCGCTTGCCTCGTTTCATGCTATAATCGTAGCGACGAACCGAAGGAGGTGAATCCCTTGTTTGAGCTACAAGACCTGCTCCCTTATTTATTTACGATCGGCTTGCTGTGTACGGTAACCTACGCATATCTCGCTCATTTGTATGGCAATGTGCCTGAATGCTGGATAGAAGGCGGGGCCGTGCGGTCGCTTGCTTCTCCTCTGATGCCGTTGACTGCCCGTGGGCAGGACATGCCTGTCCGGCTGGCGCGTCATATCCGACGAAAGGAAGCGCCGGATGAAGACGCGTCAGATTGTTCCCTCTCGTTGAACGCTGGCACAGCCAATCAACGAGGAGGAACATATGAAACAATTCGAGGGATTCACCTTTTGGGGTAAAAAAGAACGGATATTCGGAATCATATTAGCGCTGGCGGTAGTTATGCTGCTTTCCGGCTGCGGTGCGAATGCTGCGGAAATTAATGCACAGACACCCGGATTTTTTAATCATTACGTGGTGTTCCCGCTATCCTGGCTCATACAGCAACTAGCGCAATGGTTTGGCGGAAGCTTTGGACTGGCGATCATGTCATTGACGTTAATCGTCCGTCTGGCGTTACTACCTCTTATGATGCGACAAACGCGCGCCCAACAGGGGATGAAGCGCAAAATGAGCGCTATGCAGCCTGATTTGGACCGCATTAAGAAAAAATACGAAAATAAGAAGGATACTGCCAGCCAGCAGAGTATGCAGCAGGAAATGATGTCGTTATACAAAGAGCATCAATTTAATCCGCTCAATATTGGCTGTCTGCCTATTCTTATTCAGCTTCCGATATTGAGTGGTATGTACACAGCCATCCGGCTTACCCCGGAGCTGGCGTCTCATTCATTCCTGTGGTTCCGACTGGGGCAGCCGGACTGGATTTTGGCGATCATCGTCGCAGTCGTTTATTTGGCACAGGCTAAGCTATCCCAGCTTCAAATGACGACTGACCAGCGCAAGCAGTTTGCGATCATGGGATATCTTTCGCCCATTATGATGGCTGTTTTTTCTTTTAATGCGCCTGCTGCCATGCCGTTATACTGGACGGTAAGTGGCACCTTTTTGCTGCTCCAGTCACTATGGTTCCGTAGACGCTATCCAACGGAGGAAGCAGAGGATAAGGTTAAGCTTGGAGAAGCTACGGCAACCTAAAAAGAAGATGATGTTAGTTTAATACGGGAATTGTGTTTATAGTTTGTAGTATGTAATAACAGGATGCCCTTCGAGCTGTTATAAGGCTTGAGAGGCACCCTTTTTTTCTGAAAACTTCAACCTATGGGTAAAGTAAAGACACGAATGAATATTACGGAGGACCAACAAGATATGAAACAAACATCAACAAAGCTACCCATTTCCTTAGCCCTGCTTACATGTGTAGTATGTGCGCTTGGTTTCGGTTTAATCGCATTATGGGTTAGCGACCATCAAGTGCGGCATTTTGACCAGAAAATCATTACGGATATTCAGCAGTTGGAGTCGCCTGCCATGACCCGTCTAATGAAATTTTTCACTATGATCGGCAGCGGAATTCCGGTTGTGATTATTATTTTAATCGCTATGTTTGTGCTGCACAGAGTATTGGGACATCGCAGAGAACTGCTGTTTTTGGCGATTGCTGTGCTGGGATCGACGCTGCTGAATGCGGTTTTGAAATGGTTATTTCAGCGTGCGAGACCCGAAATTAACCGTATTATTGAAGCGAATGGGTACAGCTTTCCGAGCGGACATTCCATGACCGCTTTTAGTATGTATGCGGCATTGACGTTTTTAGTGTGGAAGCATGTTCCTTCGAGGTTGGGCCGTATCCTTCTTATTGTGCTCAGTAGCCTGCTGATTATAGCGATCGGGACAAGCCGCATTTATTTGGGCGTGCATTATCCGAGCGACGTTGTAGGTGGCTATTTTATGAGTGGCTGCTGGATGGCGGCCTGTATTTGGTTTTATCAGCGTATATTAGCCAGTTCATTGATCCAGTGAAACAAAATATAGTCTACAGTAATTAACATGAATAAATTACTCCATAACATCAAAAAATGATTTACAAAATTACATTATAGAGCGTCCCGACAATAAAAGCTTAAAATCAAATAAAAAATGCCTGTCTTCTCCATTACTCCATTTGTTTTTCTATAGAAATTAGGTGGTTTTGCGGTGGAAAAAACGGTACTGGTCATTGATGATGAAGAGAAAATATCCAGATTACTCCAATTGGAGTTATCCCACGAAGGATATGCAGTTGAAATTGCTCAAACGGGCAAAGAAGGATTAGAAAAGGCTTTGGCACACACATGGAATATCATTATTTTGGATGTGATGCTGCCGGAAATTAACGGGGTCGAGGTGCTCAAGCAGATTCGAAAAGTGGACAAGCATACGCCCGTAATTATGGTCACTGCACGTAACGCGACGACGGATAAGGTTTCCGGTCTGGATGAAGGTGCAAATGATTACATTACGAAGCCTTTTGAAATTGAGGAGTTATTAGCACGGATGCGCGCCAGTATGAGACATCAATTGGAGTCCAAAGCAACCTCTTCACAAGAAGAGAACAAGCCGCCGTATCTTCAGGTCGATAGCTTGATGCTGGAACCCAAGACACATTCTGTGATGCGGGAAGGAAAGCGAATCGAACTGACGCCCAAAGAATTTGATCTGCTTCACTACCTCATGGAGCACAAAAATCAAGTATTGCAGCGAGATCAAATGATTCAGGACGTATGGGGGTTTGATTTTGTCGGCGATACGAATGTAGTCGATGTGTATATCCGATATGTTCGTAAAAAAATCGACCATGGCTACAAAAAAAAGCTGATTAAAACCGTGCGTGGCGTAGGGTATTGCATCAGGGAGGAAGACCATTGAAGCTGCGGACCCAAATTACTCTGCTCAGCTCGGTTCTGGTGATGACCATTCTCCTGTTTGTGGACGTCACCGTTCATCTGTTATTTGTCAAAATCGCCACCCGCAATGAAAGAGAAGTGCTGCAAAATAAGTGGACTGAAATCATTGACGAAACCGGTTCTGCTATGATTCTAAAAAATGCATGGGGACCCGAGTTGAAGGATGAGCTTTCAGGAGACACAATCCTGAGGGTTTTTGACCAGCAATCCCGTCTTCTGTATGAAGTACGTCGTCAGTCCCGCTTTAAGCTGGGCGATATACGTTTTAACCCTTCTCAAAGCTCATATCTGACAGATGTACAGGGGCATAAAATTTTAGTCATTCATCTCCCAGTGCTTTCACCGGAAGGCAATCAGGAGGGAACGCTGGAGATCGTAGAACAATGGGATGCGCTTGAAAATAATCTCAATATTTTAGATGCGATTTTGGTCACCTCAACTACAGGCGCTATGCTGCTTAGTCTGGTAGGCAGCACGATATTAGCGAATGCGATATTGCTACCGATTTCGAGCAGTATACAGACAATGCAGGAAATTGAAAGAAGCCTTAAATTCAAAAAAATTCCGGCTCGTACTCACAATCAAGATGAATTGTCTCAAATGACCGCGACCTTTAATCGAATGATGGACAGATTGGAAGAGAGCTTTCAAAGCCAGCAACAATTCGTCTCAGATGCTTCGCATGAGCTGAATACGACATTAATGATCATTGAGGGCTATGCTAACATGCTGCGGCGGTGGGGCACGCGTGATGAGGACATCTATAAGGAATCCATTGAATCCATCTATGAAGAAACTCAGCGCATGCGAACGATGACACAGCAATTACTGACTTTGGCTTCCTCACAGCAAAAAGAGCCCGAGCCGTATGAACGGATAGAGCTGATCGGTTGCTGTCAACAGGTAATAGCGCATTTCAAGCCTGTACATGATCGTCAAATCACTATTTTTACAGATAAAAAAGAAATCTGGATTGATGCCAACCTTGCAAAAATCAACCAGCTACTAGTTATCTTGCTTGATAATGCTTTAAAGTATAGCTCGGCTCCCATCGAAATATTGCTGTCTACTGATGAAAAGGATGTGTACATCCGGGTCAAGGATTATGGAATCGGGATACCAGCGGGCGAGGTCAAGCGAGTTTTTGAACGATTTTATCGGGTAGACAGCTCTCGACATCGTAAAACCGGAGGAACCGGGCTTGGGCTGCCAATTGCCAAGGCTATTACAGACACCCATCAGGGGACAATAGGTATGGAAAGCGTAGAAGGAGAAGGTACGGAGGTGACCGTCACACTGCCTCGAATATAGGGCTGTCCATTCAGTAGACATATCTACTCGCGGAACAGCCCTTATTTGTTGATATTTTGTAAGGGATTACATATGGATCGAGATACATCTACATTTGTCCTAGAGGACACGACGTGCTGTAGTGTAATGGGAATTCCACCAGCCTGATTTAAGATCCGTAATCGTTACGCCGCCTTTACCGAATGTGTGTAAAATTTTGCCGTCCCCCATATAAATCGCTACATGGTGAATGGGCGCATAGAAAAAGACCAGATCTCCTTTTTGTAGCTGACTACGTGATACAAAAGTGCCGACGGTCGATTGCTCTCTGGAAGAGCGCGGCAGATTGATACCGTTTTGTCCAAAAACATATTGAGTAAATGAAGAGCAATCAAAAGAGCTTGTGTTTCCTGCAGGTGCTCCATGCTGATAGCGTACACCCATAAACTGGGAACCTGTGGAAATAATCTGATCAGCTTTATTTACCGAAGCAGCATGAGTGGTGGTTGGTCCAACAACGAAACTCCCTGCGCCAAATGCCAAAGTCATCGTAAAGCAAACGCCCATCCAAAGTTTTTTTGAAGTATGTTTCATATAATATTCCTCCATTAATTCGTATTTTGTATCTTGTTGTGATGTCTTGAGATGACAATAACACAAATAAAATATCCTGAATTTACCACTCAAGGTTACAGTCCTGTAACCTCAATGCTTTTCCCCCTATTATTAGAAAACGATGAGAATTTTCACCTTCATTTTGGATTGACAAAATATGCAGTTCCCCCTTATCACTGGGTACCTATGACAACAAAATGACCTGGAGATGATTCGCACAAGCAATCACGAAAAATATACATACCTATATACTACAGTTTACAACTTGTACGGGAGTAAGCTAAGGTTCCCGTTCATACCATGAAGATCACACCGTATTTCTGTTCAGGAAGGGGAATTCGTATGGCTTCAAAGCAGATTAAAACGTCCAAAGGCCAACGTCTAACCATTGTTCAGGTCATCTCCAACTATCCCAATGCACAGCCGGTACCCTCCATCAAGGGCGGAACGGAAAAGGTCGTGTATGAACTAACGGAGGAACTGGTAAGACGAGGTCATCATGTATCTTTGTTTGCCGCCCGTGGCAGCAAGAGCAGTGCAAGGCTGATTACCTATCCCAAGGGATTAAAGCACGATCAGATCCCCAAGTACGTCCTTCAGCAGATGCCTCCTGGCACACAAATCATTCATGATCATACCTTCCGCTCTGCTCTGGGACGCAGGAAGCTGCCTTGTCCATCAGTATGTACAGTTCATCTTCCTGTGAAGAAACATGGTAAAAACCCGGTATTTGTCAGTAAACGGGCACGCCAGGTTATGGGCGGGGGCAAAGGATTTTATGTCTATAATGGTATCAACACACATGAATACGAGTTCAGCAGCGAGAAGCGTGGCTATTTGCTGTTCATGGGCAGGATTATACGTAATAAAGGCGTTTTGCAAGCCATTCAGGTTGCAGAACAAACAGGAAAAAGATTGCTTATAGCTGGTCCGATCAAAGCACCCTTATTTTTTCGCACAGAGATTCAAAAGCGAATTCAGCTTAATCCCAAAATTCGCTATGTTGGGGCGGTGGGAGGTAATCAGAAGCAGAAATTGCTTAAGCATGCGGAGTGTCTGTTGTTCCCGACATTGTGGGAAGAGCCCTTCGGACTTGTGATGGTAGAGGCGATGGCTTGTGGAACACCCGTACTGGCATTAAAAAATGGTTCCGTTCCCGAGGTGCTTTCAGGCTTTCCAGAGCTGATTTGCAATTCTGTCGGTCAAATGGCACGAAAGGTACAGCAAAAAAATTACCCGACACCAGCCAAGCTTCGCCTGTATGTCACGCACAGATTTACTAACAAACAGATGACCGACAAATACGTGAAGCTATATCGTGAAATGATCCGACGGCAAGGAGATGAGAAGAGGGCATCAAAAGCCTGAGCCTAAACGGAGGTGAAGGGAATGAAGGTAACAAAGCATATGCTTGGAAAGGGTTATTCTTGGGCGACTCCTTATTATATAGCCACTGGGGAACAGCGCGGTCCGCATGTGATGGTGGTCGCGGGCATCCACGGCAAGGAAATCGCAAGCATCCGCGCGGCTGAGAAGCTGGTGGAGCAGTTGAAGCAGCAGAAGCTGCAAATTAGTCAAGGCAAGCTGATTATCGTACCCATTGTGAGCCAGGCGGCTTACCGCCAACGAATCAGGGGCTTACCGGATCTCAACCGAACCTTTCCACGCACAAAAAAGCAGGCGGCATCCAATCCACTTTCCGCTGCGGTATTCCAATTAACACAAAGACATCAACCCGAGTGGTATCTTGACCTGCATGAAGCCAACGGATTGTCACAAAAGGATGCCAAGGTACTGGGCCAAACACTAATTTCCAATAAAGGAAATCCGGTAGTCCCTGCGGTGCGTCGAACTATAAAGCGAATGAACCGTTCCATCAAGGACAAAGGCCGCCATTTTAATCTTCGGTTGCATGAGCTTCCAGGTTCCTCCCGTACAGCGGCCGCCCGTATCTTAGGCGCACGCGCGGTCACTGTGGAAACAGGCTGGAGTCTGCCCAAGAATGTACGTATCAAGTACCAATTGGAGATCGTGCGGCATTTTTTAAGAGAAGCCGGGATAATCAAAGCCAACGAGGTATATCTATCTGCCAAGGTTAGAGCTGTTACCTAGGGCGTGTATTAATGAAAATGTAACATTACAAAATAAAAATCGCTTCTTGAGCAAGGGATTCTCATTTCCCATACTCAAAAGCGATTTTTTAATTGTAATTTTGGTGCATAAATGGATACATAATTAGTGGCATCTATATGAGTCAGGCTTCGGACTTAAAGAAGGCGCTCACCAAACTTTCTCCCAGACGAACCTCGATCAGCTCCAAGGGTGTATCCAGATCGGCACGGATCGTGTGATACATATCAACCGGAATACGAAAGACTGAACCGCTTGCCGCTGCAAAGCGTTCTCCGTTTAGCATGACCTCACCCCGGCCGGAAACGATCGTCCACACCTTTAGCCCGCTGCCGTGACAATGGCCGTTTAAGCGATGGTCTGGCAGCACCGTTAAGCGTATGGCAAGAATATCATTCAAGCTCCGATGATCATATTCGTCCAGCACCCGGTAGCTGCCCCAGGAGGTTTCACCATGCATAGGGTGTAGCTGAAGAGTTCCCAGCTTCTCCTTGATCGCGTGGGCATGACTTTTGGCAGCAATGAGGATGCCGTCGGGGCTGGCAGCAGCAATAATATCCTCCACGCCAATGACATGAAGCGGATAGGGCAGCTCATTGACGATATGCGTACCATGAGCGGGGCCACTGATCTGTCCGCGTCCAATCACTCGGTTGCCGAGCTGCTCCGTTAATGCTTGCCAGCTGCCGATGTCACGCCATTCACCCTCGTAGGGCAGCACGACAGCATGTTCGGCACGCTCCGCGATCTCCTCGTCGAAGCTGCGAACAGGGAGGCAGTCATACATCGCGCATAATGCCTTGTCATCCAGCGGCAAATGACTACGCTCCATGCAGGCCAGCATATATCCTAGCTTAAAAGCGTAAATGCCGCAGTTCCAGAGCGCACCTTGGCTGATAAGCTGTTGCGCCCCCAGATGATCCGGCTTTTCTGTGAAGCGGGCAACTGACGCATAGGAGATGTTTCCTTTCATGATCCTCTCCTGACCCGGAACGATATATCCGTATTGGTCGGAGGGATGAGTGGGCCTTGTCCCAAGCATGGCCAGATCGGTTCCGCGATCAAGCAACAGACTGGAGAGTGCCGCTACATGGTGGAAGAAATCCTCCCCCGCAAACATATCCGCTGGAGCGATACAAACAATTTCGTCCAGCCCCACGCTTTTGGCGTGAAAATGAGCGGCCGCCAGTGCAGCTGCGGTGAAGGTTCCCCGTTTGGCAGGCTCGCCTAGTACAGGCAGACGACCTTCCGTGTGACGGAAGGCTAAATTTACCTGGCTTTGATGAGCCAGCAGCAGGGCAGAGGAATCCAGCCCCGCTACAGTAAGCTGTCGAACCACCCGACTGAGCATGGATTCCTTTTGCCCGTCAGGGGCAGGCAGCAGCCTTAGAAACAGCTTCGAGCGGATATCGTTGGACAATGGCCACAGCCGTTTTCCAGCACCACCGCATAACAATACGATGTGCACAGGCACTTCCTCCTTTGATACAGATTCATTGTGAAACGAATCATTTTGCGGAATTTTGTTGCTTTTTAATGATCTGATAAACCTTACGTTGATGAAAGGATAAAGAACGATGGCTCTTAGCAAAGGCATCCAATTGTTTTTGCGAGAGGGAAGAAGCCCGACAATGAAGCGCTTTATTAAGTGACTTGCGTAAAATCATCCGAGAGGGCTGCTTACTGTACAGATCGTTGGCATACGTCTCATATTCGGAAAAACCAAACTGTTTTTTTCGGTCTATACTTTGGATAATTGCGTTGTACCAGGGTTTCCCATGCCGGGCCTCAATAACCTGCTTGAGCCGGGTGAGCTGCGCTTTTTCAAACAGCATATAGTGAGTAACAAAAGACTTTGGCGAGGGAGCCTTCACGCCCATCAGCTTGCGGTAGGTGCGGAAATACTCAGGCTGGCTCCAGCTCCGATAGTAAAATATCGTTTTTCCATCCTTCCGAAACGCATGTGGACGAATCAAAATCGTATCCGCATCCATGACGAGAAAGAAAGGAGCTTTACTAATTTTATCACCGTTCATTTTGAGCAATTGCTGATATAGCCAGCCTGAGCGATCCCAGCGCGCTGTACCATAACGAATATGTTTTTTTGTAATGGGCAGTACCGTCTTTTCGTCTACAAATGTACAGCTTTTGCTGGCACACAATCGACGAATTCCAGTGCTTTGCGGTGAAACAATATAAATCGTTCCAATTCGATGCTGTACGTGACGGCGCAGACTGTCTATCACCAGTGGTAATGTGGCAATATCTTTATCAATTGCAGGAATCAGAACATCGATGGTAAGGGAACCCTTCTGTGACCCATCCGATTGCACTGACATGTTATTCACTCCTTATATAAGTAAATGTACGCATCCGGCGTCTTATCCTATCGTATGCCTGGACAGGCAACTTCGACCGGGCAAGGCCAATCGTCCATTTCTAAGCAGCACAGGGCTGATGTAGCTTTCGGCTAGGGAGTTGTTGCATACGATGGATTGATCTTTTTTTTACAGGAGCATTCTACCCTGAGATTGGAGAGGAGAGGAGCAAGTGAATTCTTCACAAGCACAAGCTTTGCTCAGCAAGTGGCGTAAAACCCAATTGCTTCTCCCGCATCGCGGCATCAAGCCGTTTGTGCCGGATACCCGAAGATATACCAAAGCGAATTTGAAGTCAATGCTGGAGAAGTACGGTATGGTCTATGTAAAGCCCGAGCGAGGAACATTCGGTAAAGGTGTAATGAGAGTAGAGCAGGAGGAAGGTCAGCGGTTTGCCTATCAACATGAGGAAAAGCGTGTGGAGTTCAAAAATGTAGAGGCACTATATGCCAGCCTGTCGAAGAAAACGGGGAAGAAAAGCTATCTCATTCAAAAAGGAATCCATTTACTGCGCCATCAGAAGCGTTACTTTGATATCCGGGTCATGGTGCAGCGCAATGCAAAAGGGCCATGGGAATCTACCGGAATTATTGGCCGGCTCGGTCATCCCCGCAAAATCGTAACCAACTATCATAGCGGTGGTACACCGATGGCACTGGAGGAGCTGCTAAAGTCCCATTTATCCCAAAGAAAACAGGCTGAGCTGATAAAGAAGCTGAATGCCCTGGGCATTACCATTGCCGTACAGCTGCAAAAAACATATCCGAATTTCCGGCAAATTGGAGTGGACATTGGACTGGATCGCAGCTTTACCCCATGGATTATTGAGGTGAATACGAAGCCTGATCCATACATTTTTAATCAATTAAAGGATAAGTCGATGTACCGCAAAGTTTTAAGCTATTGGCGACTGGCCAATGAAAAGAGAAAGGCTACAGTTCCAAGCAAAGATAAGGATAAAGATAAAAATAAAAGTGAGGCTAAGGCTAAAAAAATAGACTCTAAAAAAGCAAAAAGTTCATGAGCGAGGAATTACTTCGGTGACTGTAGCTCTGAATGGAGAAATAAAAGGATGAGTGCCTTGTCGATTCATCCTTTTTACATACTCGATTTACCTGTTTTATGGCTGATCGAAAACATTCCGAACATACTTTTGCCATTGAATTAGTCATAGACGATAATGAAGGAATGGATTTGATTTTATTCACATTTAAGGTATATAATAGATAGGTTCAAATAAGTAAATATAGACATATAAAATGATTTAGAGGAGGAATCGGCTATGAAATCATTTAAGTATGCTTTGGAGAAAAAGGAACCCAGAACCGGACCGGGAGGTATTACACGTGGGGCTTCAGTCCATGATTTTCCTGTATCGGAAGGAATAGCAGGGGTTTCTATGCGTTTGGAGCCGGGTGGAATGCGTGAGCTTCACTGGCATGCCAATGCGGCTGAATGGGCCTATGTGATTAGCGGCTCCTGTCGGACAACGGTTATCCATCCGGACGGTTCTTCATATGTTGATATTTTCAATCCTGGTGATGTCTGGTATTTTCCTCGTGGTTATGGTCATTCCATTCAAGGTCTTGGTCCTGGAGAGTGTCATTTTATACTGATTTTTGATAATGGAGATTTTTCGGAGGACCACACGTTTAGCATAACGGATTTCATCGCTCAGACTCCTGCGGAGGTTGTCATGCAGAATCTGGGACTTGCAGCCGACGAACTGGCTCTTTTGCCAGATAAGGAAGCCTATTTTGTAAAAGGACCTGTACCTTCTAACGATTCTCATCATGCATATCCTCGCGTTTCTTCCGATCTAGTCACTAAACATCGGTATCCTTTAATGGCCAAACAGCCCAGATTGGCACCGGGCGGAGGGACACAGCGGACGGTTACGGTAGAAGATTTCCCGATTTCTTCGACGATGGCAGGATCTGTAATTGAGATGGAGCCGGGCGGATTACGAGAAATGCACTGGCATCCCAATGCGGATGAATGGCAATATTATTTGGATGGTAATGCAGAAATGACTGTATTTCTCGCTGAAGGGAATGCAGTGACAGAGGAGTTTGAAGCCGGAGATGTGGGGTATGTACCCATGGGAGCCGGACATTATATTAAAAATACCGGTTCGGAGGTATGCCGCATTTTGATTGGCTTTAACAGCGGTCATTACGAAGCCATTGATTTGAGTGAATGGCTGGCGGGGAACCCTGTTGATGTATTAGCAACGAATCTGCACCTTCCTAGAGAAATAGCGAATAAACTGCCGCACAAATCGGTATTTATCGCTCCAAAATCCAAATCATAAAACAACGAAAAAGCCCACTTTTGGTTCTTGTATGTATGGGGGAGCCAGAAGCGGGCTATTAGTCATAGTTTCGTTTCAGTTACATTAAAAATTTTATACAGTGAATTTAGAATTGAACAACCTGCAACCCTGTGCTATTCTAATACGAAAGTGAAGATTAACGTAGTAAAAGTGTTTTTTACTATGCCCATAAACATCAGATGATATGATCAATAGGAGGATAAACATGAATTCTGTCATTGAACTTAACAATGTAAGCTGGAAAAGGGACAATCGCACCATACTGGATCAAATTAACTGGCAAGTAGCCGAAGGAGAGCATTGGGCTGTACTCGGCCTGAACGGATCAGGCAAAACAACGATGCTTAACATGATTAATGGTTACATATGGCCAACTACAGGCAGTGTCGGTGTGCTGGGTCATACCTTCGGGGATGTGGATCTGAGGGAGCTGCGCAAATCCATCGGCTGGGTCAGTTCCTCTTTACAGGAAAGAATCAATGGTAGTCAGCGTACGCAGGATGTTGTCATTAGCGGCAAATTTGCCTCCATTGGACTTTATGATCAAACAACGGATACGGATTATGAGCAGGCCGTACTCCTCATGACCCAACTGGGCTGTGCTCACCTCGTGGACCGATTGTATCAGGGATGCTCACAGGGGGAAAAGCAAAAAGTGCTTATTGCCCGCGCGCTGATGGCCTCACCCAAGCTGCTGATTTTGGATGAGGCGTGTAACGGACTGGACTTCTTTTCCAGGGAAGCTTTACTAACCAGCATCCGTCAGCTGTCCGAGTCTCCTGGTGCACCGAATTTGCTGTATGTTACACATCATATCGAAGAAATTCTACCCATGTACACGCATACCATTCTGATTCGCCGTGGCACTGTTTTTGCCAAAGGCAAAACGACTGATATTCTGAGCAGTGAAACGCTTAGCGATTTTTTTGAAACACCGGTGCAGGTAGAGTGGAGACAGGAACGTGCATGGCTCTCTATGGAGTAGAGAGCCTTTTTTTCTAGCTATCCTGCTACGATCATAATGAGGATAGGCAAAATCAGGAATGAGGCTAAAGTGCTCCACAGGATACAGGTGGACACGAGCTTGGGCGATGCATTGAATTTTTCTGCCAAGATGACAGCATTCACAGCAACCGGCATGGAAGCAAGAATAAAGAGCACGGAGAACAAAAGACCCGATATCCCCAGGATCAGCATGGCAAGACAGGCTGCAAGCGGAGAGAGCAGAAGCCGGATGATGAGTCCTGCGTAGCTGGCTTTTTTAATAGACGGCTCCAGCTTGAATATTTTTACATAAGCCATCTGGGTGCCAAGGATTGCCAGCACGACTGGTGAATAGGCGGCAGCAATCATCGAAACGCCCGCTTGTATGCCGGAGGGCAGATGCCAATCCAGCACTCGAAGCCCCAGAGCGAGTAATGCCGCATAGATCGCAGGCAGCGAGAATACCGACTTGACTGCGCTTTGAACGGAAAATTCAGAGCGGGCTGCAAAGTAAACTCCAAGGGTATTGACCAGAATGATCTGGATAACAACATACACAGAGGCTTTATCCAACCCAAGCTGTCCAAAGGCAAGTAAAATAAGGGGGAGGCCATAATTTGCGCTATTGGTCAGCGTGGAGATCAAGGTGAGTCCGGCCGTTTCAGGGGCGCTTAGCTTGAACATTTTCCCTGCCAATTGAGCAATTCCCCATAACAGCAGCAGATTCAAGATCGAAAAGGCGGCAGTTTGGGCCACATCATGCCAGGAAAGCTGTGCCTTGAGCAGCGTGTCCAGAATCATCGCGGGACTTAAAAAATATAAGTATAACGTCGAGAGCGGTTTCGTTTCCAGCTTCATGAATTTGCCGAGTAAAAATCCGGCGATCACCGGAATGGACAGTGGAACAATAACGGATAGAAGGGTTGAAAGTACGATTTGAATCATGAAATCCACCAATCCTTTCTGTAATGACATTTTTCATTATAAGGCGCAGCTTTTGAGCCCGTCCAAGATGAAAATACGATCAAGGTTATAGGCATATACTATGAATCTTGTGGTAGTTATTCTATATGAAGCACCGAGGTACAACAAAAGGGATGTCCACAGCCATGTTGAACGGCTGATGGAACATCCCTTTTGTTATGATGAAAACAGATTGTCCTGCTGAGCTAAGCAGAAGCAACGGCTTCCGCTTTGGTCCGGCAATCGTCAGAGCAATAATGTTGATGCTGCTCTTCGCAGTCCGGACATACGATATACTGGAGATTGCACACCAGACAGTTGATATAGTGATCGCTTGGTGTCTCACAATGGAAACAATTGCCAACAATGACGTCTTCATCCGTATGGTTGATCGGGATCGAGATGCGTTCATCAAACACATAACATTTACCGTCAAACAAACGACCTTGGACCTCCGGGTCCTTGCTGTAGGTTACAATGCCGCCATCCAGCTGGCCCACATCATCGAAGCCTTCTTTGATCAGAAGACCGGATAGCTTTTCGCACCGGATTCCGCCCGTACAATACGTCAGTATTTTCTTGTCCTTGAACTGACTCATATTGTCGCGAATCCACTGTGGAAACTCACGGAAAGATTCGACTTCCGGACGAATGGCGCCACGGAAATGACCGATGTCATATTCATAGTCGTTGCGTCCGTCCAGCACAACCACATCTTCACCTTGAAGCTGCTCGTAAAACTCCTTCGGTGACAAACGCTTGCCACTGATTTCGTTAGGGTCCAGCTCATCCTCATGCCGCAGCGTAACCAACTCCTGACGATGGCGTACAAATATTTTCTTGAACGCATGACCGTCAGACTCATCTATTTTAATAACGATATCGTGGAATTTCGGATTGTCGCGCAAATCACGGATATATTGATCGGTTTGCTCTACCGTACCAGACAGTGTTCCGTTAATTCCTTCCTGAGCGATCAAAATTCTTCCCTTGACGCCCAGCTCCTTGCAGTAAGCCAGATGTTCTGCCGTAAAGGTGGCAGGATCTTCAATATTGACATATTTGTAAAACAACAAAATTCGATAAGCATGCTCGCACACGTAAAATCACCCTCTGATTCAAGTCAAAGTTTTTTAACAATCAATTTTAAATATTACCACATTCTTTAAGTTAGTCAACTAATTTGTATGGAAAGTGGGAATGGAAAATAAAGAGGCTGGTGACGAGCGACAAAAGTAAGGGTTTACATTATAATAATATACGTAAGTGACGAGGTGGATTTTGGCAGCAGGATGAGTATTCTTATGATGAAAGGATGAATCGGAATGAAACATCATTTGGTAGCGCATACATCACCTATGGGGTGGAATAGCTGGGATTGCTACGGCGCAGCGGTGCGCGAGGAAGAAGTTCGGGGAAATGCGCAGTATATGGCAGAGCACTTGAAGGAGTACGGTTGGGAATATGTTGTGGTAGATATTCAGTGGTATGAGCCGGGAGCTGTTTCTTCACAATATCGCTCATTTGTTCCGCTGGAAACGGATTCATTTTCACGTCTCATTCCAGCAGTGAATCGTTTTCCTTCCGCAGCGGATGGACGCGGCTTCCAGGCTCTTGCGGAATATGTACACAGTCTGGGCTTGAAATTCGGTATACATATTATGAGAGGCATTCCGAGACAGGCGGTACATCAGGATACGCCGATTTTGGGAACCCAGGCAACTGCGAGACAGATTGCACATCCCAACTCCATTTGTCCCTGGAATACAGATATGTATGGGGTAGATGCTACCAAGGAAGGCGCACAGGAATATTATAATTCGCTGTTTGACCTCTATGCGGAATGGGGTGTTGATTTTGTAAAAGTGGATGACATTGCAGCTTCCCGACTCTATGGTACTCATTTGGCGGAAATTGAATTGATCAGGCAGGCCATCGCCCAATGCGGGCGTCCGATGGTTTTGAGTTTGTCGCCCGGTCCGGCACCGCTGGAGCATGCATCCGAATTAATCGCCAACGCCAATATGTGGCGAATGACCGACGATTTCTGGGATGTATGGCCTTTGCTGCATGGCATGTTTGAGCGCTGCGAGAAATGGGCAGAGCACGTGGGTCCCGGCCATTGGCCGGATTGCGACATGCTGCCATTGGGCCATCTGGGGATTCGCTCGGTAGATACTGTAGATTCCGGTAGCCATGACCGCTGGACACGCTTTACGAAGGATGAGCAACTGACCATGATGACCTTGTGGAGTATTTTCCGATCCCCTCTAATGTTTGGGGGAGAACTGCGGGATAACGATGCGTGGACACTTTCTCTGCTGACCAATGAAGAGGTGCTGGATGCTCACCGCAACGGTTTGGATGCCCGGCAGGTGTACAGAAAGGGTGAACATATCGTCTGGACTTCGCATAACGTAGAAGGTCATGTATATGTGGCTTTATTTAATGCTGGAGACGTAGCCTCGCGTGTCTGTGTATCGCTGCAAGACCTGGGCATTGAAGGACAGACAAGTGGCAGAGACTTATGGAATCGTGTGAATCTGGGTACTTTAGAGCAAGAGCTGTCCGCTGAGGTACCTCCTCATGGAGCTGCTCTATTTATTTTGAAATAGCATATTGTAACGAAGGATTTAGGCTGTATTTTTAATCAAATCACCTATTCGTAAAAGGCTGGTATTTATACGAATAGGTGATTTTTTAATGCAATCGACATTATTCTTGAGCATTTGACATTGGGAACATGTTAATTTGATATAGTACCTATTTCTGTACAAATTTAAAACATCCAATGCCCATAGACTTGCGAAAGGAGTCAAATGATGAAATTAAAGCAGATTCACAAAAATGAACTGGACGAGCCTTGGCCCTCTAGACAAAAAATACTATGTATCGGGGGGGCTAATCTTGATCGTAAAATTATGATTAAAGGTACATTTCAGCTTCACACCTCCAATCCGAGCAGCACCAGACAGCAATCATGCGGTGGGGTGGCTCGCAATGTAGCCGAAAATTTGGGGAGGCTAAGCCAACAGGTCAGTCTGTTAACCGCAGTTGGGGATGATGCGGAAGGTGAATTTATAGTCGAGCAGTCTAGACGTTATATGAAAGTGATTCCTCTGCAAGTCAAAGGTGAACCGTCAACCGGGGTTTACACTGCCTTGCTGGATGAGCGTGGGGAGCTGATTGTAGCGACAGCAGAGATGGAGATTTATGATCAGATCCGTCCTTCAGTAATCATTGAAAATACTCCTTTGATCGCCTCATCCCGACTGGTGCTGCTGGACACGAATTTCTCTATGAACGTCATTGCTTCCATTATACGGCTATGCCATGAACATCGGATTCCGCTCGTCGTTTCTTCAGTGTCCGCTTCCAAAATGAGACGGCTTCCTCGAAATTTGAATGGGGTGAGTTGGCTGGTATGTAACCAGGTAGAAGCTGAATCCTATTTGGGAATAGAGCTTACGGATGATCAGAAAATGCTGGACGGAACCCGAATTTTTCATCAGCTCGGGGTTCAAAATGTAATTCTTATTCGGGGAGCAGACCGTGTTTTGTTTGCCTCGCAGGATGGATCTCATGGACAAATTTTGATGCACCCGGTTCAGGAAGTTATGGATGTCACGGGCGCAGATGATGCATTTATTGCCGGAATGATATATGGAATTATCCAAGGATACCCTATGGAGCAAGTGTGTCAATTCGGAATTAGCTGTGTCGCCTTAACTGTTCAAACGGATCGGACGGTTTCAGAGACTATTTCTCTAAATAATCTTCATTCCATGTTCAAGGAGCTGTACGGCATGCATCCGCAAAATTTTGTGTTTTTTAAGGGAATGTATTTTAAGGAGAAAGATACATAAATAAAGAAGAGAGCCTAACCTACATTTTGTTGCTGAAACTGTAAAGGGAGCAGGTCGCTTGATGAACAGTGTAAAATACGCTATCGTTTTTATGCCGCTGTTCCTCCTGTATATGTTTTTAAAGGGAGGTTCTTTCGTGGTAGGTTCCCTTTTTCGACTGATCTATACAATGCTGCCCTTACATCGGAGAGTGAATGATGAAGTTTTTGATGTGCAGCACGCCAAACGTATTATTGTGATCGGTTCGCCGGGGAGCGGCAAAACCTTTTTTGCCAAACGTCTATCCAAGTGGACTCATTTGCCGTACATCTCTCTGGATGATTTGTATTGGGGACCGGAGTGGAGGCGGAGCACGGATGAACAATTTTTCAAACAGCTGGGCGAAGTACTCGAAAAGGAAGAATGGATTATCGAAGGGAATTATCATGATTATTATTTTACGGAGCGGCTCCAGTGCTCTGATACGATCATTGTGATGGATGTCAGCACGGTTGAAGCGATAACAGGAGTTATTACACGATCACTTAACCGTTTTCTTTTCTCCAATGAGTTGCCCAAAGGAGTAAAGCAGGAAGCGATTCGTATTTGGGACATTTCGCCTCGCTTTATCCGCTTTGTTTTGGGTTTTCGCAGGCGTATACGTCCTAAAATTTGGCCATTCATTATGCAATATAGCAACCAACGAAGCTTAATTATTTTGAAATCAAAATATCATGCATTTCTCTGGATGAACCCAGATAGATAATTATCTCCTTGACCACGGCTTCCATTTTGTGTAAAGTAATGGAAATTGTAATATACAGGAATAGTGTAGACCAAGGATCAATAACCGCTGTACAGAGAAGAAATCCATGGGCTGAAAGGTTTCTCGCCGCGAATGAACGTTTCCCTGCCTTGCGAGCTGTAGCTAAGGGTGGTACCACGACACATTCGTCCCTGACGGATGTGTTTTTTTACGTACATTTTATCGTCCATACAAGGGAGCCAGCCGCATATGCGCCAAAGTCGATTATTACTGACAACATTACGTGAATCGCCCGCAGAAGCCGAAGTAATCAGCCATCAGCTTATGTTGCGTGCAGGGTTTATCCGGCAACTTGCAGCCGGAGTGTATTAATCCATTGCTGTAGTCGTCAGGGGAGATCATGAGGTCAACGAAGTGAAAGTTAAACATATTTTAGGTAGTGAAAAATTAGAAATAGCAAGTTCAGATATAGTGTCAAAGGCGACTGGAGCCCCATATCCAATCCAATACGCCCGGACTATAATCGTTTGGGCGTATCTTTAACAACAATTACTATATATCATCAAGTAACTGTGTCTTGTAGAATGTGACCTTCTCCAAGCGCAATCTCATCAAAGCCTGCCATATGGCGTGCCTGAAACCGGATGGGCTTGTCCCTGCCTATCATAATAATATTTTGAATGTCGGCAGCTCCTTCCGAGGGGAGGGAGAAAGCTGTGACATAAGCGAATACCTCACGCAACGTTGTATGAATGGCATTCATTAGATGATCGTGCTCACTTTTGCCCATTAAGTTCATAATCATGGAGCCTTCGGAATCCAGCTTTTTTTTGGCCATCCTGAAAAATTCCAGGGATATTAAATGCGGCGGCGTTCCCTGATCTGTGAAGGCGTCTAAAATAATATAATCATATGCATCTGGCGCTTCCTTCTCCAAAATGCGGCGTCCATCACCAACAGTCACATTGTCCTTATTGTATCCAAAGAATGTTCGACTGAACTCCACGACTTGTGCATCCAGCTCGGCAATCTTAAAGCGTTTATCTGTAAAATGCCCCGCAATCGTACCTATACCATGCCCAATTACAAACACGTCTTCAAATGACGGATCGTTCAGCTCCATGAGATGGATGATGGCTCTCGGATATTCGAACAGAATACGTTGCGGATGATTCAAATCCACCGCGCCTTGCACGGCTGCATTTGAAAACTGCATCACCCGGAATAATCCCTTTTCACCATACAGCTCTGTGGTGTCGTATACCGTTATTTCATGATTATTGCTCAATTTTTTATATAGTACATCCAATGGATCTATCTCCTTCAAGTCATACTCCACCATCATATTAGACATTTATGAGCCTGTTGTCCATAGATTCATGAGAGTAAAAGTATCCACCTCAAGCAGCCTAAATGAGGTGGAATTGTTTATTTTTTCATAACTAAATCCTTTGAACTTGTTGAAGTGTTCTTTAGGAGATATAATATACAAGGATATAATGAATACCGTTGTGTATATTCATATAGAAAGAGAGCGGGATATTATGGGACGTAAATGGAACAATATTAAAGAAAAAAAGGCATCCAAGGATGCTAATACGAGTCGCATATATGCTAAATTTGGCGTAGAAATTTATGTAGCAGCCAAACAGGGTGAGCCTGATCCTGAATCTAATCGTGTTCTCAGAGTCGTGCTAGAACGTGCAAAAACGTACAATGTACCGAAAGCGATTATTGACCGGGCGATTGAAAAAGCAAAAGGTGCCGGGGATGAAAACTATGTTGAGCTTCGCTATGAAGGCTTCGGACCGAACGGTTCCATGGTCATTGTAGATGCACTCACCAATAACGTAAACCGTACGGCATCTGATGTACGCTCTGCTTTTACTAAAAATGGCGGCAGTCTGGGTGTAAGCGGATCTGTAGCCTATATGTTTGATTCAACGGCGGTTATTGGACTGGTAGGTAAAACCGCAGATGAAGTGCTGGAGCTGTTGATGGAGGCAGATGTAGAGGTACGTGACATCATCGAAGAAGATGAAGCAGTTATCGTATATGCAGAGCCTGACCAGTTCCATGCTGTACAGGAAGCCTTCAAGCAGGCAGGAGTTACAGAATTTACAGTGGCCGAGCTCACTATGCTTGCCCAAAATGATATTACACTTCCAGAAGATGCACAGCTTCAATTTGACAAATTGGTTGATGCACTAGAAGATTTGGAAGATGTTCAGCAGGTTTACCACAACGTAGACTCTGAGGAATAGTTACTTCAGGGTTTTGCAAAATCCTCACTTATGAGCAACATAAAAACATCGTATTCCGATACGGTGTTTTTTTGCGTATATGTGGGTTTCGTCATCGTTAGGATGATGTCATCTCTAGTACCAAAATAATGCGGCAAATATGCGAATCAACATAGTACTAATGCATGTCTCCGAATATCTTAATTTGCATACTATAACTATAAAAACAAATCTGTTGATTAACGAAATATTCAAATGAAAATAAACTTGAAGGCTGTGATTAACATGTCTCAGAGAATATATGTAAGTGATTCTCATTTTTCTTGTTGCCACGTATGTAGAGGCAGGACATTAAACATGTTAAGCTTTGCAGATTTTTATGCGTTGATGCCTTCTGATAACGCAGCAACAGTTGCTCCTGGTACAGATGTAAGCTTCCCACAAAATGGACCTTCTAGTGGTACGGTCATTACCCGTACAGGAACCAGTACATTTAACTTGTCCGTAATAGGCACTTATCAGGTCTTGTTTCAGGTGAGTGTGACCGAAGCAGGCCAACTGATTTTAACTCTCAATGGCTCTGACCTAGCCTATACAGTGGTCCGACTGCTGGTACTGTAACAGTTACATTCCTGCTTGGTGTTACTATCGTGGAAACTGATACTCTAACTATAGGTGCTAGTCTTGCATTTACCAAAAGTGGCTTTACTTCAATAACATTAACAGGGACAGGAGTTGCTCCATTTACACCTCCATACCAAGGAGAGTTCTGTCTAACTCCACGGTATCCTTTAGGCTAATATTCTGTTTTAATACATTTTATTTTCGGATGGTCCAATCGCTGTTGTCTCCAGATTTTATTTGTTTTCTCAGCGGTAAAAATCCGGAGACAAAGGCGACCACTGCTGATTTTTCACAATAAATGCATGAGGATATGCTTTTTTTTCTGAGAGAATAGACAAGTTGCATGTTCACCGGATTCTTCAGAGTTCATCCTTTGGATAAAAAGAATAACCAGGATACTTGACGACAGGCCATTTTACCTTCCGTAAATTAGAGATCACATCAGCACCAACATTTAAATTGCTCTGAACGAGCTCTGTGGGGGTAAGAGCCATCCATTGGTTCAGGGAAACATCAGCGAAACGGTCACTTTTAAACATTTCAAGAAACCATAGCGTGCTCGAGCCTGTATTTTGGATGTAATGACCGTAAGCAAAAGGCACATATCCAACATCCCCGGCTCTGAAATCAAATGTACGCGCCGCGCCATTTCCGCCAAAAACAGTCATTCGGCCTTGCCCGGTAAGATAGTATTGCCATTCGTCATTATTGGGGTGCCAGTGCATTTCCCGCATGGCTCCAGGCTCAATCTCAACAAGAGCAGCGGCGATCGTTTGGGATATCAGAAAATTGGAAGAATCGACGATTCGTACGCTTCCACCCGGCGTTTTGATGGGGGGCTGAGCGAGTAATTCATGCTTAAAGGGTTGAGGTATCGTACCATAGGGAGAGGAAACCGCTTGGCTTGGAAGAGAGCCGGGAACGGCATCCTGATAAATGTATACTTGTTCTTGAGAAATGGACGAAAAATCAGCTTCAGGAACGCCGAAATTGGCAGACAGTACATCTTTTGGAGTATGTGCAAACCAATCGGAGATGGATAACGTGTTCAGATCAGAAAAGCTGCCGTCATCAAAAACCAGCAAAAATTCGCAGCCTTCCTCAAGACCTTGTATAGAGTGTGGAATACCGGGTGGGAAATACCAGAGATCACCAGGACCCACATCAGCAATAAAATTTCGACCATTTTGGTCGACGGCTGTAATACGGGCGCTCCCCAACAGCATATAAGACCATTCCGACTGCTGGTGCCAATGAAGTTCGCGTACGCCGCCCGGTGTCAAACTCATGTTCACGCCGGCAAGGGTTGTGGCAATGGGTAGCTCCCTTGCGGTTACTTCTCTTGACCATCCACCGTGATTCAACTGCATGTGGGCATCTGAAAAAGAAAACCTCATGTTCGGGATGAGTCCATTATCTGTTACAGGTGGAACCAGCATGTCAGGATTTTGCAAATCTCTCATCACATCCCGGGGACCCTTGTCGATGCCTCCAGCGCCATCACTTCTGATGGGCTGCGGCACTCTGACATTTTTCGAGCAATCATTATGCATCATTTGATCTTCCTCTCCTAGTTGAAGCTTCATCAATCTTAGAATAAGAGAAAATCCGCATAAAGATTTTATGAACTCTTGGAGGGTTTTATGCTTTCTGAGTCAGATTCGCAAACTGGGCATCCATGAGCGGAGCTAAATCCTGCGGACTTAATTCCAGTTGGGTTCCAGTTTTCCCGGCTACGTTCATACCATACTTAGAGCCGTTCCAAGTCATCTACATAGTCCTTTGCTTCCTTTAAAGAGAGGTCTCTGGCTACTCTTAGCTCTTTTATCGCCTGAATCTTTTTGCCTTCTCTAATCAACAGGAGCAGCCTTTCATTGATATCCTCCGAAGTTCCTGTGTATAGCACATGTGGTGGCGCGGTAGCGGTTGTGCCTGACAGCGATATTCCCGACACTCCAGAACGATTCTCAAGACGTTCTACATCGGATTTCAAGTCATTAAGCCGAGCTTGCAAGCTATAGACTTTGATCAAAAGTATGACGGAGATGATCAACGCGATCAATGCTATAAATTCCATAGTTTCCACTAAAATCCCCCCCCTTTTTCACTTGATTTTATCCCAGAGATGCCACACTGGAATCTGTTCAATATAAATAGTATAGCATGATGATTTACGTTATATTATCTGGAATCGCCGAATTTACATGAGTACGGAGTGGGGAATATTCCTGAACCTGTTGCTGCTCCCAATCCATGGAAGGCTACGAATTGACTTTTTGAAGACAGAGCGTTATATTACAGCTTATTGTAATGCTTTTAATAAGTGCCGAAAAAGGAGAGGATTCAAATACTGCCAGTCTCCAATAATGCAATCCGAGTTAAACAAATTAATGTGGAGTTAGTCAAAAATACATTGAAGTCTCTTGAATATGCCACCAAATCGTCCATAGCGAGCATAACAGGACTCAGTGTGGCTACCTGCGGTAATATTCTGAAAGAGCTTCTTCAAACTGGGGAAGTGTTAGAGACAGAGCTGGAGGAATCCAACGGCGGACGCCCGGCAAGGCGGTATAAATATAACGCCGATTACTCCTATATTCTCTGTTTACATGTGAAAACGGAAGGCGGAGTGGATTCTCTTACTCATGCGGTTGCCAATTTGCTGGGGGAAATCATCGTAGAGAAGACCTCGATTGTGCCTTATATTGATTATGAGATCATAGAGAACCAAATTGGAGAACTCATTAACATCTATGGAAATGTCAAAGCGGTTGGCATTGGTATTCCCGGGGTTGTACATCAAGGGGTTATCGGTGTGTGTGATATCGATCCGCTCATAGGAATTCATTTGGGTCCGCAGCTTCACAATAAATACGGACTGGAAATTACCATTGAAAATGACATGCATCTAACAGTTTATGGATTTTATAAAATGAAAAATTATGATGAAGACAAAACCTTCGCGATTGTTAATTTTCCCAAGGATAACTTTCCGGGAGCGGGCTTTATTGTCGATGGACACTTATTAAAAGGAAATACCAAATTTGCAGGCGAGGTTTCCTTTTTACCCTTTGATATGACAAGAAAAGAACAGCTCAAGCATATAAAAAGTGCTCAGGGATTCGTTCCACTGGCTATAAAGACGATCACTTCCATTATTGCTGTTATTGATCCTGTATCTATCGCTTTGACTGGAGAATTATCCAAGCCGACTCTGTTGGACGATATTTATAACAGTTGTCTAAAAGATATACCCCAAGAACATATGCCAGAGATTTTTGTGAAAAGTGATACGAATGATGAATACATGAACGGGTTGATTTCGGTGACTCTTGAAAGTCTGACATACAATTTTCAATTGGTAGAAAAAAGAAAATAGAGAGCTGATATACATCTATAATTCCGGAGAGGATGATATCTATTATGAAAAAAACATTATTATGGGAAACGGGAACATGGACCAATGCTCCATTGTCAACTTGTCAAGATGGCGACACCCTCAAGGTGACAGCCAAAGAGGGAAGTGACTACTGGAAAAACACATTATACGGATTTGATCGCAGCAACGGACATGCTTTATTGGCAAATTGGGAAGATTCTGAGGCCATAGAGGTCACATTTCAGCTTGCATCCTTTAATGAACTCTATGACCAGGCTGGAATTATGCTGTATCAAGGACCTGAGCAATGGATTAAAGCGGGGATTGAAATCAATGACAATATTCCCCAATTGGCTGTCGTGGTGACTAACGGCTATTCAGATTGGTCATTGTCCGCTGTGCCGGATTGGGTCGGTGAGGAAGTGACCTTGCGCGCTTCGCGGATGAACGATGCAGTGATTATCCGTGCCCGGACAGAAGCCCGCGGCTGGCGCACAGTACGTGTGGCGCCTTTTCCTTATAAATCTGCAAAACAAGCTGGTCCTTTTTTATGTTCGCCAACTCGTGTCGGCTTTGAGGTTACTTTTACACGCTGGGTAACTACAATGCCGGATGCCGATCTTCATATAGATCCACCTATGTAAAGGAGCATTCTTATGATGGAAAATCAGAGTGAAAAAGAAAAAATGTTGGCGGGTAAGCCCTATAAAGGAATGAGCGAGGAGCTTCTGAATGATCGGCAATACGCTAAGGATGTATTGTTTGACTTCAATACTCTGCGTCCTAGAGAAATAGAAAAACGCAACGAACTGCTGAAGCAGATATTAGGTAAAACGGGCGAGACCTTTTTTATTGAACCTCCATTTCGTTGTGATTATGGATACAATATTACGTTGGGTGAGAATTTCTACTCCAATTATAATTTTACAGTATTGGACTGTGCTCCAATTACGTTTGGAGATCATGTATTGCTCGGGCCAAATGTCAGCATCTATGCAGTGAACCATCCCACACATCATGAATTGAGAGTTCAAGAGTATGAATATGCACTCCCGGTAACCATCGGAAACAATGTATGGATTGGTGGAGGCGCAATTATTAATATGGGAGTAAGTATTGGAGACAATACCATTATAGGTTCTGGAAGTGTGGTAACTAAGGATATACCAGCCAATGTAATAGCCGTTGGAAATCCATGTAGAGTACTGCGTGAAATTACAGATAAGGATAAGAAGCAATTTGCTCATTTGGACTACAACTAGATTTCATAACAACTATCAGCTCACCTAAGGAGGCTGTCCCGTTCGGCATTTTTGTGGCCTTTGGGATAGCCTTTTTTTATATATACGAACATCAGATAATATCAGGTCACAGCGAGCATATTGTAGATTTTCATGGTTCGCACATCATCTTTGGAAATTTTAAGCTCATGAATTAGCTCGGGAGTTTCTGGTATGGGGGTTCTCGAAAAAAGCATTTTTAAAGCAATCGGCATAAAGGGACGGAAGGAAACGCCGGACATGAGACCCCACTTCTGCTCAGATTCCAGGAAAGAAGCCAGAATATTGATGGTCAGATTTTCGAGAGGGGTAGCCTGATTTTTGAGCATAAGGGTGGTCAGTGTGTCATAGTGCTCCGTATGCCCCCAATATGTATTTTCGCATTCCTGATAATGTTCAAAATTTTTAACATTCATATATAACATCGTCTTATAACGATTGTCATCCGGCTGCGCCAGCATGTCCACTACACATCTTACCAGCTTATTCATTCGTCCATCATAAAAATAAGAATAAAACCGGGTGGAATTCTTGAAAAAAGTGGAGGGAAGTGTGTTAATCAACGTGGAGGGCTGTCTCGGTTCGACATAGAGAAGCTGCTCTACCTGAACGTTTAACGCTTCTGCAATGCTGTACAAGATGACGAGGTCAATGGTAATATTACCACTCTCATATTTGGATAACGTAGCTTTGCTTTTGTAAATCATGTCTGCCAGCTGTTGAACGGTCAATCCCTTAATTTTGCGGAAGCTTCTGATTTTTTTACCCACTTCCTGATTGATAGTATGCATTGTTCACTCTCCCAATATGTTTCCTGAGAATATTACAAATGATGATTTTGTATACGTTTCGCTATATTCATAATAATTATACCATTTCATAAGCGATTTTAGTATTCTAACGAAACAAAAATGATGATTTGTTTCATATGAATAGATTTTATTGCGTTTGAGTCTATGGAGAGCTGTATGCCATAATGAATCCATTCATGAGGAGTAGGCACGGAAACAGGAAGGGGAACAAAAAGCGTGAAGTATGATTTTGATGAGGTTATTGACCGTAGAGGAACCAACGCCATGAACACTGACGGCTTCCGGGAGTATATTTTTAAGGCGGAGGGTGATATGGTCTTTCCTTATAAGAATGATGAATTTATTCGCATGTGGATCGCTGACATGGAGTTTGCCACACCTCCTGAGATTATTGAAGCCATCAAGGAACGGCTGGATAAACGAATTTTTGGCTATAGCCAGGTGTTTGATCCCAACTATTACCTTGCTGTGGTCGGCTGGACGCAGCGGTATTATAACTGGACTTTTTCAGAGGAGCAGCTGGTTACTTCACCAGGGATCATTCCTGCTCTCTATGAGCTGGCCGAATACATTTGCAAGTCGGATGAAAAAGTACTGATCCTTACCCCATCCTATGCCTTCTTCAAGGCTGCGGCGGATTATAACGGCTTGGAACTGGTGTGTTCAGAACTAATCAATCAAGAGGGTCATTATACGATTAATTATGAAGACCTGGAAGCGAAAGCTAGAGATGAAAAGGTGTCTCTATGCATTTTCTGTAATCCGCATAATCCATCTGGCCGTGTATGGACCAAGGAAGAGTTACAGAGAGTAGGGAAGATTTGTCTTGAAAATGATGTCTGGATTATATCGGATGAAATACACTGCGATTTGTTGAGGAACGGGCAAGTCCACACCCCGATGGCCAAACTTTTCCCGGACTCAGATCGGATTATCACTTGTATGGCTCCTAGTAAAACATTTAATATGGCCGGGCTGATGTTTTCGAATGTCATCATTCCCAATGAAACGCTCAGGGGAACCTGGAAAGCGCGTCATTACGGCTTTAAAAATCCGCTTAGTATTGTCGCAACACAAGCTGCATACCTGCATGGAGATGAGTGGCTGCGGCAATTAAAAAATTATTTGGACGAGAATTTTATATTTACCAAGCAATATTTGAACCGTTGCTTGCCCGAAGCTATATTCCATATTCCAGAGGCGACTTATCTGGCATGGGTTGATATCAGCGCCTATGTACCAAAAGAAGAGAATTTACCTTTGTTTTTTGCCAATCATGCCGGAGTGTTATTGGAAGACGGAAAGATGTTTGTTGCCAATGCTGAGGGATACATTCGTCTGAATCTGGCTTGTCCGAGGTCCACGCTGGAAGAGGGCTTAAGAAGAATATGCAAGGTGCTAACTGAAAATCTATTCATACTTAATCCCACCTAATGCCTTGTTAATATATAGATATGTATGGATCATTCCAAAATATCGATCCCCATAGAAACGATAAAATCGTATCCATGAAAAAGAGCCGTCCTCAATTCGATCGAGGGCGGCCTTTATACGTGTACCTCATAAACAGTTAACGTCATGCCAAATAAGGCGAATGACCGTGCCTTTCCCTAAAGCCGTGTTGACCGTAATTTGCCCTCCCATGGCTTCAATCAGCCCTTTGGATATAGCCATACCAAGACCTGTCCCATTGGGTGTAGTAGAGGTATTGGTTCCCCGGTAATAACGCTCAAATAATCGGCTTACCGTATTTTCATCCATTCCTCTCCCGTTATCAGCAAATTCAATCGTGAACCCTTTACCACCTTCGCTGGATATAAGCGAGACGGTAAGTGTCGTTTCAGGCGGATTATGAAGCAGAGCATTGGCAGTCAAATTGTTAATGACCCTTTCTAGCCAAGGCGTATAAAGCTTAACGAAGATGTCGACAGGAGCAGGTCGGAACAAAATAGCTTCTTCCTTATAAAAAGGGTCGGTACCCACCTGCACTAACGTTTCCCGTAGCCAGCTATTCAACTCAATTTCCTCTGACTCCGGGGGATGGGCACCGCTTTTTAAGCGATAACTCATGGCAAGATCATTAATCAACATATCCATATGCGCGGATTTTTCCAGCATTGTACCCGAAAATTTACGAACTTCCTCTGCGGTCCAATCATATTGCGGCTCAGCCAGTAAGTGAGCGTAGCCCTTGATGGAAACGAGCGGTGTTTTCAGATCATGGGTGATCCCGGCAATCCATTCCTCTCTGAGACTATCGGTTTGCTGACGCAGTACCTGATCTCTTTGCAGCGTACCTGAGAGCTTATCAATAGAATCCATCACATCCGCAAAAATGAGGTAACGTCGCTTCCATTTGCCTGAACCCATCCGGCTGCGTTGAATGCCTCTATGATCAACAGGCTCTTGATATACGGATTTACCGAGTGCATCGAGCCAGGAGAGCATATGAAGTAACGGGACTCCGAAGCGATGCGCCTGCCATAGTGAGAGAAGCAGGAATAAAAGAAAAATAGCTGAGAACATGGCGATTATGGACTTTAGTATCGTTCTTTCTTCCTCAGGAGGAAGCCAGCTACTGCCTGTAGCAACACCGCCAGCATTCGGAAGACTAATGACCCATGTACGACCTTTTTCTTCCATATACTCGGAGGAAAGGTGGTAGCCGTATCTTTCACTGTACATGGTGCGAAGGGAAAGCTCCTGAAGAGTATAGGCTGTCGGTGCAGATGTTGGACGATTGTAGGAAGCAAGCTCCGACCCGGTTGCATCCAGTAACTGTATGTAGCCACCAAGCTGCTTGAGACGGGCAGTGACCTCATGGGGCAGTATCAGCTTTCCATTCGAAGATAATGTTCCCTGACTGCTCACTGTTTTTAATAGGGTTCCCATCGGATTAGGCTGACCATATAGCAGTGTGAAAGTTCGACCATTCTTCTCCTGAACCCAAAGAGAAAGCCCATAGGGGAAGGAGCGGGTACCTGTCCAATAAGAGACGAACTCGCCGGGTGCATATTTCTTCGGTACATCTTGCGGTGTATTGTAGGACTGGTTCACCTGCCCGTTTTCGTCAAGACTTTGCAGCCAGCCGCCGTTTTTCTTGACCTGCTCTAGCAAAAGTGGATCAAATCGTATACCGTCCTTGCCTATTTCGGAGGACGCTACAAGCTGTTCTAATCCAGTAGAGGCAAAATCATTGGAGAGGCGGATATCGACCAAGCGTTGATACGCCCAAAAGAACGTAACAGCAGCAATCAGGAACGCAAAAGCTTCAGCGGTAGCCAACTGAAGCACGAATCGCATCATTAGCTTGCGTTTAATATTCATAATCGTTGGGAACTCCCTATTTTCGCTTGTACCAGCTTATAGCCAAGTCCTCTAACATTTACGATAAAGCTTGGATTGGCAGGATCAGGTTCGATTCGTTCCCGGATGCGATGAATATGTACCATGACGGTATTGTCATCACTTAATGCTTCTTCTCCCCAGACGGCTTCATATAGCTCGCTTTTACTGAAAATTCGATTGGGGTTTTTGCATAAGAAAAGCAATAATTGGAAGACTAGCGCAGGACAGGCTACGACTGTTTGCTCAACACGAAGCTCGCCGGCTGTTTCATCGATCTGAAAATGTCCATAGTCATAAATGGCGTTCATTTTGCTGGAGGGCTGTGCAGATCCATATTCTGTGGTTGTATTATTAACGGTCAAGTAACGCCGTAGTTGTGAACGTATGCGTGCGACAACCTCTAACGGATTAAACGGCTTGGTAATGTAATCATCGCCGCCAACAGCGAACCCAGTCAGCTTATCAAAATCAGATTCCCGAGCGGTTAAAAACAAGATGGGTGCATCCGTCGTTTGACGGAGAAACGGACATATTTCGATTCCACTGCGTCCTGGCAACATGACATCTAATATGATCAAATCGTAGATTTTTCCTTCACAGGCAGTAATGGCCGCTTCACCTGTCATCACTGTATCGACATTCGTGTAGCCTTCCTTATATAAGACGGTCAGCATGAGCTCAAGAATGGATTGCTCGTCGTCGACAAGTAAAATGGCCGCATTATTCATGCTTTCATTCCTTTCTTCTCTATCTTTATTCCTTCCATCCATCATATCATGATTCCTCAGGGATGAATGAAGCGTTGTCTTAACGGAAGCTTAATTGTGCTCTGTAGATCTGAAAAAGAGTTAAGGCTTAGTTAAAGTGATGTTACACGGGATCTAAGACCGTCTTGTTAGAATGGGGTAGATAAAATAATAATATACACAAAAATGGGGGTGCAGCAGTGAAGAAGGCAACTAGTAAGAACAGAATGGAAATCTTCCACTATGGCAAAATGGTACTGGTGGCAAGTGCGTTTGCTGCTTTTATAACGGCATGCGGAGGAGGAGGGAACTCGGAAGTGGCCAAAGACATACCCAATGAAACAACAAATACAAAGGACCAAACGGTGAAGCCAGACGAGGTACCGGAAAAACTGCTTGAAGGCAAGTATGCGGAGGTTTATGACCAATTCAGCAATGAGTTTAAACAACAACTGAGCGAAGCCGATTTTGTAAAAATGGCTCCTGATTCTCTAGAGGATGTTGATTCATTTAAGCAGGCGTCAGTCATGAAACTCAATGGCAGCGAACAACGTTCATGGATAAGCGACTCAGGGAAAATAGGTCTGATCATTGTTTTTGATGAGAAGGGAACTATATTAGGGCTTCAAGCCAAGAAACTTTCCCCTTCGCCGGAAACAGACAATCGCCTGACCAAATTCAAATACGATTGGCCATTGAAGGGGGAATGGTTTGTTACCTGGGGTGGAACCAATGCGCTTGTGAATTACCACTATGAATATGAAAGCCAGCGATATGCCTATGACCTTATACAGAAAAAAGATGGCTATTCCTATAAAGGTGATCCGCTGAAAAATACAAGCTATTATGCTTTCGGCCAACCGATTCTTGCGCCGGCAAGCGGAACCGTGGTCTCGGTCGTAAATAACATTCCTGATAACGAACCTGTGGGCGTGATGAACGAGAAGGTGCCTGCCGGGAATGAAGTTGTGATTGACCATGGCGGGGAATATAGCGTGCTAGCTCATATGAAGAAAGGCTCTGTTAAAGTGAAGGTAGGGGATAAGGTGAAGAGTGGCGATGAAATCGGGCTACTTGGTAATTCAGGCAATTCCAGCGAAGCCCATCTTCATTTTCAGGTGTCAGACGGTGCAGATTTATTCAAGTCTCGTTCGATCAATATCAATTGGAAGAACCGAATTGCTCCTGTGCAGGGAGAGACAATAAAAGCCGAGTAATTTCAAAAAAATTCAAACGCTCAGACAAAGGTTGATCTTCAGTTTTATGATGATCAACCTTTGTTTTTTTGTTATCCGACAACAAGTTATTGAAAAATATCGTCCTCATTACAAAACAGAATGCGATCATCAAGATACGGACTGGTGGCGCAAATCGGTGGTCTATCAGGTTTATCCCTTTGACAAAACTCAGGCAGATCTAAACTGGGAAAATCCGAAAGTACGTCAGGAAGTCGTAAAACTGCTGGAGTTTTGGGCTGAAAAGGGAGTCAGCGGATTTCGGATGGATGTGATTAATTTAATTTCCAAAGATCAGCGATTCCTGAGTGATGATCGCAGCTCGGCTCCGGGCGACGGACGCAACAATCACTTTGCCCCATATGCTTCCTACATGTGGCTCATTCGTTAGACGAAGTTTATAGTACAGCAACAAGCATAGCCCCAGGTGGCAACCTGGGCTGCTACTTCATTAAATTAAGTGGGGCGGATTAGATGTCGATTGAAAGAGTACAGGTGGAACGAATTATAGAAGCCGTTGGCGGCAAAGATAATATTGAGGCAGCTACCCATTGTGTAACCCGTCTGAGGTTTGCCCTCTATGATGACAAACTGGTCGATAAAGATGCATTGGATCAAAATGCTTTGGTCAAAGGCCAATTTTCCTCACAAGGACAGTATCAAACGTGGTAGTAGTGCTTAATTATGTCTATCTTGAAGATACCACCATGTTCCAGTACACCGAGTCAAGGCATCGGCTGGACAAATTCCAATTTGTCAACTTTGCCAGACGTGCTCACGGGGATGAGAAAAAATCGGATGTATCCAGAAACCCTGTTTAAAAAAACACTTGACATGAAACGCGTTACAAAACTTAGAATCTAATTTAGAAACACTTTATAACACATTAGCATAAGGGGACAAGGTCCTACCCTGGTTAATGAAAAAACATAAGTAAAGGCGGAGAGAACATGAGTACACAGTTTCCAAAAGATTTCCTGTGGGGCGGAGCAGTTGCTGCTAACCAGCTCGAAGGCGCTTATCAAGAAGATGGAAAGGGCTGGTCTATTCAGGATGTAACCCCTCGTGGTGGTTGGGGATCTGTTACGGATGTGCCGACAGAAGATAATATGAAGCTTATCGGTATTGATTTCTATCACAAATATAAAGAAGATATCAAGCTTTTTGCAGAAATGGGCTTCAAGGTGTTCCGGACCTCCATCGCCTGGTCACGTATTTTTCCTAAAGGCGACGAATTGGAACCCAACGAACAAGGTCTGCAATTTTATGATGATTTGTTCGATGAGCTTCATAAATATGGCATTGAACCGCTCGTTACATTATCTCACTATGAAACACCGTTACATTTGTCCAGAGAATACGACGGTTGGGTAAACCGCAAGCTTGTTGATTTTTATGAGCGCTATGCTACAACGGTATTTAACCGTTACAAAAATAAAGTAAAATACTGGTTGACATTTAATGAAATCAACTCCATTCTTGAAGCTCCATTCATGAGTGGCGGGATTAGCACACCAAAAGATCAGCTTAGTGAACAAGACCTGTATCAAGCCATTCACCATGAGCTTGTAGCAAGTGCAAGAGCGGTAAAAATCGCTCATCAAATTAACCCGGATTTCAAAATCGGATGTATGGTGCTGAGTATGCCTACTTATCCGTTGACACCTAATCCAGACGATGTGATTGCTGCGATGGAATTTGACCACAGAAATATGGCGTTTGCTGATATTCATGCCAGAGGCCAATACCCAGGCTACATGAAACGTTTCTTTAGAGAAAACGGAATCTCTATTCATTTTGAACCAGGAGATGCCGAAGATTTGAAGCATACCGTTGACTTTATCTCGTTCAGCTATTACATGAGCACATGTGAAACGGCTGACGAAGCGAAGAAAGCGAAAGGTGAAGGCAACATCCTAGGTGGTGTCAGCAATCCGCATCTTGAGGCAAGCGAGTGGGGCTGGCAAATTGATCCGCAAGGCTTGCGTTATGTACTGAACACATTCTATGACCGCTTCCAAAAACCACTATTCATAGTTGAAAATGGTTTGGGCGCCGTTGACGAGCTGATCACCAATGAACAAGGCGAAAAAACCGTTGAGGATGACTATCGGATCAACTATCTGAATGATCATCTGGTTCAAGTTGGAGAAGCTATTGACGACGGAGTAGAAGTTATGGGCTATACGTCTTGGGGTTGCATCGACGTTGTTAGTGCATCGACAGCTCAGCTTAAAAAACGTTATGGCTACATTTATGTAGATCGTCATGATGATGGAAGCGGCACACTGGAAAGATACCGGAAGAAATCATTCCATTGGTACAAAGATGTTATCTCGACCAATGGTGCAAGCTTGCGACGGAAATAAAATGCTGCTTGCTTGATCAAGGCAGCAATTCAACAAAAAAGGATTTTATACAGCGACCGCTTCCTGCTATTGTGCAGGGAAGCGGTCGCTTCGTTTGGTTTACATCACGATCAGGCTTTTAGCTGATAATTTTATTACTGACGAGCGATTGTCAGAAGGGCTATGATACGGTGAGAAGCATATTCAGAAAGGAATGAATATATATGAAGCTTATGTTTGTATCGGATATTCACGGCTCGCTACATTGGTTACAGCTAGCACTGGAAAAGTTCAGGGTGGAAAAAGCGGACCGTCTTGTCCTGCTCGGAGACTATATGTACCATGGACCGCGTAATCAGCTACCGGAAGGATATAATCCGGCGGAAGTGGCGACTATGCTGAATCAGTACAAGTCTCATATTGCAGTGGCTGTACGCGGTAACTGCGATGCAGAAGTGGATCAGATGCTGCTGGAGTTCCCGATGATGGGCGATTATGCTTTATTGTACCATGAAGGTCGGCGCATCTATGTCACGCACGGACATGGCTTCAGCATCGGGAACTTACCACCACTGGAAACGGGGGATGTGTTCATCCAGGGACATACCCATATTCCGGTAGCGGATGTGGAAAAGGGCGTCTTCGTGCTGAATCCCGGCTCGATAGCGTTGCCGAAGGAAAACTATCCCCCATCCTATGGGCTATTGGAGGGACTGCAATTTACGGTTAAGGATTTTGATGGCGACACGATTAAAACGATCACATTTTCAGTGTAGTTCATTTTAGAGCTTGAATGGGATATGTTCAAAACTTTTGCGATCTGATTGAGACAAAGATCATATTATTGTATGATAGGAACGGAGTCCGTCCGTCTTGTTTATTAGACAACGTTTTCCAGTTACAGAAAAGACTCAACATTATGATGAAGAAAGAGAGCTTCAACACATGCAAATTAAGGATTCACATTATAAGATGCCGCCTGAATGGGCGCCGCATGAACGTACGTATATTTCCTGGCCTGTACAATCTTCCATGATTTACCCGGATTTGCATGCAGATGTGTGCAAGGGCTACGCTGGCATTGTACGCGCCATGGCTGAGTTTGAACCGGTTACCGTGGTCGTAAATCCAGCTGATTTAGAGAGCGTCCAAGCGTTCAAGTTCGGGGAACGGGTAGAGCTGCTACCGATAGAGCATAGTGATGCATGGCTGCGCGACAACGGTCCTACTTTTCTAACGAATGAGCAAGGGCAGTTGGCAGGTGTGAACTGGAAGTTCAATGCTTGGGGCGGCAAATACGCTCCGTGGGATCTGGACGATCAGGTAGCACCGCAAATTTTGGACACGCTTGGATTACCGAGGTTTGATGCACCGCTTGTGATGGAAGGCGGCTCACTGCACGTAGACGGCGAAGGCACACTTATTACAACAGAAGAGTGTTTGCTAAATCCAAACCGCAACCCGGAATTAAGCAGGGAAGAAATCGAACGGTATGTCTGCGAATATACAGGCGTTGAGAAAATGATTTGGCTGAAACGTGGACTTAGTGGTGACGAAACGGATGGGCATGTGGACAATATTGCTTGCTTTGCTGCGCCCGGCAAGGTCATTATGCAAGTATGCGATGATCCTATGGATGAAAATTACCAAATCACGCAGGAAAATTTGCGCATTCTGGAGCAGGCAACGGATGCAAAAGGCCGCAAGCTGGAAGTGATCCAAATCGGGCAACCTCCGCGCCTGGATTTTGACGACAGTCGGTTGACGCTGAGCTATATCAACTTCTATTTTGTGAACGGCGGGATTATTTTGCCCGTGTTTGGCGGCACTGCTGCTGAAAGCGACCGCGCAGCCGAGCAGGTGCTGGCAAATGTATTTCCGGAACGTACCATTCGTACCGTGGACGGCATGGCGGTCATCCGTGAAGGCGGTAACGTACACTGCACTACCCAGCAGATGCCCGCTGTAAATAATTGACCTATATAAACCCAAGAGGAGGACTGACGTGAGAAAAGTAAAAGTGGCAGCAACCCAAATGAGCTGCTCTACCAACATTGATGAAAATATAAGCAAAGCTGAGAAGCTGGTACGTGAAGCGGCTGCGCAAGGCGCGCAGATTATTTTACTTCAGGAATTGTTCGAGACTCCGTACTTCTGCCAGAAGGAAAAGTCCGATTATTTTGTATATGCAACCGAGCTCGAGCATAACAAGGCGGTCAACCATTTTAAGAAGATTGCCAAGGAATTGCAAGTTGTGCTGCCAATCAGCTTTTATGAGAAAAAAAACTACGCCCGCTACAACAGCCTTGCTGTGATTGATGCGGACGGTGAAGTGCTGGGTAAATACCGCAAGAGCCACATCCCGGACGGTCCCGGGTATGAGGAAAAGTTTTATTTTAATCCGGGGGATACCGGTTTTAAAGTGTGGAATACACGATATGCCAAGATTGGGATAGGCGTATGCTGGGATCAATGGTATCCTGAAGCTGCCCGTTGTATGGCGCTGATGGGTGCAGAAATTTTGTTCTATCCGACAGCGATTGGTTCGGAGCCGCAGGATTCTTCCATTGACTCCAAGGATCACTGGCAGATGTGCATGCTCGGTCATGCTGCTTCCAATCTGATGCCAGTTGTTGCTTCCAATCGTATTGGAATGGAGACAGATGAGGACTCCAGTATCACATTCTATGGTTCATCCTTTATTGCTGGGCCACAGGGTAACAAAATTGCAGAAGCTGGTCGTACGGATCAGGAAGTGCTTACTGCTGAATTTGATCTGGATGAGCTGGAAGTGGGGCGGATTGAATGGGGCATTTTCCGTGACCGCCGCCCGGAACTATATAAAATGATTGCTACCTATGATGGTGATTTAAAAGTATAACCTTTATACGAATATAGACAAAGTTCCCCTTACTGATAAGCCAAGGCGTTTTCCACATTCGGATTTCGCTCGGCTTTTTGGGAAGGGGATTTTTGGAATTCTCCGAGCACTTTGCAAAGCTACAAAATAATAATTTGCCCTATCGTACATGAGGTGTATACCCTTAAGTACGATTTTTTTATTTGGTATTCGATTTAAGATGAATATAAGAAATCTAAGTAAATTAGCAGGATGTTCATAATGCGAATTTTCTTTTTATGATATGAAGGGCGTGGTCAGTTGAAGAAATTCATTAAATATGTAAAGATAGAAGGGATTGGTTTTAATGACTAATCACACTTCCCAAGTCAACAAGTTTTTTAAATGGTGTATAGGCATTATTTTTGTTCTCATCATTATATATTTGTGCACACGGGTCAATTTTTTATTTAAACCGCTAACTTCTTTAATTAGCATTGTCTTACTTCCATTAATATTGTCTGTTTTTTTCTATTATCTTCTGCGTCCGTTGGTAGATGTACTGGAAAAACATAAGTTAAATCGTTCTCTTGCGATCATACTCATTTATATCGCCATTGCAGTTATTTTAGCTGTCTTTGTTGTTGGTATTTGGCCTTCCATACGTAACCAAATGATCAATCTGGTGGAGAGCGCACCCAGTCTATTTAGTACATTAAGTAAAAAAGTTCAAGAATTAGAACAGAACGGGGCACTTTCTGCCATTTTCCCGGGCGACGTTAATCCACTGTCACACCTAACCGAATACTTGAACAAAGGTTTCTTTTTAATTACGAATTATGTAACCGGATTGTTTAGTCTTGTTTCCAATGTAACAATCGCATTGTTTACCTTCCCTTTAATCCTTTTTTACATGCTGAAGGAAGGGAACAAATTCGGCCGCACACTGGTTAGTTTTGTCCCTAAACGCTTTCTAATAGCTGCAAACGAGGTTTTGGATGATATTGATAGTGCGCTTGGCAGCTTTATTGTGGGAAGGGTAGTTATTAACTTGGCACTTGGTGTGTTAATGTATTTGGGATTCTTATTAATCGGATTGCCATATGCACTATTATTAACTGTGGTTGCGGTGATTATGAATTTTATTCCTTTTGTAGGCGCCATTTTATCATCAATCCCTATTGTTATTATCGGCTTCATTCAGTCACCGACTGTTGCTATATGGTCACTTATCGTTATTCTTTTGGCTCAGCAAATACAAGACAATATCATTTCTCCTTATATATTCGGTAAGCAGTTGGATGTTCACCCTTTGACAGTCATCATTCTCGTGCTGATTGGAGGAGATTTGGCAGGAATTACAGGAATCGTGCTGGCGATCCCATTATACATGATTATTAAAGTCATCTTTAGCAAAGTATATTTGCTTTTTTACAGAGAAAAATGGGAAAATTTATAATTGATATTGAATATTTAGCATACGAATATCTATTTTTTCCCAAACGTACACACGTCCTCGCCCATGTGTACGTTTTTTTATCTCCATTATTTTGTAAAATGGTTTTAGAAACAGTTTACTTACTTTTAACTAAGCTACAAAGTGATAAAATATAAGTATGATTTTTTTGTAAACATTAAAGAGGTGGACTATGGGCAAAGAATCCAGGGAACAAGACCAAGATGTAGACTTAAAGATACACAATGGAGAAAATGATCGACTTGATATATCCAGAGTTCCTATTATACTATGGATCATTTTGATTTATCTCGACGGAATTATTTTTCAAAATGTTCCCCCACTATTACCGCTTCAAATTATAGTATTCACTTTTACAATGTTTCTGCACGTACTTTTGTACTGGCATGCTCGTAAAATTCTACAGTACTTTTCATGGATTTATTTTATTATTCAAGCAGTAATTATCTTTTCAAGCGCATTTCTCCTGCCTGAGAGTTTTCCGATTGTGCTGATTGGATTAATCCCCATTTTAATCGGGCAGAGCATAGGTATTTATTATCAAACGAAAAAAGTTGTGTTGGTGTTTTTTAGTTTCTATCTTCTTTTTTGTGTTGCTATTATATGGCACCAAGATGGCAAGAACTCCGTGCTGTTTATTGGCTTGCTCATTCTTATTGTTATTGTCGTAGTTGCATATGCTATTCTTTTTTTCAGGCAAGTCAATGCGCGGATTCGTATCCAAAACTTTCTTACTGAATTGGAGCTTGCACATCAAAAAGTGGAAGAGCTTACGTTGGCCAACGAGCGGCAACGCATGGCCCGGGATTTGCATGACACACTGGCTCAAGGTCTTGCTGGCCTGATTATGCAGCTGGAAGCCGTAGATGCCCATCTGACAAAAGGCAGCTCACAGAGAGCACATGAAATCGTTCAGCAGTCCATGTCCCAGGCACGCAAGGCGTTGGCTGACTCACGCCGGGCTATAGATAACCTGCGTTCAAAATCGGCCTCGGAAGTCGACTTTGCTGATGCAGTCCGGGAAGAAGTGCAGCGCTTTACGATGGCTACTGGAATCCGAACAACACTGGACATCAGGATCAAATCCTCGGTATCCAGGCTATGGATGGAACATGGGCTACATATCATAAGTGAATGTCTAACGAACGTAGCCAAGCATTCGCATGCCAAGAACGTATGGCTCTATATTTTGGATGCACATGGTACAATTTTTATAGAGATTCGTGACGACGGAAAAGGATTTAACCCGGATATTATCGCCAGACAAGCAGGACACTATGGATTAATAGGCATTCATGAGCGTGCGCGTTTGCTGGGTGGAACCATTAATATCAACAGCACAGTAAGAGAAGGGACGTCAATTAAAGTAGAGGCTCCCCTTACTAAAGGAGACGTATCATGAAATTTAAAATATTAATTGTAGATGATCATTGGGTGGTTAGAGAAGGGCTAAAGCTTGTTCTAGAGACAAATGACAGCTACGAAGTTGTTGGTGAAGCGGAGGAAGGGGAAACAGCTCTTACGATGATTGAGGAGCTTCATCCGGATGTAATACTAATGGACCTATATATGCCCCAAATGAGCGGGCTGGAGACGATGAAAGCTTTAAAGGAGAGGCAAAATGATACGCCGGTTATTATCCTGACTACCTATAACGAGGATGATTTAATGATTCAGGGACTGTCCTTGGGGGCGAAAGGATATTTATTAAAGGATACCAGCCGCGAAAATTTATTTCGGACTATTGAATCAGCATTAAGAGGAGAGACACTTCTTCAGCCGGAAATTACAGCAAGAGTTTTTGCTAAAACAAGTGAGAGAGAGCTCAAGAGCGAGCAGCGTGAAGAGCCTACAATCCTGACCGAGAAAGAAAGGAACATATTACAGTCTGTTGCACGGGGACTTAGGAGCAAAGAAATTGCGTTCGACATGGGGATTTCAGAGCGCACCGTGAAAGCACATTTAACGAACATTTACAATAAACTCGGTGTAGATTCCCGATCTGAAGCGGTGGCCGTGTCTCTGGAACGAGGCATTCTGCATCTTTAAAAATCGTAAATAAAAACATATATTCATTTTATTTTGCCCTATCGTACATAAGGTGCTTGCCCTTATGTACGATTTTTTTGTTTATAAACTGCTGTACTCTTAAAAGAGAATAAATGCAGTCTAAACCATGGATTGCTGAAACTGCTTAGAGGAAGTTGAGGAGGATGAAATTGTTGAATAGGACACGAATCAAAATGCTAGTCACGGGAATAACTTTCGCTATGGTGGTTTCCGGTTGCTCAAGCGCTTCGGAGGATTCCACTGTAAAATCCAGTCAGCCGGTAGAAATTCAAAAAGTAACGATGAAGCCTTTGGCTAATGAATTTAATCTGGCGGGAACATTGCAGGCCAGCAATCAAACCGCTGTTTCCTTAGAAGCGAATGGACGTATTTTAAATACAACGGTTGAAGTGGGAGATCAGGTACATAAAGGGGCTGTCCTTGCAAAAATGGACACAACCACTTATCAGTTGCAGCTTGCTCAGGCCAAGGCAACTATGGAGAAGGCGAAAGCCGGTGTTAGCCAAGCGGACGCTTCTGTTCAATCGGCACATGCAAGCATTCGTAATGCACAATCCCAGATTAATTCAGCCCAATCTAAATTGCAGGAATTGAACAATGGAGCCAAAAAACAGGAAATTGTACAGGCGCAAAATGCGGTTACTGCGGCAACCAATATGTACAACAAGAAAAAGGCAGATGCCGCCCGAACCCAAAGTCTATTTCAGGCAGGGGCCGTATCATTAACGGAAAATGAAAATGCGCAGCTGGAAGTAACGAACGCACAAAAAAGTTTAAGTGATGCGCAAGAGCAATTGTCCCTTTTGCTTGCAGGGGCTTCCCAGGAACAGCGTACACAAGCTTCGGCTGGCGTCGATCAGGCCAGAGCAGGGCTGGAATCAGCTATGGCTACTCAGCAACAAGGGCTAGCGAGTAAAGCTCAGGCACAGGCTTCCTACGAGGATGCGGTAGCTGCTTATGAGCAAACGGCTTTAGCTCTTAAGAAAGCTACTTTAACATCCCCCATAGCTGGTGTTGTAATTGAGAAAAAGGTATCTGATGGTCAACTGGGCTCCAGCGGGAGTGAGGCGTTTATTGTCGGAAATATTAGTACCTTAAAAGTGCTCCTCCCCGTACCGGATAGTGAAATCTTGTCGTGGAAGAAAGATCAAAAAGTAAATATATCTTTATATAATGAAATTAGAACAGGAACTGTTACCCAGATCTATCCATCGACTAACTCCAAAACGGGTAGCATCAATGTGGAAGTGAGCATTTCCAACCCCGAACTCAATTGGAAGCCTGGTCAAGTCATTAGTGCATCTAAAAGCATAAATCAAAACGAAGCGCTTTTAGTGCCCGTAGAGGCCGTAATTAGTACGGGAAATGAACCCTATGTCTTTAAGGCTGTAAATGGAAAAGCCGTTAAAACAGCGATTAAACTGGGGAAAGTGACTAATAATCAGCTCGAAGTTGTCTCTGGACTACAGGCGGGCGATCAAATCGTTACGCAAGGAGCAGGAACCTTATATAATGGTGATTTACTCGGGAATGATGTACTTGGGAAATCGGAGGAGTCGTCCGAATGATTAAATATATCGTTAAAAAACAGAAAATCACACTTATTTTCTTTGGCATGTGCTTTTTGCTAGGAATTTACAACTTTGCATCGTTACCTAAACAGGAGATGCCTGATGTTGTTCCTATGGGAGCCAGTGTCACAACCGTGTATCCGGGGGCCTCGCCTGAAAGAATCGAGCAAACCATTACGAAAGTTTTGGAACAGAAAATTAAAGAAGTGCAAGGTGTCAAAACGATTTCTTCCACTTCGTCAAAAGGCCAATCCAGTATAAATATAGAAGCTTTGAATGAGGCCGATCCGACAAAAGTATGGGCTGATCTTCGTACAAAAGTACAGGATGCACAGTCTGAGCTTCCGGACGATGCGATGCAGCCCATTATCAATGATAGCATGGCAGGCTCCTTCATCGGATCATACGCAATCACTTCTGATAACGTTGAAAATTTGTATGCGTTAAATGAGTTGATGAACACCTGGAAAGATCAATTAAAAACGGTTTCAGGTATTTCAAAAGTTAATATTCAAGGAATTCCAGAACAAGAAGTACGGATAAGCCTAAACACTCAAAAAATGCAGCAATATGACATCTCCTGGGAACAGGTCCTTCAAGCCATTAAAAATGAAAATGATAGAGTGCCTACAGGAAGTCTGGATTTCAATCAGCGTACCTATCAGCTAACGGTAGATGCTTCAACTGATCCGAATGTTTTAAATAACGTTCAGATTTCAAGCAACGAAGAAGGGTTTCCTATAGCCTTGAAGGATATAGGTACGGCCTCACTTGTTTTTAAAAAAACGGAGAGTTATACGTATGTGAATACCAAGCCTGCTATTTCAATCAGTTTGAGTGGAGATACAGGCACAGACGTACCAACGGTATCCAAAGCGGCGACAGCCAAAATCAACGAACTTGCGAGTAGCTTGCCAAAGGATGTACATTTTGAACTGCTGTTTGCTCAAAATGATCGCGTAAGTGAAATCTTTGGTAATCTGTCCAAAGAAATGATGATTGCTATTGCATCAGTTATTGTCATTTGTACATTAGGCTTAAACTTGCTGACCTCTGCATTTGTGGCCTTGGCTATCCCTGTTTCTATTGCCATCGGTTTTATTGTCTTGCCGATGACAGGAACGACGCTGAATCAAATTTCAGTCATCGGATTAATCATCGTACTGGGGATACTGGTTGATGATGCCGTTGTGGTAAACGACAACATTGAACGCCGACGCTCTGAATTTGGAGAAGATGCTACGGAGGCGGCAATTAAAGGAACGAAAGAGGTATCCTTATCAATCATTACAGCCACGCTGGCTACAGTTGCAGCATTTGCCCCGCTTTTATTTCTGCCGGGCAATATGGGAGACTTTATTAAACCGATCCCTACCGTTATTTCGTTAACGATGCTGGCTTCCATGATTATGTCGCTTACGATCATTCCTATTTTCCGTCAATGGTACGATAACCGAAGTAAGGGCAAAGAACGTAGCAAACCGACCAAGCCTCCGGGGCTCCTTGGCAATCAAATTCAGTCCCTCTCTAATGCATACGCTAAAAACTGGATGCCAAGAATACTGCGTCGACCACTTTTCACTGCGCTTATTGGTCTTATGATTGGTACGGCAGCTTATGGACTGCTTGCTATTGTGCCCATTCAATTATTTCCTGAATCGGACCAACCAGATGCCACAATCAACGTAACGATGCCAGAAGGAACGTCGTTGCAGGCAACCAATCAGGTTATAACTGAGATTGAGAACTGGGTTAAGAAGCAGCCAGAAACAGAACATCTGGCAGCAACGGCAGGTGGTGGAGCACCTCAAATGTACAGTGACATAGTAGCCGGTAGTGGCTCCGTGGGCGCGGTGCACGGTCAACTTGCTGTTGTTGGAAAAGAGGGCGTCTTTGATATCAAAAAAACAGTGGACAGCTGGACAAGTACACTGCAAGCCAAATATCCAGCAGCATTAATAAGTATACGTGTTCCTCAATTAGGTATCCCAGTCGGCAGCGCAGTGTCTATCCGTATTAAAGGAGAAGACCTTGGTAAGCTGCAAAACATGACAGCTAAAATAAAAGAAATCGTTGCGGGAACTCCCGGGGCTGTAGATGTGACCGATAACATGGGGATGCAAAGCTATAATTTGAATTTTCAAGTCAACCAGCAGGCCTTGGATAAATATCAGGTCAACTATTCCAACTTAACCCGCACTTTGTTGCTAATGGATGACGGAGTAAAGGTCACGGATTTTGATACGGGTAAGGAACTGCTTGATATCAATATGTACATGGATAAACCTAACCATGATCCTGAGGTATTATTCCAACAGCTGAGTGTCACTAATGCGGGAGGAGAGCAGGTCCCATTAACCCAGTTAGCCACGATGAAACCGGATTTTTCCATTCAGCAAATTCACCGCTATGATTTGGAACGGACGGTAACGATCTCAGCCAATGCAAATGGGCGTACGGCTACGGAACTCACCCAGGATATCCGCAGCAAGCTTACAAGTACACATTTCGATTCGGGGTATACTTGGGAAATGGACGGGGAAACATCTACGCAGTCCGATTTGTTTAAGGATTTGGGGAAATTAGCCGTTATCGTTGTTTTTCTCATTCTGCTCTTGATCACCATGCAGTTTTACTCGGTTTCCACACCGCTCATTATTATGACGACTGTTTACCTGGCAGCAGCAGGAGGAGTGCTTGGAAGCTTTATTACAGGTATGCCAATCGGCTTTATGAGTATCATGGGTATCATTTCCCTTGCCGGTATCGTCGTGCGTAATGGTATTGTATTGATCGAGTTTATTGAAGACGCGCGGCGTGAAGGCGCCGAATTAACAGAAGCCATCTTAATGGCATGCTCTGCCCGTTTTCGTCCGATCTTTCTCACCTCGCTAACTGCGATCGTCGGTATGATACCGATTGCTACGATGGGAGAAATTCTATTCAAGCCATTGGCAGCGACCATTATATTCGGACTGATTTTTTCAACCATTTTAACGTTGTTTGTAGTTCCGACTCTTTATATGGTCGTAGCTCAACTGAAGCTGAAACGGAAGCAGAAGAAAGAAATGGATGGCAAATAACGATAGCACATAATTATGCTTGAAAATTACCCGATCGTACATTAGGCTGTTGCCCTAATGTACGATTTTTTTCTTTTGCTGGCGTAGTACAATGAATAATTAAGAGAAGTCTTATTATTCAAAAGCAGTATAAACAGAATTTTAGATGGTACCAAAGGAGAGCATTGTATGACTGAAAACGAGCAGCACGGCCACATTCTAATATCAGATGATGTTCTATCCCAAATTACTGGTTTGGCGGTATTGAAAATTTCCGGAATATCAGCAATCTACGGAGGGATTTCAAAAGAAGCAATCAAACGTCCGAATAGAAAAAATTTCAAAAAAGGAATTTCAGTGACAGTAAGCCCGGATGAAACGATTATTGATCTCAAAGTAGTCGTCGATTACGGATGCTTCATTCATGAGGTGGCCCGAGAGTTACAGCAAAATGTTATGGAGGATATAACTACTATGACAGGATTATCAGCAGTCGTGGTGAACGTCAAGGTGGAGGGAGTTGCTCGCATACCGAATCCCTGAAGTGAAAGAGCCAACGGTCGTTCAAAAATACATCGAGAAGTTGGTAAATGATGAGATGGTTCAACGCGCTGTGGCAGACAGGGTTTGAAGGAAGCGGAAGTGAAGATACTTAAATTATCGGATGAATGATGAAACAAGGCAGACCAGAGAAGCTGACTGCCTTGTTTTAATTGTTTTATCGTCCTATTATTGGCACTGGATTCATCCATTATACGCGCGGGATAGCCTTAAGGCGGAAGGTAGAGCTGACAAAATCTCCTGTCAGATCCGAGACAACAAGCCCAATTTTCATTAAGCGGTCACCTCCAAAGATTTCGCCGCCGAACGCTTCGCGGAAGGGGGAACCACCGTCTTCCGCCAAGGTATTACCCGTATCTGCTGCACCGGTTTCGATCTTGTACTTTTTCTCTGGATCAAGTCCTTTTAAGGTTAATCGTAGGATTGGCCCATTGGGCTCAGCCAGTACGCGGAAATAAGCAACAAACGCTTCCGACTGGTCCTCGCTAACGAACATCCAAGCTGTATCGCCTCGGCCTTCAAACGGGCTAAGAAGCCGATACATATTCCCCTGCTGTACAAGGGAACGAATTTCCTTATACTGTGCGATTTGTTTGGCAGCGAGCTCTTTTTCTTCCTTAGTAAATGCAGTAAGGTCAAGCTCGTAGCCAAAGTTGCCACTCATTGCCACGTCACCGCGTATGGCGAGGGAGGTCATTCGTCCCACTTGATGATTGGGTACGCTCGATACGTGTGCACCCATGGTGCTGGCTGGATACACGATGCTTGTTCCGTACTGGATAGCCAATCTTTCAATTGCATCGGTATCGTCGCTGGTCCATGTTTGCGGCATATAGTAGAGCATTCCGGGATCAAACCGTCCGCCTCCTCCGGAACAGCTTTCGAACAAGATGTCCGGGAACCGGGAGGTCAGACGTTCCAGCAGATCGTAAAGTCCAAGCATATAACGGTGTGCGGTTTCCTTTTGCCGTTCGCTAGAAGCTGCAGCCGATGCAATCTCCGTCATATTACGATTCATGTCCCACTTGACATAAGTAATCGGAGCGATCGAAAAAACGGAGCTAAGTGTATCGTACAAATAGTCGCATACTTCCTTGCGGGAGAGATCGAGCACTAACTGGGATCGACCCTCCGTCCGCCGCCGCCCCTTAGCATGCAGGCACCAGTCAGGATGCTTGCGGTACAATTCACTATCAGGAGATACCATTTCCGGCTCTACCCACAAGCCAAACTGTAATCCTTGTTCATGAACCCTCTTGGCTAGGTCGGAAAGACCTCCAGGCAGCTTGCGGCTGTTTTCAAACCAGTCTCCAAGCGAATTATCATCGTTGTCGCGTTTGCCAAACCAACCATCATCCAGAACAAAGAGCTCAATACCGAGGGGGCCCGCTTCCTTAGCAATCGCTTCGATTTTATCGGCGTTGAAGTTGAAATAGGTAGCTTCCCAATTGTTTACGAGAATAGGGCGCTCTTTGTCACGATAAGCCCCCCTGGACAGTCGAGTGCGGTAGAGACGATGATAAGTGCGCGACATACCTCCAAGACCTTCTTCCGAAAAGACCAGAACGGCTTCGGGGGTCTGGAATGATTGACCCGGTTCAAGTCGCCAGGAGAAGTCAAAGGGATTGATTCCGATACTTACACGGGTTTGGTTGAACTGCTCTACTTCTGCCTGTGCGACGAAGTTGCTGCTGTAGACCAGACTGAAGCCGTACACATCTCCGCGATCTTCAGTTGCATCCGGACGAAGCAGTGCCAGAAAGGGATTCATCTGATGGCTGCTGGAGCCACGCCGGCTTTCCAACCGAATGGCCCCAGGTCCGAGGTCGCGGCGCTGGATATGTCTTTCTCGCACCCACGCTCCGGACAGGTAGAGAGCCTGGTAGTTGGAATCGGCGAAATCGACAGAGGCGCTCATTGCATGCTCAATATTCATGACAGCGCTTCCCTTATGCTCCAAAAGAGTAGACCGGGCAATAGCGCTGTGATTCGCAAATACGGTATAGAGCAGTGTCGTCTTAAGACCCGAGTATTTGTCCTCAAGGATTAGAAAGAGGGTTGCCGCTTCATCATCCGATTCCGCATAGACGGCAGGAAGCCCTTCGAGCTGTGGCTTACCCGCTACAATACGGTACCCACTATATTGTAGCTCCGTAATCCGGGTTCCGTCCGCGAGTGTAGCCTGGTAAGCAGGCTGACGAAAGTCGCTTGTTCCATACTGAGGATATTCCTGGGGAAGCGTATCCAGGGAAATCGTACGATTGGAAGGAACAGGATTGGGAGAAAAGGAGCACCGCTCCCTAAGCTCCAGTATACTTGCCAGACTTTTGTCATGAAGAAGTCGGGCTCCCCAATAAACATGTGCGGGATATCCTTCTACAAGCTGGATAATATAACTGCAATCCTTGGACTGCAGATGGAACAAACCAAGCGTCTCGTCTACATGAATGTTCATGGTATTCACTCCTTGAGGGTTCATCATATCAATTTGTTTTCATGTAAGGATTTTATCAAAAACATCGAGAATTTCACTTGCTGATTTTAGCCGTTTCTGCATGAACTCTCTCGTATGACAAGCTTAGTCCCGATCACGCTGTGTGCAGGTGGTTCACGTCCCTCAAACCGTTCAGAGAGCAGTTGAACGGCAGCCTTTCCCATCTCTTCGGGGTAGGCACGTACGGTGGTGAGCGGAGGCTGTACGAAGGCCGCCATCTCAATGTCGTCGAAGCCGACGACAGCCATATCCTCGGGCACCCGGATTCCATGTCCATGCAGGGCACGAAGGGCTCCGATGGCCAGCGGATCGCTTGCAATGAAGCAAGCCGTCGGTCTTTCCTGTTCGGTAAGGAGATTGTTCATCATCAGATATCCATCCGCGGTACTCCATGCGCCTACACGGACGAATTGAGGATTGTACAATCCCTGTTCCCGCATGAACCGTTCAAAATAATGCGCACGTCGCTCTCCATCGCTTTTGCCGCCGATAAACCCGATGTGTTGGTGGCCAAGCTCGATTAGATGTCCGAGTGCCTGATCAACAGCTTGACGGAAGTGGAGGCGTACAGAATCGTACTCCAGCTGTTCATGGTATTGGTCCACAAGAACAATGGAGTTCTTGTCGGGATGCAATTTGATTACCTCTTCAGGATCGACCCCGCCCACAACTATCAGACCGTCCGTCTTCTGCAAGGTGGAGATGGAAGAGCGGCCCCGCAGGGTCTGTCCCAACGTCAGGCCAAGCTCTTCACAGCGCAGCTCGATTCCACGACGGATCGAGGCGTAATACGGATCGTCCCGTTCCTCTTCAATGGAACACCACAACAGGAGGGAGACCGTCTTTCCAGCACGTTCCTTGTTCTGCTTTAATTGTCTCAGCCGGGAAGGCTTATACCCAAGCTGTTTGGCAATCGAAAAAATTCTGTTTCTGGTGTCCGGGCTCACAGCCAGAGACTGATCGTTATTTAAAACCCTTGAAACTGTTGCGGCAGACACTCCCGCTTCGTGGGCAATGTCTTTTATGGTTGCCAAAGAGCTCACACCTTTTTAGTTAATAATTTTACTAAAAATCAACTTCATCCTAACACATCCCCTTTATGCTTTCAAGAGGGCTGTTGAATTTACTTTTAATCTACTACTTTCGTCTTTTACATCTAGAGTAGGGCTGAGAGATTTCCTAACACCAGATCCGAACTTCCCGGTTTTCCTTGTTTTTGCCTGTCTGGGTGCTAGCTTTTTGTGTGAAAGATAGAGAATGTAAAGCAGCGTTTCTTTTAGAATTCGCTACTGATTTTGGTGGCTTATTTTTGCATACTCGGATCATTGTATATCCGAAATGGATCAGGTTGAAAGCCCTTAGGAATCCGCTTGTACAACCGACGAATTCATGTGGCCTGTCAGTCGTTGTGGAGGGAAAACCGTTCGCACTGGTGCAATGATAATAGCAGCGAATAAGACTTTGACCAGATCCCCGATAATGTAAGGATAGAAACCCTGAATCATGGCTTCGGAGAACGACATTTTATAGGCAAAGGCAAGCCAGGGCACACCTGAAACATAGATCAGCATTGAACCGAACATCTCAAATACGATAAATGCCAGAAAGTAACCGAAGAAGCCTTTCAGTTTGATTCGAGCGAGTAGCCATCCAATCAGGAGAGCGGATATGGGCCACATCATGACGTATCCTCCTGTAGGACCCAGAAGAACGGCCAGCCCTCCGGTTCCATGCAGAAGAGGGAAGCCAAGTGCAGTCAAAATAACGACCAGAGCAATGCTTAGAAAACCGTACAATGGGCCCAGCAATCCTCCAGCCAGCATCACGGCAAGAGTCTGCAATGTAATCGGGACAGGTGAGAAACCGATCGGAATGCTTATGTAACCGAAAAGGACAAGTATGGCTGCCATGAGCGCGCTAAATACAATACCTCGCAAAGATAATTTCATGTTTGAACATTCCTTTCGATTTTGGTAGTCTTATTGTTAACCAAATAAATATGATTCGGTTAACGATTTGGATCGTACCACAAATGAATCAAAAGGGAAAGGACCCATTTGCGATGCAAGACGTTGTACCATTAATCACGCTGGAGAATGCTCGTGTTCATTATGAGTCAGAGTCTGGACGTGTTCGTAAGGCGGTTGATGGTGTTTCCCTGAAACTGCATGCAGGAGAATGGATCAGTGTTGTAGGATCCAATGGAAGCGGCAAAAGTACGCTGGCCGGGCTGTTGATTGGGTTCACTCCGTTATCCGGTGGAGCAAGGCAGGCTTCTTCAGAACTTGTCGTTCGTGGAGTCCTGCAGCAGCCTGATGTGCAGGTGCTCGGTGACACCATTGAAGAGGAATTTCATTTCGCCTTATCTCCATTGCTTGGATCCGTAGACGAACAATTACGGCGTAGAGAACACGCATTACATACCGTAGGGCTTGACTTCTCGCCGGGAGCGGCAATCTCACAGCTGTCTGGAGGGCAAAAACAATTGCTCAACATTGCGGTAGCGCTGGCAGCCAAACCGGACGTACTCATTCTGGACGAACCAACAGCCATGCTGGATCCCGGTGCGAGAGAACGAATGGAAGCCATTATGCATGCCGTTGTCCGCGAGGGGACGGCGGTAATCTGGATTACACATCATCTGGAAGAAGCCACCTTGTGTGATCGAATCATTGCTATGGAACGAGGACGTTGTGTGTATGACGGAGTGCCTTCGTCCTTCTTTTATGGACGTGAGAAGGAGGTGATCCCTGCCAAAGAAGATGAGCAGCGATCACCTTGTGAGCGACTTGGGCTTGCTCCACCTTTCACTGTGCAAACGGCGCTTCTGCTGAAGCAGCAAGGCATGCTCCGTCATGCCGCCCCACTGCGACCTGAGCAGCTGGTTAAGGAGGTAGCCTGTTGCATATCGAATTGAATCATTTAAGTATAGCAGCGCCAGAACCCCATAAACGTGCACTGCTTCAGGATGTGTCCGTTACAATGAACAGTGGGGAAATCACTCTGCTGCTGGGTTGCACAGGGTCGGGAAAAACTACGCTGCTGCAAACGATAGCTGGCCTAACACCACCAAATGCAGGGAGTATTCTGCTGGATGATGAGCCCTTCTGGCAAAACGGAAAAGTGCCGCAGTCTATTCTTTTGCGGATAGGGCTGGTATTTCAATTCCCGGAGCAACAGCTGTTTGCCCGAAGCGTTCAGCGTGAATTCGCGTATTCTCTCCGTCCATATCGAATGACCGAGGAGCAAAAGAAACGCCAAATTGCCAGTACCCTCGAACAGTGGGACCCTCCAGCAGGCAAAGAGTCGAAGCGGCAGTTCAATCTGGACAGATCGCCATTTGCACTGAGCGGAGGAGAACGGAGAAGACTTGGTCTTGCATTGGGAACCGCTGTTGAGCCGCATTGGTTGCTTCTGGATGAACCCAGCGCCGGATTGGAAGCGCAAAGTGTAGTGCTTCTGCTCAAAGCGCTGGATCAGCATCGACATGCAGGCGGGGGAGCCGTTGTGGCTACGCACGACATGGATACGTTTTTGCCGCATGCGGATCGGGTTCTTTTGCTTCGGGAAGGGTGTCTGATCGCTGATCTGACACCCAAAGAACTCCATTCACGGCCAGACCTGCTGGAGCAGGCTGGGCTTGGGCTGCCACCTTCCATGCGGCTGGCACAGCAATTCGCCGCTGCAGGTATTGAGCTGCCTTTTACCGCATTGACGCCAGAGGAGATGGCTGAACATATCGTTTTTTCCAGGTTACATGGATGGGATGTGGTGCAGGAGTTCAAGTCGAATGACGAGCTGCGTGCAGCAGAAAAGATGGAACAGGAAAAGGTGCACACCAATGAATCGGCAACTTCTGCACTGGCTCAAGGTAGTAAAGCCCCAGAAATTACTAATCCGGCATCAGCGGACAGTCAGGCAGTTTCAAGCACTGGATTGTACGGTGCCATGGACCCGCGTCTCAAATGGATTTTGTATATTTTGCTTGCGACTGCGTCGATGCTTCAACATCGCTGGTTGGGACTGTCACTCACATTGGTGCCGGTAGCGCTGGCACTAGCTGCTCTGCCTCGACAAGCTCTGGCTGGCTGCGTGAAGTTAATGAAGCCGCTATTGTTGTTTTTTCTCGTATCCACGGCTTTGTCAGGAACAACTCTTTCAACAGAAAAGGGCGGTCTCCAATTCGGTTTCTCCCTGATGCAGGCGGAGGCTACTTTGCTGAATGTGTACCGTTTGTTTATTGTCACCTTGGCCAGTCTCTGGTTTTCGCTGACTACGCCTTATGGACGCATGGTGGAAGGACTGAACTGGGTGCTTGGTGCTGGCAAAAAATTGAGGCTTCCCGTTACCTCGTTTGCACTTGCTGTATCATTAATCTTTCGGTTCATCCCGATGATCTGGAGTGAATGGCAGCGATTCTCGCTGATTGTCCGGGCACGCGGCAAAGCTGCGCTACGACCAAATACGGTGCGGGTGCGGGATCTTGGACCGATGGTGATTCCCTTGCTGATGTCGCTGTTCCAGCGTGCGGAGGACATGACGATCGCGATGGAAATGCGGAAAGTTAGAGAGCATTCCCTGCTAGGAGCACGTTCCACCTTGCTGATATGGTCCAAGCGGGATACGATGATCTGTATCATAGGCCTTATTGTTTTTGCATTATTTATATCAATTCGGAATCTCTGAAGAAGAAAATTATTGCGACAGAACCAAACCTGAATCAGAGCCTGAAACGCAGTGCTTTTTAAACATCATGCATAAATGAATACGTTTTCGCTCAAAATAGGCTTACTTTGATATCTCAAAGCGGATAGGGAGGGGCAAAACGATGAAGGATAAATTTTTGCAGGAAGAAAGGCAAGAATATACGGATGTATCTACGGTGGAGTCACAGCAAAATGATCTGGCTCTCGAAGAGTTCCCTGAAGGTTCTTACGGTTCATCTCTGATGTCTGAATCTCTTGGAAAAAGCTCGCCGTGGCGAGTGGATCAGAGAACTGCGCATCGTTTTGATTATGAAAATCATGAATTGCATGAGGGGGAAGTTCGGGATTATCCCGGCCAGGACGTTTATGACGAATCTGTTCCCAATAACGTGACCAAACCTCAATATCCAGAATGATTAGTCATGATATGATGTTATAAATAGATGATAGCCTCAGGCAGGATAATCTTGCCCGGGGCTATTTTTAGTTATACTGTTCGAAAACAAACTTTTGCAAATTCCACAATATGGGTTATCATAAGCGTAACCAAAGACGAGTTATCGAAAAGGAGAGACTTGCATGAATCCCATTTTAAATCAAATTGGTACTGTGTTTATCCCTGTCAGTGACATTGAAAAAGCGCGCGATTGGTACTGCGAGATATTGGGGTTGCCTGCGGATGGAGAGATTTTATTTGGACATTTGTACATTGTTCCGATGAATGGAACACGTATTGTGCTGGACAGCAAAATCTATGCCGAGAATCATACGTTTAAAACGCCAGCATTTCATTTTGATACTCATAATATTGAAGAAGCCTATGCATTTATGCAATCTAAACATGTAAATATAACGACAACCATAAAGCATGACCAATGGTTTAACTTTCAGGACCCAGACGGGAATCTGTTGATGGTATGCAAGTGTTAAATGAATAAATGGTAAGCTCTTGATGAAGAGTACGATGATACTTTCTATTTCTAACAGTTGCAGTACGCGGCTTGTGCAGAGTGAAAATACAAAAAAAAACGTGGTATATAATAATTGAAGTGAAATTCAGTCTTCTTGGATAGTGTGAACCAGACAGAAGCCTAATAACAATATCAATGCAATCGCTTACATTTTATAAACTTCCGTTCTGTAAAAGGAGGGTATGTCATATCATCACATATTAGAACCTCAGGAAGTGAAGCGTTGGAAACCAATGCCACGAATTATGGCCTCCTTAAAGGCTCTGTATAGCGCAGATCAATACCCATACGTATGGGGGGAACAACCGAACGGCGCTTCGCAATGCGGCCACCTCGGACAACAAACATCTATGGACTTCCGAGTATGGGGACGGGAACGCCAGTGGATTGACGATGTCACGGACGATCCTAAAGGACATACGCAATATGGGCGCAAGTGCCTGGGTTTACTGGCAGGCAGTTGACAGTGCTGAGGGATGGGGATTTTTCAAGAACGTACTTAATGACACACAGACGACCAGCTACACTGTGAATCAGACATATTATGTGGTGGGCAATTACAGTAAGTTCATTCGTCCGGGGTACAAAATCATCGGTATGAGTAACGCCAATACGCTTGCTGCTTACGATGCATCTTCAGGCAGGTTCGGTCACGACCTACGTCATATCCGGCATCGGATACGATTCCAAATCCATCAAGTAGGTAAGCCAATACAAAACTTCAAGTTCAAAAAGAAAAGAAAAACTCCTTCCTCAATAATTAAGTTATTACGAACTAATAAATGGTCCCTTTCATTTCCTTATTATTATATGATCCAGCACTTATATTATATTTATAAGCGAAATGGATGTAAGTATAATGGGATTATATTTATACAGATTAATTCAAATGGGGGAATGCATTCATATGAGTTATAATTTGTTTCAGTCTGAGATAAGAGAAAGTTTGAAGTGGATGAATGAACCCGAGCACTGGGAATACACCAAAGAAGATGGATTGATCATTGATGCACCGGCTAAGGTTGATTTTTTTAAGGATCCTGGGGGAAAACATGTAGCCCATTCGGCTCCTTTTCTACATCTTCAGGTTGATTCATCATTTCAGCTTACGACGCAGCTTCAGGTAGACATGCGTCATCTTTATGATTCAGGGTGCTTAATGTTGATGGCAGACGAGAACAATTGGGCTAAACTATGTTATGAATTTAACGGTGATTATGCTACGATTGTGTCTGTTGTAACAAAGAATGGCTCCTCCGATGATTGTAATTCTGAGCGCGTTGTGGTTGATAACCCACATTTAAGAATCACGAAAATTGGGGGCATTATTTCTTTTTACCATTCGCCAGATGGTAAGGATTGGAAGTTAGTCCGCTATTTTGGAATGGAAATTTCTGATCCGTTTATAGCAGGTGCACTGGCCCAATCACCGATGGGATCAGGTTGTCGGGTCAATTTTAAATATTTAAACTTAACGACTCCCAATGAGGATAGCAGGTTTTAGGCATCAAAGAAGTCGCCATTTTGGCGGCTTTTTTTGTTCTAACGATATAAATTTCTTCTCCGAGTCTCAGGAAATATTTTAATTTACTAGAAGTTATCGAGCATAAAGGTTTAAAGTACCAAAGAACATAATGATGATCCCGTTCGGAGATCAAAAAAAGATTTGACATGTAATGCGTTACACAGATTACAGTGTAATAGTAGAACATAACGACAACCATCTCATAAAACATCATTCGTTTAAATAAAGGAGACAGCATACTAATGGATAGAAATACTCAAAAAATTGTATTTATCGACATTGATGGTACACTCGTCGGTGATGACGGTATGGTGCCTGAATCGGCACAAAAAGCCTGCAAATTAGCACGCCAGAATGGTCATCTGGTTTATTTGTGTACAGGTCGTTCGAAAGCTGAAATCTACGACGCTATTTGGAATATCGGATTTGATGGTCTCATTGGAGCAGGAGGGGGATATGTAGAATCCGGAGATGAGATTCTTTATCATAAAAAAGTCACGTCTGAGGATGTTCGGCAAATGGTGGATTTCTTTAATACACATGGAATTGATTTTTATCTGGAGTCCAATTCGGCGCTCTATGCTAGCCAGAAATTAAGACCTCATCTGGAGAGACGGATCTATGGAGATGTTGAGAACGACCCTGTGGCCAGAGAAAAAATGGAGCGTTCCCCCCACCCATTTATCGCGGGTTTGACATATGGAGAGGCTGATTTGTATAAAGAGGATGTCAATAAGGTTTGCTTTCTGGAAAGTGATGTACCCTTTGAACGCATCAAGGAAGAATTCCAGGGGAAATTTGAGGTCATCCAGTGCACCGTTCCGATCTTTGGTAAGGACAGTGGGGAAATGATGATTCCGGGTATTCACAAGGCAATCGCCATTGCTGATTTGCTGAATCATTTGGGCTTGCCCCAGGAACAGACGGTTGCCATTGGAGATGGAATGAACGATACCGAGATGCTCGAATATTGCGCCCTAGGCATTGCTATGGGGAATGCAAAGCCAGGTTTGATGGAAATTGCCGATGATATTACTGACAACGTTGAGGAAGATGGATTGTATAAAAGCTTTGTAAAATACGGTTTGATATTTGAATAATAACCGTGGTTGCCTCTTTGCAAGCGAAGATTATGCAAATTTGGGACATGGACAGTCGCCTATACTCCGTAATAGCTAGTCATTTATGATACAATCAATATATGGAAGAAAATAGTATTTTATGGTATGTTTCGACCAGACCCTTCTTAAAAGGAGGAGTTAGCACGTGATCAAAAACATAATGAAATGGGAGAAAGGCGAGTGGATTATCCAGACTTTTCCAGTGTGATAAGCGGTCTGGAGGTTACTTTTACCCGCTGGGCTTTCACCGAAGCAGATCAGGATTTGAGGTTTTTTTACACTGCCTCAATACAGTATGGCCATAACCATCCGCATATTACGATTCCCCTTAATGATCCTCGCCAGCACTTTTAATCCAGTGGTATGAAAAAAGCCTGATTAAAAGGCTGGAAGTGCTCATCGATTTGGAAAAAGAAGCTACTTTTAAAGAGATGTATCTGGAATACTTGAATCAACTTCAGTCCAAATAAGTGGAATCCGATAAATTACAAAGTATGCGGAGGACTCAGGCCAACCTGTACCCGGCGGCGTAGCTCAACATCTTGCAGCCCATCCAGCGTGAAAAGCGTGCGCTCGATACGTCCTAATTCCCGAAGCGCCATAGCTAGCCCGTTCTGACGTGGATAACTGCCCAACTTTCTAAGCATCAGAGAGGCGGTAGGGCTTGCGTCACACGCATTAACCCAAAAACATTTACGTCAAACTGGTTGTGAATTTGTTTTTCGGTAGCTGCTTCAAAAATCCCTACTGCTCCATAGCCAGCATTGTTTATAAGTACGTCTATTTGCCCGAAGCGTTCTACGGCTTCACTTATAGCACGGTGGATGGTTTCTGGCTGCTGGACGTCCATACGAGTCACAAGAACATTATTATACTTAAGAAGTTCTGTTTCTTTTTCCGGGGATCGCATGGTTGCAGCGACGTTCCATCCTTGTTCAGCGAAATACATGGCCGTCGCTTTCCCTAGCCCTGTAGATGCACCTGTAATAAATATTGTTTTCATTTATAAATCCCCCTAATCATAAGTTGTTTTTCATTCTAATGTCTAGAGTTTACTCTATGTCAATAGTGTAAAATAAAGGGTTCGGTTTTTTCATGTAATGAATTGCTTAGCGTATGATTTTTTCCGTTTCGTGAGGTGACCCCAAAAAGGTCTATATGTCTGAAAAAATGAAAAATACAGCAGATAACAATGTATAAATGATCTTATATTTTGACGAAATACGTTCTTGTGTTATTGAGAACAGATTGCAATGCTTACATCTTCGGCGGGAATTCAACATACGTACCGTTAAGATTCATAACCGAAGCTTTAAGGGCTACGATAACATGGAAGCCTGATGAATATATGGCCGTTGTAGATACGGTTGAGTAAAACCGAAATTCTATATGAAGAACGGGTGTAATATCGGTTGTCAGCTTTTGCGTGGTTTCGTTCTCTTTTATTCAACTCTGCTGAATAACCAAATTATTCTTATACTGCTTGGGAGTCAGGCCCGTGATTTTTTTGAATACCTTGGTGAAATAGCTTTGATCGTGAAAGTTGAGCAGGGAATAGATTTGGCTAATTGATAGGTCGGAGTAAACAATGAGATTCTTGGCCTCTTCGATTTTTTGGCGCTGTATATAGGCTTTTAGGGTCTCCCCCGTCTCTTCCTTAAACTTGTTGGACAGATAGGAGGGGCTGATCCGTAGCTGCTTGGCCAAGGATTCCAGCATCAAGTGTTCATGCAGGTGGTTGAATATATAGTCCTGGCATAGCAGGATCGTCTTTGAGAAGCTGGAGCGGTTGGCTTTGGTGACCCGTTCGGCAAAATCGGGCAAAATCTCTTCCAGCATCTTAGTGATGGAATCGATCTTCTTTAGCTCTTCGATATGCTGGATATAGGCATCGCTCAGGTTATAGGAAATTTCCGGGTAGAGTCCGCCCTCGATGGCCGCTCGGGTCGCCAGGGTGACTGCCGTAATCAGGAGATTTTTCTTGTTCCGCAAGGAGTCTTTTTTGGACAAGGTTCCGTAGTTGCCTTCCTCGGAATGCAGCTTCATGTAATACAGCATTTTTTCAATATTCCCGGTTTTAAGATGCTCCCAGATCTTCCTCTCGGCCAGAAAGGAGCTGTGGTAATCGCTGTTCTCCCGCTGCTTGATAATTTTGAGTTCAATCAATTCAGAGATTAGGGAAGGATTCAGGTTCTCGTTATCCGGTTTGACCTTATTTAAGGATGGGGGAGCATGGCAATAATGTCCTCACGGTTATTGATATAAACCAGATGGACCGGCTTGCTCAAATTCAGGGAGAATAAGTGGTCAATCAATGTCTGGGGTAGTGTCTCCCAGATCATCAGAGAAGAATAGTTATTGCTGAAGGTCTGGGAGCTTTCCTAGCCTTTTTTTATATAGAAGATCGGAATATGGGTCGCGTTATAGACGAGCTTGCAGAGGGTTTCTAGGTCACATCGAGATGGGTTCATGGTGTTCCTCTCCATAAAAAAATTATAAAAATACAACTTTTCCTTACATAATACCATAAATCATGAACAAATATATTTAAACTGTAAACAAATAAAACGCTTTCCAAGTTGGAGCAAGGTTCTAATCAAGCTCTAATGTTAAGAAGATTTGAAAACGCTTTTAGGGGGGAGTAAAATAGCAGTGGTAGAAGCAGAACTGAAGAAGGGTAAGCAGGCTGTAAGCTCAAATCAGAAATTGTCTTTGTTGGGAGAAAGTAAGTTACGGTTTAGGGGATGCGGGTTCCAACTTGATTTACACAGTTATTACGACCTATTTGACCTTTTACTTTACGGACATGTATGGACTCGGGGCGGCTGCGGTCGGTACGCTGATGCTAATCGCCAGATTCGTCGACATGATCGACAGCCCGATCTTCGGGGTACTGATTGACAGGACCAATACAAAATGGGGGAAATCAAGACCCTAGATTCTCTGGTCCAGCTTTCCTTTTGCAATCGTTTCCATACTGCTCTTTATGGGGCCAGAATTAAGCGCTTCCGGCGAACGTGCTGTATGCGGCTGTCAATAATCCACTCAGATAAAGATGACAGGATAGGAGAATGCTTATGTATCTTGCACTCGATATAGGAGGCACCTTTATAAAATATGCGCTGATGGATTCAGCTGGAACGATCATGACTAAAGGCAAGCAATCAACACCTAGAGTACATTTGGCAGGATTTATGGATAAATTGTGTTCCATTATAGATGGGCATGATTTGTCTGCGGTTAAGGGAATTGCCTTTAGCTGCCCGGGAACGGTTGATGCGGCTCTCGGCGTTATCTACCATGGCGGTTCTCTGCCTTTTCTGCACGAGGTCAATTTAAAACAGGAAATTGAACAAAGATACGGAATAGACGCTTTCGTCGAAAATGACGGAAAGAGCGCGGCTCTGGCCGAACTCTGGCTTGGAAGCGTGAAAAACGCCAAAGATTCCGTGGTGTTAATTCTCGGAAGCGGGATTGGCGGCGGGATTATCATTGACGGTAAGCTTCACCGCGGGGTCAATCTCTCCGCCGGAGAAGTCAGCTATGTTATGCATCAATTCAATCCCGTAACTAAGACGGGACAGTTCTTTGGACTGGATTGCTCTGCGGTCAACATGATCCGCCGTATTGCCGAAATCAAGAAAGTCAATTCCGCTGACGGAGAAGTGATATTTGAATATATTTTGCAAGGGGACGCAGAGGCCAATGCGATTTTTGATGAATACTGCCTGTATCTGGCGATTCAAATATTAAATTTGCAGTACATTCTGGACCCCGAGGTTATCGCGATCGGGGGCGGAATCAGCGCGCAGCCCGCCGACGTAAAAGAGGCCAATCCTCTGCATATCGCAAATCCCAAGGTGGTAGCCTGCCCATTCCGCAACGACGCCAACCTGTATGGGGCGCTGTATCATTATTTTGTCAGTAAGGAAAAGCTCGTCAATTCTTAAAGTCAGACAAGCTGAAGACCCTATGATGTCGGTCGAAGAAGGGTATAATCGTGTAGTAACCATCTGTAGTTGATTTCGATCCGCGAGCAACCACTTGATATGTGGTAGGCTTAAATTAGGAGTGAAAGGAAAATGAAAATGAAAATGGACAATCGGATATATAATGTAGTCATTATCGGTTATGGAGGTATGGGAAGCTACCATGTTCAATTAATCGAGCCTATTCAGCAGCTTGCCATTGGCGGTGTATATGATATTGTCGATTACCGGATGGAACTGGCTGTCGCTGCCGGCTATAAAGCCTACGAAAGTCTGGATGCCGTTCTGGCTGATCAGGCCGTGGATATTGTTTTGATAGCAACGCCTAATGATGTTCATAAAGAAATAGCGATCCAAGCACTGCAAGCCGGAAAACATGTCATTTGTGAAAAGCCGGTTACGATAACGAGCGCGGATTTCTTGGATATTGTCGAGGTGGCGAAGAAAGAAAACCGCGTGTTTACGGTACATCAGAACCGCCGATGGGATGAAGACTTCCGAATGATCAAAGATATGATCGGCAAGAAGACCGTGGGCGAGCTTTTCCAACTGGAATCGCGGGTTCAGGGGGCTAACGGCATTCCAGGTGACTGGCGGCAACTGAAGGCGTATGGTGGAGGAATGTTACTGGATTGGGGAGTGCATCTGTTGGACCAACTGCTTCAGATTACGGACAGCCAAATAGAAAGCGTAGCTGCTAAGTTAAGCTATATTTTGGGAACTGAAGTGGATGACGGCTTTACCAGCTTTATTGAGTTCAAGGACGGCCTGACAGCGGTCATTGAAGTGGGTACGACCAATTACGTTAAGCTACCGCGTTGGTATATTAAAGGAACCGAGGGTACCGCAGTGATCAGGGATTGGGACTTGAGTGGAGAGATCGTCACCCGAAACCCGGATGTTGCTCATGTGGAACCAAAACCGATTCAAGCAGGTCAAGGATTGACGAAAACGATGGCGCCGCCGTCAGAGGAATCTACCCTGAAGTTCCCGATTGAGAAAATACCTGTGGCAGCAGAAAGTTTTTATGAAAATTTTGTCTCCGCTATCGAAGGAAAAGCAGAGCTTGCGATCAAAAGCGAAGAAGTGCATCGTGTGCTGGTACTGATTGAGACGATTTTTGAGGCGGCAGCAACCAAAAGCGTGATTCGAAGAACGATTTAAATCAGCTCTATTTTCGATTTGCCATAAGTAAGAAATATAGGATACTATATTTTGATGACATGTAAAAATATGAATTATAAAGTTTCTCATGGAATGTTAAAACTAGACTATTCACCAAAATGAGGAGAGCGAAAAAACCTCTTTTTGGTGAATAATTCCACTTAAACATCCCCCAAAGTAAGGGACCGATTACGGTATTAAATGCCTAAACGTAGGAAATGTTCCACAATGTGCTTTCCAACGCTTCGGCAAATTCAAGCACCGTCTTCCGAGAGGCGTATCCCTTCAAGTAACGCTCCATGGTCACTCCAAGGCGACTGCCTGCCGCAGATGTTTCTGATTCCGGATGACCTCCAGATGATAGGAAAGAATAACGGCAGCCTGGTGAAAAATACCCTCCATATCATGTGCTTCCAGCAGATTTTCGGTTTGAACCAGCAAGTAACCGTATGATTTTCCGTTTTTCAGCAGGTGGGCCCGATACAACAGGTTGTTTGCAGCCTTATAAAACCGATGGTCCTGATGCCAGGGCCAATCGCTCAACAGCTCCGTTTCGGAACAGCTTATCACGTTATACAAGGTCTGTCCCTCAGAGGTGACGATGGCAACTGGACGCCCCAAAATGCTTGTGATGGTTTGAAAATAATGGGTGTACTCATCTGCCTGCATCGCAAAATCAACCAGCTTCTTCAGCTTTTGCAGCAAATTTACAAATTCCTCGGGGGAATCCCTGATCGCATAAGCTGTAGTCAGCAGCAACTCCCCTTCTTTTATCCAATTGATCACATCCGGCGCATCCATCAAATTAATGGAACTGATCGTTCGGAAAGTCCCCTTTTTACCTTTACAATGTAATATAAATTAACATGATATACTGTTAATCCTATTTTAAAACCAAAAAAAAGCCTGAATTGTTAGATTAAAAACCAAAATTGTGTTAGCAATATTTACATTCATATTGTTTGGCTTTATGATAGGACACAACACCTTATACAATATCAAGCAATGCTATGGCTTCGTTGCTGATTCCACCTGGCTGGTGGAGGAGCTGAACGGGCAGCGGCCCGTAAAGAGGGAAATGCACCGGAAGAGCAGGCTCCTCTGGAAGGGTGAGCGGAAGGGAGGGGATGACTTGATGGAAGATCAATGGAACGCTGTTGTCAACCAGTTGATAGTTGAACCGACAGGACAGGGAATGCTGAGCGGACTCAGCTTTATGGTCAAGGATGTGTTTGCTGTCCGTAATTATACGAACGGCGCGGGCAATCCGTGTTGGCTGGAGAAACACAGCCCGGCGGCGGCGCACGCGGAAGCGGTCAGCCTGCTGTTGCAGGAGGGGGCGCGTCTAACGGGCGCGACTCATACGGATGAGCTGATGTTCAGCCTGAACGGTGAAAATGTCCATTACGGAACACCGGTGAATCCGAAGGCCCCGGATCGTATCCCTGGTGGTTCATCCAGCGGATCGGCGGTTGCCGTCGCCGCAGGGCTTGCCGATTTTTCCCTTGGAACGGATACGGGAGGATCGGTACGTGTGCCGTCTTCGTACTGCGGAATTTATGGAATGCGTCCGACGCATGGCATTGTCTCCGAGAAAGGCGTTATTCCGCTCGCCGCTAGTTTCGACACCGTCGGCTGGATGGCGCGTGATCTGGAGACGCTGCGCCGGGTAGGTGAAGTGCTTCTGCCACAGACAGCCTCGGGTTCCGGCTTTAGCCGTGTACTGATCGGTGAGGATGCCTGGAAGCTGGCTGACACGGAGAGCCAAGAGGCGCTTACCACTTGGCTGGAGTTGCTGTGCGGCTTGGCTGAGAGCCATGAAGCTGTTCGCATCGCCCCACAGGGTCTGCCTGAATGGATGGCCATGTTCAGGACGATCCAGGGCTACGAAATATGGCAGGAGCATGGGGTCTGGATTGAACGTGAGCAGCCAGTCTTCGGACCGGATATAGCCGGACGTTTCTCCTGGGCAGGGACCATTGAACGTGCCGATCAGGAGAAGGAAGCAGGACACCGGCTTGAGGTGCGCAAGCACATGGCTGACCTGCTCGGAACGGATGCGGTGCTTGTGATACCGACAACTACCGGAGCGGCCCCGAAGCTGGGGCTGATCGGGCCGCTCATTGAAGAACGAAGAGTGCAAACGATGCGATTGACCTGCATTGCCGGCTTGTCGGGCTTGCCGCAGCTTACGATCCCCGCTGCCGAGGTACTGGGCTGCCCGATTGGTATTTCCCTCATCGCTGGCCCGGGACAGGATCGGCGTCTGCTGGAATGGGCCGCATCCCTTGTTCCGGCAGTAACAAGGATAAAATCATCGCTCGATGTATAAGAAGCCATTAAGCCATATGAAAAGAATATCAAAACCGCAGAAGAAAGAGTGTCAGTTATGTTTCAACGATATGAAGGAACGGTATGGGAGGAGCGCTTTTTGCCCCGTCTGACAAGCAAACAGGTCAAAGAACTGCCAAAGGAGAAGGCGCTGGTTATTCTGCCGGTCGGAGCTGTGGAGCAGCATGGACCCCATCTGCCTGTATATACGGATACTTTGATTGCAGAGGCGACATTAACACAAACGCTGGAGCGCGTGCGGCCGGATAAGGAGATTTGGTTGCTGCCTCCGATCTCGTATGGCAAAAGCAATGAGCATATCGGGCTGCCGGGCACCATTTCCTTGTCTGCGAGTACGCTGCATGCCATAATGCTGGACATTGCAGAAAGTCTGAAAGCCAGCAGTTTTCGCAAGCTGCTGCTGTTTAATACACATGGCGGCAACGTGGATTTGCTGAATACCGTATCATGGGAAATCCGGATCAGAACGGGCATGATGGTTTTCTATCTCAGTCCAAGCAGTCTGAATGTGGCGGAGGACCTTCTGTCTCCCGAGGAACTGGAATATGGAATTCACGGCGGCTGGCAGTCCGTTCTGCATGCAGCTCAGGCATATGCGTAAGGCCGCATAAACTAACGGCATCAAACAGAATTGATTTGTCAGTTATAAAGGGGAGAGGAAGTGGGGGCATAATGGTTGCATCGATTACAGGAACACAGACGATGGTTGTCAGCCCTCATTATTTGGCAAGCTCAGCCGGATCGCGTATTTTGCAGCAGGGAGGCAACGCTTTTGATGCCGCCGTGGCGGTGAGCGCCTGTCTTGCCGTCGTATACCCACATATGACGGGACTGGGTGGCGATTCCTTCTGGCTGACCTATAGCAGCCAGGAGGAAAAAGTCAGGGCCTATAATGCGAGCGGCCGTTCGGGCAGCCGGGTTACAGCCGCCTGCTTTGCGGGCGAATCCGCCATCCCGCTGCGGGGACCGCGCAGCGTCATTACCGTGCCGGGCATGGTGGACGGCTGGGATGCCGTACTGCGCGAATATGGCTCGAAGACGCTGGCAGAGGTACTTGAGCCCGCGATCCACTATGCGCTGGAAGGCTTCCCACTGTCGCCGAACCAGCATGTCAATACGGCTGAGCGCTTCGAGGTGCTGGAGGATTATCCGCAGACGGCTGCCATCTATCTGCCCGGAGGGAAGGTCCCCGAGCAGGGTAGCCGCTTTGTGCAGGCTGCTTTGGGAGGCAGCCTGCAGCAGCTTGCGGATCACGGTCGGGATGTATTTTATTCAGGCAATGTTGGTCAGGAGATTGTTCGCTCACTTGCGGAGCAGGGCGGTCTGCTGACGCTGGAGGATTTTGCGAGGTACAGAGGTGAATGGGTGGAGCCGATCAAGGGGAGCTATCGTGGTCTGGATCTTTACCAGGTCCCACCGAACTCACAGGGATTTACCGGCATTATGGCGCTTCATATTCTCGAACAGTTTGATTTGGGCAGTATAGAGCACGGTTCCTTTGAGTACTATCACTTGCTTGTGGAGGCGCTGAAGCTGAGCTTCCGCGACCGCAACCGGTATTTGACAGACCCGCGATTTTCCTCCATTCCTCTGGATCGTCTGCTGTCCAAGTCCTACAGCGCGGATCTGGCAGCCTGCATCTATATGGACCGCTCCCTGCCGATGGATACACAGCCGATAGGCAATGATACGGCGTATGCGGCGGTAGTAGACGCAGATGGCAATGCCGTCTCCTTTATACAAAGCTTGTATTTTGAATTCGGCTCGGCGGTGATAGGAGGAGATACGGGCATTCTGCTGCAGAACCGTGGCTCTTTCTTTTCCCTTGATCCGTCACATGTGAACAGGCTTGAACCGGACAAGAGAACATTTCATACGCTGATGCCGGCAATGGTCTGCCGCAATGGGAAGCCGTATATTTTATATGGCACCCAGGGAGGGGAAGGCCAGCCGCAGACGCAGACCGCGCTGCTGACCCGCATGGTCGATTACGGCATGGACCCGCAGACCGCCGTGCATGAACCGCGCTGGGTGTGGGGCCGAACCTGGGGGGAAGAAACGCAAGAGCTGAGACTGGAAGGCCGGATCGCCGAAGAAGTGCAGCGTCGTTTGAAGTTGGCCGGGCACGCGGTAAAACCGGTTGAGGATTTTGCCGGAGCCATGGGGCACGCGCATGCCATTTTGATTGATGACAGCGGCTTTCGGATCGGTGGCACGGACCCCCGTTGCGATGGAGCGGCCATCGGCTGGTGATCCAGAAACGGGGCATGGCCCTAACAGTACACATTTAAAACACCCTGATCGGGGAGGAACTGTTTTCTTTCCTTCATCAGGGTGTTTTTTGCTGTCACTTTGTCTCCTGAGGCACGCGGATACCAGTAGGAATAACACTGTAAGATTATAGGGAGAATAGGGGGAATTCAATTTTATTTATAGTATAATGGTTACTTCAATATGGATGGAAAACAGGGAAAGAGGGAACGGATGCCTACTATACTGGTTGCTGACGATGATGCGAACATTCGTGAACTTGTCTGTTTATTTCTAAGGAACGACGGATTCACAACGCTCGAAGCCGCGGACGGCAAGGAAGCACTGACCGTCTACTCCTCAGCGCATGTCGATCTTGTCGTGCTCGATATTATGATGCCGATTATGGATGGTTGGACGTTATGCAAGGAGCTCAGAAGAGCCAATCCTGATCTTCCCTTACTTATGCTGACTGCGAAAGGCGAAACATGGGAGAAAGTGAAAGGTTTTGAACTGGGGACAGATGATTATTTGACGAAACCATTTGATCCACTGGAATTGACAGTTCGTGTTAGGGCACTACTGAAACGATATCGGATTGGCTCCACGCAAACGATCCAGTTCGGCAACGTCATCCTTGATCGGCAGACCTATAAGGTGATGAGAGGGACGGAGTCGCTCACGTTACCGCTCAAGGAGTTCGAATTGCTGTATAAGCTCGCTGGAACACCCGGGCAAGTCTATACGCGTGAGCAGTTGATTGATCAAATCTGGGGGATTGATTACGCTGGAGATGATCGAACGATAGACGTACATATTAAACGTCTGCGTGAACGTTTCGCCACTACAACCGATTTTCGAATCGAAACCGTGCGCGGGCTTGGCTACCGGCTTGAGATTTACGAATGATCAGATCCTTATATATACGTGTTGTTCTGACATTTCTGGTCTCCGTCATCGCGGGCACAATCATTGCTTTTTTAATTACATTTTGGGTGTTTGAGGAAAAATTGAACGAAAATTTGCACACCACCTTACTTAACTTTGGTCAGGACATCGTCCGGGTTTACGAAACCATTCCGTTACGTGAAGCGAACTTGTTCGTAAGTGGAATGAAACAACTCGATTCCTATCATATTCGAATTTTCGATGAAACAGGTCAGTTCCAGTCTTACGGAACGCTTAACGGACAAAATCCTGCTACGGTGACGATGGATCAAGTAAAGAAGGTATTGGGTGGAGAAGTGGTTCAAGTCAATCCGAGTACGGTTGCAACGAACTTTTTGGGACTGCCATTAAAAACGGAAATGGGCACGAAAGCGATGTTTGTGGAGCCGCTCACATCTCCTTCCTCCTCTTTTACCGTAAAATGGTTACTTTCTTTTTTGACCTATTCGCTGATTGCAGGAAGCTTATTGATCCTGATTGCCGCTGTATTCCTGATCAGGCCGATCAAAAAGCTGACAACAGCGACCAAGCGAATAGCAGCTGGAGATTTCAACGTAAAGCTGAATATTAAGCAAAAGGGTGAGCTAGGCACCTTGGCTCGCAGCTTCGAAGAAATGATGCACGATCTGCAGCAACTTGAACAGATGCGCAAGGAATTTGTATCGAACGTGTCGCACGAAGTTCAGTCGCCGCTCACCTCCATATCCGGTTATGCTTTGGCGCTCAAACAAGTGGACATTGCAGATCACGAGCGAAGTCGTTATCTCGATATTATCATCGCTGAAGCAGGACGAATGTCCAAGATGAGCGATAGCCTGCTCAAGTTAAGTTTGCTTGAATCACAGTCCCGGCAACTGCGGCTCATCACCTTCAGCCTTGATGAACAGATCAGACGAGTCATCGTGGCGATCCAGCCGCAATGGTCGGCTCGCAACATACGTTTCGACCTCCATTTGAAAGCCGTTCAATTCATGGCTGATCACGATCTATTAAACCAGGTATGGACGAACATCATTGGCAATAGCATCAAATTTTCCATGGATGGCAGCATTATTAACGTCAGCATCAAGCAAGATATCAAAAATGTGACAGTCCGAATATCCGATACGGGCATTGGTATTTCCACCGAGGATCAGAAGCGTATATTTGAACGGTTTTTTAAGGCCGATCGTTCCCACAGTCGCAAGTATGGTGGTAGCGGTATGGGACTTGCCATCGTTAAACAGATCGTATCGCTTCATCAAGGCGACATCCGAGTGGAAAGCGAGCCTGGCCGAGGAACGACCTTCATTGTCATCTTGCCAATCACAGCGCCGACAGATTAGTTCAATTCATATGCACCATTCGAATGGTCTAACTGCATTCTCATGCTACGGCATCATGTGCACGCTTCCTTGCATGTGACGCCGCAGCATTTTTTTGCTTGTTCATACTCCGTTCATATTGTCGTCATAGGGAGTACATCTTCGTCGTATAAGCTTGTCCTTAACGGCACATTTTAAAGTAGCCGAATAAACAAATGAGGTAGGAGAAGATGAGAGTGGAACACAGAGAGGTCATAAAAAGGAGGGTAGGCACGAGTACAGGTAGATAACGAGCTTCAAACGTCGCTCAAACCCCTCGTGCATAAATGATGAAAAAAATATTTACCATTATACTTAAATCCGTGGGAGTTATAGCCATAGCCATAGTGCTTTTTCTAGCCATTGTTTTTATCGTTAATATGATCTCCAACAAATCGGAGCAAGGAAAAATAGAACCCTATGGCCAGTTAGTACCTGTAGATGGGAAACATATGAATGCTACCATTCAAGGAGAAGGCAAAGAAACAGTCGTGCTCCTGCCTGGTTATGGAACAGCAGCACCAGCTCTTGATTTTAAGCTACTAGTAGATGAATTATCACCATTTTACAAAGTTGTCGTGATCGAGCCTTTCGGTTATGGATTAAGTGATGGAACCGACAAAGAGCGAAGCACTGAGAATATTGTAAGTGAAATTCATGAAGCTTTACAGCAGCTTAATATTAACCGTTACACGCTAATGGGCCATTCCATTGCGGGCATTTACGGACTGGATTATGTGAACAAATATCCTAACGAAGTGAGTGCATTTGTCGGAATTGATAGCAGTGTTCCAACACAAGGTGGAATGGATGTTAAATTCCCAATAAAAACGTTTGAATTTCTTAAAAAATCAGGTCTTTTAAGATTGATCAAGAATCTAAGTGGTGACCCATATGCTTCATTATCATTTGATGATCAAACCAAAGAACAAATGAGAATGATTTCGAATAAAAATGGCAATAATACCACGACTTTGAATGAAATGGAGCATATTTCTTCTAATTTTACAGCAGCTGAAAATTTAACGTTCCCCAAAAATCTTCCCGTTATATTCTTTTTACAAGCGAATAATACGGATATTAAAGGTTGGTTACCACTGCATGAAGAGCAAGTCAAAAATTCTGTACATGGCAAAGTGATGACATTTGAAGGAGGACATTATTTGCACCATACCAGATCAAAGGAAATCGTTGAGAACTTCAGGGCATTTATGCAAGGAATAAAATAAGTGCGATGAAAAAGGCACCTTCATATCCTCTTCAAGTAGACACTCAAAAAAGTCCACATGGTATCATGTTGAGGAGTTGTGTTCAATAAAATGGTATGGTAATATACATTTACTTTAATGATTGGGGTTGAGAAGGATAATGTAGGATTTTCTTGCTGATCTATAAACTAATAAAACATTTAGTACGATTGGTTTCGCATGTTTTATTGCTTTATAAGCAAGAAAGTTACATTTTCTTTTCACTCAAACGTTAGGTCCTTAATCATCTGCCTTCCATTGGGAGGCTGGTTTTTCTGTATCTATTTGAGCTGCGAGAAATTAACTTTCTTGCGGCTTTTATTTTTTTTACAGGAGGACAACTTGATGTCATTAATTAATGTTACCAACCTGACGTTTGCCTATGAGGGCAGCTACGATAACATATTCGAAAACGTGAATTTTCAGATCGACACCGATTGGAAGCTGGGGTTTACGGGAAGGAACGGAAGAGGGAAGACCACATTTCTTCAGTTACTGCTCGGCAAACATGAATACAGTGGAGCTATCTCTGCTAATGTCAATTTTGAATACTTTCCGTATCCTGTGCCAAACAAGAATAATCATACGCTGGATGTAATCAACGAAATCTTTCCGGACTATGTTCACTGGCAATTCATGCGTGAGCTCTCGTTGCTGAAGGTTGATGAAGACGTTCTATATCGTCCATTTGCTTCTTTGTCAAACGGTGAGCAGACGAAAGTGCTCCTGGCCGCCTTGTTTATTAAGGAAAACAGCTTTCTGTTGATCGATGAGCCTACGAATCATCTGGACATGAATGCCAGAAAATGGGTCAGTAATTATCTGAATGCCAAAAGCGGATATATTCTGGTTTCTCACGACAGATCCTTTCTGGATAACTGTGTGGATCACATCCTGTCCATCAACAAAGCTAATATTGAGATTCAAAAAGGTGATTTTTCCAGCTGGTGGGTGAATAAGAAGAGACAGGATAACTTTGAATTTGCACAGAACGAGAAGCTTAGAAAAGACATTAAGCGCCTATCGGATTCTTCCAAGCGTACGGGGAACTGGTCTCACGAAGTGGAAAAAACCAAAAACGGAACCAGAAATTCCGGCTCCAAGGTAGACAAAGGCTATATTGGTCATAAGGCTGCCAAGATGATGAAGCATTCTAAATCCATTGAGCAAAGACAGCAATCGGCGATTACCGAAAAGTCCAAACTGCTGAAAAATATAGAAAGCTCGAACACCCTGGAAATCTCACAGCTTGCTTATCATAAAAATGTGCTTGCTGAGCTTGAACAGGTCTCTATATTTTATGGAGAAAAGCAGGTTTGTGCAGACGTGAGTTTTACGATTGAACAGGGGGAGCGAATCGCGCTTTCGGGTAAAAATGGCTCCGGAAAATCAAGTATCCTCAAACTCATCTGCGGCGTGGATATAGACTACACTGGCAGCTTCACAAAGGACAGTCAGCTAAAAATATCCTACGTGTCCCAAGATACCTCGCATTTGCAGGGCAGTCTGACAGATTACGCCCGGGACAATGGGATTGACGAGAGCCTTTTCAAATCTATTCTGAGAAAGCTTGATTTCTCCAGAGTGCAATTCGAGAAGGATCTATCCGCTTATAGCGGCGGCCAGAAGAAGAAGGTGCTGATTGCCAAAAGCCTGAGCGAGCAGGTTCATCTGCATATTTGGGATGAGCCGCTGAATTTCATCGATGTCATTTCCCGTATGCAAATTGAAGAACTGCTACTGGAGTATTCGCCAACGATACTTTTTGTGGAACATGACAGCGAGTTCTGCAACAATGTCGCAACAAAGATGGTTGAGCTTTGACCAGGGAGTATTTAAGGAGTTCTCGCCTCGTGGGCGCTACGTCCGAAGAGCCGCATCCTTTAAGGAAGTGTGAATTAACGGCTGTCCCTTGGTAATAATATTTAGGAGAGGGTGTTGTGAGCGAGAACAACCAGGAGTACGAATATGTTGCGCTTAAACCAACTATTAGAGGAGGAAGAAGAATGAGTTTAACATTATCCTTGGATTTTCAGTTCACGACATCGATCGAGAAGGTTTGGTCCGCCTTAACCGATTCAAGCAAGCTTGCCAAGTGGGTCATGGAAAATGATTTTAAGCCCGTCGTAGGACACCATTTTCAGTTTCGCACGCAGCCGACCGAATGGTGGAATGGAATTATTGACGGCGAAGTGCTTATCGTGGACGCACCAAACCGGTTGTCCTATACTTGGGAAAGCGGAGAGAAGCACACGGTCACCTGGACGCTGCAGGATTTAGGGGACGGAAAGGTTAACCTTCATCTCGAACAAACCGGAATCTCAAATGATCAAGCACTCGCAGGTGCTAAGTATGGTTGGAGTAATTGGTTCGGCGAGTTTGAAAAGGTGTTGGAACAATAACCGCATTGGGTACTAAAGCATCTACTTCCCCAATGCTAAATTAATGAGTACGATAGTGAAATAGCCCAACATCATAAAACAGATCACTAATGGTATCTATATGCCCATCAAGTGATCTGTTTTTACATGATGAGTTAATTACTATAGTTGTAGTGATTAAGACTTTATTTTCTCATCTTGGTCTGTCGCTTTGAACTTATGAAGTTCAGTTAATGATCCCGAGCGTTATGAGCGTCTTTGCAGTATGAAGTGGTGGCAGGAAATGCCTGCGGTAAAGCAAAATCAGGTTTACATTACCGACTACTCCGAGTTTGCTGTGACGGAACCCATTTCGATGCCCTATCAATTGGATATCCAGATGAATTGTTGCTGGAGCGGAAGATGCCGAACGGACTATAGGATCATATGATTGTGGAGCGAAAAATGCTCATGTGAGATGGTTGTATTGCTTTAGAGTTCTACCCTGCGGGGTAGGGCTTTTTTTGGTTCGTTCTATTTAGTAAATAGTCTGTGCTTGTGTGATGGAAATTGGTCACTAGTCTTTCAATTATTCATAGTGAAATATTCGCTAAAAATCAATATTGATATTTCCAATAGGATATTCTTATTTTGAGGAACAAAATGCATCTACGAATCCGAAATTTACAGAAAGCTTATATCAAGAAGGAGAAGATGAATATGAGTATCTTGGAGGATTTATATTATGGCGAATGGTATCCAAGTGAACGAATCAGGACGAAAAACCCTGAGCTTGAACTAACCCATCAGAAAATATCCGCTTCTATGGAAAATCTAAAAGCAAGATTACCAGAACACGACTATAAATTAATTGAAGAACTATCGGATTTAAATGATGTTCTAATTTCTATATTATCTGCTTCTGATTATATTTCTGGGTACAAAACTGGAGCTTTGATGATGTTAGAAATATTTGATGGGAGAAATTATCGAAACTAAGGTACACCTTTGTAAAGTAAAAAGAAAGGCCGGACGCAATAGCGTACCGGCTTATTTATGTGAGGTTGTTGTTTCAAACTCATCATGTACTTGTGAATCAAACATATTGCAAGAGATTGATTCGTCTTATAATTTTATGATCATATAACTGAAATAAGATATATTTTCACGATTATTCAGCTGAATATGAGGAGTTAAAGAGGTGCTTTTTTATAATTAAGAGGGAGCTGTATTTGATAAATATAAGTCATAGGTCATAGGGATTAAGTCTTCTTATTCTTATAACAATTAGGAGTAGAGCAAGATAAGCCAGCTTATGATTATGATGAATATGACAAAAAAATTGTAGGAAATATGTGGATTCTCAGCAAGAATGGTGTTACTGATCAAGAAGCAGCCAAAGCAACTATGGCCTATAATGAAGCACTTAAAAATGGAGACATTAAACTAGATAACGAATCAGAAGATGTGGATATTAACTTGGTGCAAATTGAAGCGTTCAAACAAGGGTATAATCCATGGACGGGAGAAAAACTATCTGAATGGCACGCGAAATCTCTTATTGTCAGTAGTGTATTTTCTAGTTTTATGGGGATTAGAAATCTTAGTGGTGGTTGTGTTAAAATCAATAAAGGTTTTAAGATCAAATCTGGATCAAATAGAATTTCAAAGGCTGATTTTAAAAATGGCAACACCAGTTATGTAAAGAATATTACTATTATAGGTGGTCACTCTCCAAAGATAAACAACGGAAATCCTAACTATGCAGTTGAAGAAATAGTAGTTAATACTGATGGCACAAGAAGGGTTAAATACACAACGCAATTTCCAGATGGAAATCTGTCAAAAATTAAAACAAGCACATTATTTCCAAATACATGGTCTGATGATGCTATTATTAATGCTATAAAAAAAGTTGCAGATAGCCCAAGTATTGGAACACGAGATGGGATAACTCTTCACAGAAGTACAATAAATGGGATCGAAATAGAGGTAATGAAAGATGGAAATAAAGTAATCTCAGGTTTTTCTACAGGTGGTGTTCACACACCAGGTTTTAACTAAATAATATGGCTCATTAATTAATTTAATGGAGGAAACTAAATTGTATACAGATTTAGATGAATTTATAACAGAATACCAGCATACTACTGATTTTTGGTATGATGTAGGGTGCGTTATGGCATCTGAAAAGCTATCAAAGTTCAGTTCAAAAGATTGGCAGGAACTATTAATTATTGTGCATAATAGACCGCTAGAATGGCAGAAAAAACTTGCTTATTGTTTGGATACTTCTTGCAACAGGTATGAACTGGAAATTCTATTATCATTACTAAGTACTGAAGATGAGGAACTATTTGAAATATGCATAGATACTCTAAGAAGCTTTACAACCCAAGAAAGCAAACAAATGATACTAGACAAACCGTCCATATTGAATCGTATAAATGATCTGCTTCCAAAAGCGGGTATTGTCTCTAAGAAGATGTTAGAGGATTTTATAACGAGATTAAATTCATAATGAGCCATTTGATTTTAAAGACTTTTAAATGGACTTCTCCGTTGAGTAACGGGTAAAACGAATGAACTAAACCGACCCCATAATTGGAGTCGGTTTTTACTTGCTGATTGATAACCAACACTTGAAACTTTAACTTCATAATCCTTGGCTAAGTCCTAATATCTGATCATTCACATTTACATTACTTAACCCCCCGTGATAACAAACCACGGATGCAATGTCGAGATCTAAATACTTTTTCAATGAGAGACGAGCGGCATTCATATCCGGTGTGGTCGGGACATGAATTCCCCCGAGAATCCCGTTTACACTGTACATCGAATCCCCGGCAATAAGAGTCTTACTTTGCCTTAAATAAAGGCTGATATGACCGGGAGTATGCCCAGGCGTATGGATGACGCGAATCCTGCCGCAAAACGGCAGTTCCTGACCATCTATTAAGGTATCGTCCACTTTGCCCTTCGGGGGATTCTCAAGGTGACCATCTTTTAAAAGAGGGATCTCCCCCTGAATATACGGCTTATCCAGTTCGTGTGCATATACTTTAATATTATGGCCACACTCCTGCAAAATCTCGGGAAGACTTCCTATATGATCCACATCCTGATGCGTCAAAATCACAGCTTTTAGTTTGTCGAACGACACGCCTACCTTTTCCATGGCCACGCGTAAATCTTCAATTTGCCCTGGGAATCCTGTGTCTATTAAAACAGCCATTTCTCGATCCCACAAAAGAATGGGGTGAATCATATTCCCATGAAAATCTAGATGAAGCATTGCTACTCCCTTTGAAATTTCCACAATATCAGCCTCCGTTAAATGAAATGATACATACAGTATTTTGCTCGAAAACTTATTTATCCACCACTTTCCTGTTTCGGTTGATTTCTCTTTGTAAACGTACTGAGACCACAAAAAGATACGGAGATTGCAATGGAAGTCTCATTGATTAATTCTTGTTGAATTTGTGCTAGTCGGCTACAAAGAGGAACACAAAGAAAAAGAGACCGTCCCCTGTGCAGAGTTCTTTCAGCAAAGAGAGACAGCCTCTTTTTGCTTAGCCATGACATAAGTTCTTGCACTATCGATCATACTCTAACAATCAGAGGTCACGGCTGGGGCTTGTTGTTCCTCATATCCTGGAGGTGATCCAGTCTTCATTTTCACTTGTTTTCATTGAAGGGGGCGAGATCAATTATATACACTTCATTAAAATTACCAATGCGGAATATGGGTATTTATCCCAAATGAAGGCGAGTCAGTGTTGGGTAAGTATACAAATCCAAACTTCAAACGGTGTGCTATTATAACAATTGATACTCGAAATAACTTTAGCTTGCCCGGTGCCATCGCCTAAATAAAAGGAACCCATGAAGTAATTCGTCGAGTGAAGACAATTTAAAAGTAAAAGGAGATATTATGACGGAGAAAAAAGAAATAGAAGATACAGGGTGGAACTTCGACAACAGTTATACTCATCTGCCGGAAACATTGTATACAAGGCTCAAGCCAACTCCTGTACGTTTACCGAAACGGGTCATTCTTAATGACCCGCTGGCAAAATCTCTTGGGTTGAACGGCGCAGCGCTGCGAAGCAATGGTAGCGCTGCGGTTCTTGCAGGCAACGAGGTTCCCGAAGGTGCTGTACCTCTTGCTCAAGCTTATGCAGGACATCAATTCGGGCATTTTAACATGTTAGGAGACGGCCGGGCAGTGCTACTTGGCGAACAGATCACTCCCCTGGGCGAGCGGGTGGATATTCAGCTTAAGGGTTCAGGCAGAACTCCATACTCCCGCAGGGGCGATGGCCGGGCGGGACTTGGACCGATGCTGCGCGAATATATCATCAGTGAAGCTATGCATGCGCTTGGCATTGCTACCACCCGCAGCTTGGCGGTGGTTACAACCGGTGAGTCATTAATCCGGGAAACCAAGCAGCCGGGTGCCGTTCTGACTCGTGTGGCGGCCAGTCATCTGCGCGTCGGAACCTTTCAATACGTCGCAGCATTGGGCAATTCCCAGGATCTCCGGGCCCTGGCAGATTACACATTGCAAAGACATTATCTGGAGGCTTACGGTGACGAGAACCGTTATCTTTTCTTGCTACAAGAAGTGATCAAACGTCAGGCAGAGCTGATTGCCAAATGGCAGCTCGTCGGCTTTATTCACGGGGTGATGAACACCGACAATATGGCCCTCAGCGGAGAAACGATTGATTATGGTCCTTGCGCCTTCCTGGATACCTATGATCCTGAGACGGTATTCAGTTCCATTGACGTTCAGGGCCGTTATGCCTATGGCAATCAGCCCAGTATTGCCGCTTGGAATCTGGCGAGATTTGCTGAGACCCTCCTGCCGCTGCTGCATGACAACGAGGCACAGGCTATAAAACTGGCCGAGGATGCAATTGCAGATTTTACCGAGATGTATAACCGTAATTGGCTCATGGGAATGAGGGCGAAGCTGGGTATTTTTAATGAAGAGTTGCAGGATCTATCTATTATTGAAGGCCTTCTCAGTATTATGCAAAAGTATCGTGCGGACTACACCAATACCTTCCGTGCCCTAACTTTGGACAAGCTTGAAGGTGCAGCCCTGTATGGCACTGAGGAATTTGTCCAGTGGCATGAACAGTGGCAGGCGAGACTGGGTAGACAGCAGGAAACGAAAGCCTCTTCGCAACAACTGATGCGCAGCAGTAATCCTGCGTTAATCCCACGCAACCACCGGGTAGAAGAAGCACTGGAAGCGGCGGTCAAACAAGAAGACTACAGTGTGATGGAGCGGTTTCTTGGAGTTCTTGCGAATCCTTACGCGTACTCTCCCGAACAGGCTGATTACTCAACACTGCCTGAGGTATCCACCCTTCCTTATCGAACCTTTTGCGGTACCTGATTTGGAAACTTTAAAAGGGCATGTACTTAACTGAATTGATTAACCTAAAATAAAACAAATTTAATCCCCTTGGGGTAACAAGCATATGGTGATTTTCGGAAAATGACCTTATGTATGCCAACCTCAAGGGGATTATTTCATATTTAGAGGTAGGTATAGTGAGTTAAAACTAATATTTGCTTAACATGTTTAGTGCATTTTTTTTAATAGTTTTTAGGTATATTATATTAGGGAATCGGTTCCAAGGAGCCTTTCTTCATTCAAAACTAAGTACATATACCTATTCGTTGTCGTGTTAATATCTTTTTTTGTCGAAGTGTTTTAGAGGGAGATGATAAAGAACGGAAAAGGGGAAGTTAATTTGTCGAGTGAACAATCATTGGCAAAGCGAAGCGGTTCACAATATGCAAGTAATCCAGACTATGAATTGGAGATGTTGACTAATGAAGAAGTTTGCAGGAAAGCCATGGCACGTGGGAAGGATGCTCAGCAATAATTTTAAAACGAAGCTGATGGTCGCTTTTATTGCTTTTTTGATAATACCGTCTATCATTGTTGGGGCTCTATCATTTGTAAGCGCCAGTCATGAGATTCAAGCGCAGATTGAAGATAGCGCCGAGCAGGCCATTATCCGCACTAATTATATTATTGATAGCGCCATTTCACCCAAGGTGCATGATGCAGAATATTTCGCTGAAAGGCTAAAAGGCAACCTGGTGGAGACGGAGGAACAAGCGGCGAATTTGGAAGAATTCTTTAAGCAATATATTGCACTCCATCCTGAAACGGAATCCATTTATTATGGAACGAAGGATGGTAAATATACAATCTATCCACAGAAGGAATTACCGGATAATTATGATCCCCGAGTCAGATCCTGGTATGAGCAGTCCATAAAGGAACAAGCAAAAACAGCGATTAGTACGCCCTATCTCTCCGCATCCTCCAAGCAAATGACGGTTACGGTGTCCAGAGCCACGACGGATGGTTCGGGTGTTATTGGCATCGATCTGAAAGTTAGTGGTATTAAGGAGACACTGAACAAGATTAAAGTAGGTCGTGAAGGTTATGCCATATTGCTGGACAGTGAGCGCACTTACATTGTTCATCCGACGAAGGAGCCAGGCAGCAAAATTGCAGATATTGAATCACGCATGTATGAGAAAGACGCTGGTGAATACGAGTATCAGTATGAAGGTCAGTCCAAATATATGAACTATGCGACCAACAAGCTGACAGGCTGGAAGATAGGCGGAACGCTGTATTTATCTGAAGTGGATGAAGCAGCACAGCCGATTTTGATCAGCACCTTGCTTACAGTCGTCGGGTGTCTTATGGTGGGTATAATCATTGTCTATTTCCTGATTCGTTCCATCATCAAACCTATTTTAAAATTGAAGGAGCAAGCGGTTAATGTGAGCGCAGGGGATCTGACGCAGGACATTCAAGTGAAGAGTGAGGATGAGATTGGACAATTGGGACTGGCTTTCCGAAACATGCAGGATAATTTGCGATCTGTCATTCAGAACGTAGGGGAAAGTGCAGATCATGTCGCTAGATCCTCGAACGAGCTAACGGTAAGCGCAGAACAAACCAGTGCTGCAAGTGAGCAGGTATCACAGGCTGTTCAGGAAATTGCCAGTGGAGCAGAGAAGCAGACTACAGGCCTGGAAAATAACTCAGTAGCCCTTGATGAAATTGCACAGGGAGTCACACAAATTGCGGAACGCTCAATCTCGGTAGCCGATTTGGCCAGACGATCCTCTTTACAAGCAGAGGAAGGACGGAAATCCGTAGAGCAAACAGGCGAACAAATGAATTCGATTCACGATTCGGTAGAGCAATCTAACCAAATGATTCAAGCCTTGCAAGCCCGCTCTCAGGAAATCGGTGAAATTACCAAGGTTATTGGTGAACTATCCAATCAGACGAACCTGCTGGCCTTGAATGCAGCGATTGAGGCGGCTAGAGCAGGTGATCATGGCAAGGGCTTTGCCATCGTTGCTGATGAGGTGCGCAAGCTGGCAGAGCAATCGCAGGAATCTGCAACACAGATTGCCACATTGATTGCCGAAGTTCAGCATGAAACGGAAACCACGGTTCAGACAATGAACCGTGTTACGACTGAGGTTCAGAATGGGCTGCAGATTTCCAAAGAAACCATTGTCAAGCTGGGAGACGCGATGGAAGGCATTCGGGAGACCACACCTCAGGTGGAGGAGGTCGCTGCGATTGCACAACAGATATCAGCGAGTGTACAAGAGATTGCAGCGACAGCCAACGAACTGGCGACAATTGCAACCGGTAATGCCGCTACATCTGAGGAAGTCGCCGCTTCCTCGCAAGAGCAGCTGGCTTCCATGGAGGAAATATCAGCCTCAGCCCAGCAGCTATCAACAATGGCTGCTGAGCTGAAGTCGATGATCAGTCGTTTCAAATATTAAAACGTACTTGAACCCTATGGAATCTATAGTACAATGAATGCTCGGGACAGCTCTTTAAGCCTTATGGCATAAGGAATCTGTCCTGAGTTTTTTTATATTCTCATTCTTACAAAGTAGGAAAATTACAGGAGGAAGAACATTTGGTTCGAGATTTGTTATTATATGCTATCGTGATATTATTCATTATTTTTACTTTTCATCCATCTATTACATTTCGGCGCCCCAATCTGATTTCTCAGCTCATTCGGCAGACGATCACGCATGTTTTTTATGGAGTGACCGGAATTCTGTTTTTATATTTTGGCATAAGTGATAGAGCTTTGATGACTTGTGTTCTGGAGCTAGTGATGGGTCTGATGTTCATCGCTTTGTTTGTACGCGTTGGGATCATTAAATATACAAATGAACAACGTTTACTGGACCAAAACCGTGATCTCCTAAATGTGCTTCGGGTTCAACCTGGCTTTACCTTCAGGCTGGAGAAAAGCGGCGACGAATTTTATTATAGGCTGCTGGAAGGAGGCTTGCTGGAGCGCATGGGTCTGAATATGCAAGTCAGCTATAATCGTAGGGAGCATGTGGAGCGACTCGGGGACATTTTTGAGCTATCCTCTGAAACACTAGAGCAGCTTTGTGAATATTACAAACAGGCATGGTTCGGTGACCGGACGGTATTTGAGCTGGAGTTTTGGGAATACTCGGTTTTAATTACCTTACATCCGGTCAGGGAGAACGGGATCACCAAGCATGTCATCGGTCACGTCATGGATATTACGGAGTATAAAGCTTCCAAGCAGAAAGGAAAGGAGGTAGACGAGGCTAACCATGCCAAAAGCGTTTTTTTGGCTCATATGAGCCACGAAATTCGCACGCCGCTGAATGGTGTTATCGGTCTGTCCAAGCTGTTGAACAAGACGGAACTGACTGCTGTCCAAAAAGACTACCTTGACAAGCTGCTCGCCTCCTCACGAACCCTCTCATCCATGCTCAATAATGTATTGGACTTTTCCAAAATGGAAGCAGGCAGTTTGGAACTGGAAAGGCTGGAGTTTGAGCCGGAAAAAATGCTTCGGCATCTTGCAGATACGGTGGGTACTTTGCTGGAACACAAAGAAATAGAGATCATTTTTATAACGGACCCCAAATTACCCAAAAGTGTTAAAGGTGATCCATTGCGGATGGAACAGGTGCTTTTAAACCTTCTGACGAATGCCGTCAAATTTACGGATCAGGGACATGTATTGTTAGAGGTGAACATGCTAAGCCAGCAGAACGGACGGGTAGCGTTGTCCTTTATGGTGGAGGATACAGGCATAGGTATTTCGGAGGTGGGTGTGAACAAGCTGTTTGTCCCTTTTACCCAAGCGAATACATCAACCAGCCGCCGATATGGGGGCTCCGGGCTGGGTTTGGCCATTAGCAAGCATTTGGCTGAAGCCATGGGCGGGAATGTAGAGGTTGAAAGCCGATTGGGGGAATACAGTCGGTTTTACTTTAATGTCGAGCTGGATATCGGGGATCTACATCCAGAAGGCACTCAGATAGAAAAACAAATAAACGGCAAAGCCTTAATTGTTGTGCGGCATGAGCTGTTGAGATATAGTCTGAACGAATTACTGCAAAGCACAGGATTAGAAACATACACCATTTCATCCTTTCAGGAATGTGTGCAAGCTTTTCAGAATGGCGAATATTTCGATTTGGTTATGATCGACATGGGAATGAATGGCTTTAGAGAGCTGGATACACGGAGACAATGGCTTCAATTGCTAAATAGACAGATGACTCAGGTCATTGGACTTACAACAGTGTTCCAGATGGAAGGGATAGCGACTGGGGACGAGGATAGCAGGGTGGATGCCTTTTTGTCCAAGCCCGTGACTCGAAACGCTGTATTGGAGGTTATCCACTGGAGGCTGGAAAAGGAAAAGATAGTGTCTGTAGATGTTAATACTCTGGATACATATACGATGATGAGCCCTCGTTATGAAGGAGAGATTAGAACACAGAAGTATCAAATTCTCATAGCGGAGGACAATGAGATTAACCAGGTGGTAATTACCGAGTTCCTGGCAGAGCGCGGTTTTGAAGTAACCATGGTTGCAAACGGAAGAGAACTGTTAGAGTCAATGGAGCTGCGTTCCTGGGATATGGTAATGCTTGATCTGCATATGCCGGAGATGGATGGCTTTGAGACAGCCAGACATATTCGCAGAAAGAAAGCTTTTAACAGACTTCCAATTATCGCCTTTACGGCCGATGCTGCGCAGCATGAACAGGAGGTTTGCCTTCGTTCAGGCATTAATGCTGTGCTGCTCAAGCCTGTCCATGAACTGAATGCTGTAAGAGTGTTAAACAGCTGGATTCATTTAGCATGGCTGCAAGAATTACATGGTGTTCACGCGGAACAGGCGATAGCCGGGATGGATGGAAAGGTATATATTTTCCAATTTGCCCTTTACAAATGGATTCAGGAATACCAGCATCTCGATAAAAGATTGACGAGGAAAATGGACAACGGACAGTTATCTGCCGCTCTCCGATTAATCCACTCGCTTAAGGGAGGGGCAGGAAACCTGTTTGCGTCCGGGCTGTTGTCAAAGGTCATAGAGTTGGAAAAGGGATTGAAGCGTAGCCATGAAATCTCACTGGGGGAACTGTATCCAGAGTGGCGAGAGCAATTGAGCTTGGTTCAAAAGGAGATTAACCAAATCAAGTCATCGGTTCCCTGGAACTGATCGTGCTATTGCATAAATTTATAACCAATTCCCCAGATGGTCCTGATTAATTTTGGCTTTTTAGGGTCTTTTTCGATTTTCCTGCGCAAATGGTTAATATGTACATCTACAGCCCTCTCATTAATAAAGGAGTCTGTGCCACGAAGAGCTTGAATCAAGGCATATCGACTGAATACAATTCCCCGGTTCAAATAAAAAAGCTTCATAAGCTCAAATTCCGAAAATGTCGTCTCGACAATCTGCCCATCAACGGTAATCATTCTTCGCGCCAGATCCAAAACAATGTCTGTTTCAGGCTCGGCTTCAGGCGCAAGGCCCCTTGCCTGTAACCGTGTGATTTCAATACGACGGAAAAGAGCCTCGATTCGTGCCTTTAGCTCCTGCATACTGAAAGGCTTGCAAATATAATCGTCCGCTCCCAGCGTAAGTGTACGGATGCGCTCTGAGATGTTGTTTTCTGAAGAAATCACGATGATTGGCACATCCGTATGCCTGCGTACCAGTGGGCAGGGATTGACGCCATCCAAATCTGGAAGCAGCAGATCTAGCAAAATAATATCAGGCTGCACCATACCCAGCCAGGCAATTCCCTCAGCCGCCTGTTCCACTCGGGTAACGTTATAACCTTCTCCAGTCAAATACAAGGACAGGGTATCTCCCAGCATATTGTCATCTTCAATAATCAAAACATTAGACATGATGATGTTTCCTTATCTTTCTATCAAATTCGAGCCAAATGGTTAGGATAGGTTCAATGCATTCCAAAACTTTTGGCAGGTTCTTTTGATAGAGTAACCCCCTTTGGGCAGTCTGTCAAAAGAACAGGGAGATCGGGCAAACCAATAGCCGGGCAGAACGAATTTATACTTTTTTGATATGGAAATGCTCTATTTATAAAATTTTCAGTTCTATTCCGACATTTTTCGATGAGAATTAACAAAATGCACCAAGCTCCCGACACTTGATTTCAAAAATTTAACAAAACATATTAAAAGCGTGCATTGACTTTAAGAAAAATTATGGTATTTTATTACATAGGAGTGACATCCACTGATAGGCCCCTTAGAAAACCCTACCATTTAATCTTCTAGAATGTAATTTACCTCCATAGACTATTTTGCATATATTTTCCGTACTCTAATCGTTCCAGTGATCGTACTCATGATTTTTTGGTGTGGCTACCCCATTGAAATTCGGACTGTCTTCTCTTTTCAGCTTACATATTTACACTTTTTTTGCTTTCCATGCTTGTATTTTTTCCAAATCAGGTCTAGCGGGAGGACGAGAAATCAATGAACACATTCGAAGCACTGGAGTCCAATGTAAGATCCTATTGCAGAAACTTTCCGGTTGTTTTCAACAAGGCAAAAAACGATGTGCTTTACACGGAGGCGGGAGAGGGATATATCGACTTTTTTGCCGGAGCAGGGGCCTTGAACTACGGGCATAATAACGATTTTATGAAAAATCGGATTTTGGATTACTTGACCTCTGATCGGATCATACATGGTCTGGATATGTACACGACGGCGAAACAAGAGTTTATTGAGTCTTTCTCCGAGCGTATTCTCCAGCCCAAGGGCTTGAATTATAAGCTGCAATTTTGCGGACCAACGGGAACCAATGCGGTAGAGGCAGCGCTGAAGCTTGCACGCAAAGTCAAAAAAAGAAATGGGATTTTTGCTTTTATGGGCGCATTTCATGGCATGTCTCTAGGAAGTTTGTCCGTTACCAGTAACAACTCCATGAGAGAGAGTGCCGGTGTATCTCTGAATAACGTTACCTTCATCCCCTTTAACAGTACGTTTAACGGCTTGGATACCATTTTGTATATGGAGCAGCTTTTAACAGATACCCATTCCGGAGTGGAAAAGCCAGCGGCCATCATTCTGGAAACGGTACAGGCTGAAGGTGGTATTAACATTGCCGATACTGAATGGTTGCGTGATTTACGGCAACTGTGCGATGATCATGATATTTTGCTGATTGTTGACGATATTCAGGTCGGCTGCGGGCGGGTCGGTTCGTTCTTCTCGTTTGAGCGCGTGGGTATCGTTCCTGATATGGTCGTTTTGTCCAAGTCGATCAGTGGCTATGGTTTGCCAATGTCACTGCTACTGCTCAAGCCGGAATTGGATATTTGGAGCCCTGGCGAGCACAATGGTACCTTCCGGGGGAACCAGCTTGCTTTTGTAGCCGCCAAGGCTGCGCTCGAGTTCAGGGATACGGTAGGGCTGGAAGCACAGGTAAAAGAGAAAGAAGCTTTTGTTCAGCAATTTTTGTATGAACATATTCAAAAGATTGACCCGCTCATTGACATTCGCGGCTTGGGACTGATCTGGGGAATTGATGTGTCTCCTCTGGGAGAAGCCTTTGCCAAGGAAGTAGCTGCTCTTTGCTTTAGCAGGGGCCTCATTATTGAGCGGGCCGGACGTAACGATACGGTGATTAAAATTATGCCTGCGCTAACGATCAGCATGGAAAACCTGCGTAAAGGCTGCAACATCATTAAAGAAAGCATGGTTCAGGTGTCCAGCACACTGGTTACTTTGTAAATCTTCATAGTTTAACAGATTGACGGGAACCTCCATCGCTGCTATTTTCTAGCGGCAGGAGGTTCTTTGTCAAATCAACGAATCATCTCAAAATCAAAAAATCCCCTTGATCGGTAGACTGCCACGTTCTGCTTCACAGCAGGTGACAGCTCCAACCAAGGGGATTCTTGCAATTTAATTAAGAAGTAACGGCTTGCGCATATTTTTGCGCGGATTGCTCCAACTGTTCGTCGGTCAGAACCCCAGCACCATATTGTACAAAATAAGGAAGCAACTTGATGCCCACCATATAGCTTGTAGCTTCAAGAGGTCTCAACAGCTCTTCGATTGTGTATCTGTTCCGTCCGTCATGTTGATAGTTTTCCTCTACACTGGCAGCAGACAGAGCAATCAGTAACTCTTTGCCTTCCAATTTGCCACCTTCGCTACCAAAAGCCCAACCGTAAGTCAGAACCGCATCTTGCCATTTTTTTAGCAGGGAAGGGGTGCTATACCAGTAAAAAGGAAATTGCAGTACAATACGGTCATGCTTCTCCAGTAGTTCCTGCTCCTGAGCTACATTGATTTTCTCATCAGGGTATACTTCATACAGGTTGTGAATAGTCACGCCGGGTTGCTTCTTTAGCTCTTGGACCCATCTTTTGTTAACGCGGGACTCCGCAAGATTAGGGTGGGTTACAATAACAAGTGTTGACATATGAAAAACATCTCCTTTAACTTATTTTATGTAAGTAAATTACGTTATTACATGTAACTATTATAGTTTCAACTCGTATTCTTGTCAAATGGATTATCTCTTACAAAAAGAAATCCCCGGCATGCGAGTGCCGGAGAAGTCATCCTGCGAAGTATTCTCTGTCGAATTAAGCGATATGATTGAGCGAAACTATCTTATTCTTGCCAGAACGCTTAGCTTGATATAGATAGTCGTCCGCTTCCTGAAAGAACGAATCTTTGTTCATTTCTTCTGTATAGCTTTTCAGTCCAATGCTTACGGTTACGGAAATGTGTTGCTTTTTTTCATGAAAGATCATCTTTTCCACTGCATGCCGGATGTTTTCGGCGATTAGATAAGCTTCTTCAAAAGTATGCTCGAACATCAGGATGGCGAATTCCTCACCACCATAGCGGGCCGCAATATCATTAGCTGTAATCTGTTCTGTAATGATTAGCGAAATTTTCTCCAAAATTTTATCTCCGAACTGATGCCCGTAATTGTCGTTAATTTTCTTGAAATTATCAATATCAAGTAAAGCGAGATGGATAATGGCGCCTTGTTCAGCATATTCGAGTGCTTTTTCATAGAAGTTCTGAAAGGACAAGTGATTATAGAGCTTGGTTAACCCGTCGGTCATTGACATTTTGCTTATAATCGCATTACTAATCATTAATTCCTGGTGAGCACGCTGTGTTTTATACAAATCCAACAGCAGGTCACGGCCGCTTGCCTGAATAATAATAGCAATAAAGGTAGACATAATCAAAAAGATCAGAATGGCTACAATATCAAAGGCCGACAAGTAGGTACGGAACGAACCATCCACTGCTAGCAAAAGTAAAAAGACTCCCATTTGCAAGACAAAGGAAAACCATATTAGGCGACGATTGAAGAACAGAATGGATGAGAAAATAGGCAACAAGCACAACGCCGGGATAATCCCAATATCGTAGTTTAAACGAATGATGGTCCAGCAAATGACCGTGCTTGCCATAAATAGGATCACAAATGAATATCTGTTGTATTTATAATGAACCAGCTCTGCAAGCAGATTGGAACCACACATAATCAGTGTCGGAACAATGAGAACTCCAACGTAAAATTCATAAGACGAAGCGTGGTATTCGAGATATAAATAACAACCAAGCTGCACAAAAAAATGTACGGCTATAATCATCCAGTATAATAAAAGCATCCTTTGTACCCAGCGAGCTTCCTTTATTTTATAATCGGTTGTTAGAGTAAGTCGTGTTGTCATATTTATGAGGTCACCACACTTAATGTATCTTTAGCCATTCTCGTATTATAAGATACTATGTGACGAAGTTGAAGCTAATTTTTTAGGAGGCCATTTAGGTGCCAATGTACTTGTCAGCCCATTAACACTTTAACCTGATGGAAAGCACCATCTCCTGCAACTGGCAGAACATTGTCCGTGAGGATAATACCATCTAGTGTGACTGTTGCTACACCCTTGGATATATGTTGTGGATTCGTGATTTGGATCACGTAGGTATCGCCACGGAAGATGCGAGTGATTGTAAATTCGTCCCAAGCGGCAGGGATACACGGATCAATACGCAGACCATCCCATTCCGGCTGAATACCAAGAATAGACTGGGTAATGGCTACAAAGTTCCACGCCGCTGTGCCGGTCAACCAGGAATTTTTGGCTTCGCCTTCACGAACGGCATCCTTACCCGCAATCATTTGCGCATATACATAAGGCTCGGTGCGGTGGATGTCGCTGATGTCCTCCAGATACGCTGGAGCCATTTTGCTATACAGTTCAAATGCACGATCTCCACGGCCAATCACGGCCTCCGCCATCATGATCCACGGGTTATTGTGACAGAAAATTCCTGCATTTTCCTTGTACCCTGGAGGATAAGAGGATATTTCACCCAGATTGATGTAATAGCGGGAATAGGGCGGATTTTGCAGCACAATGCCATAGGGAGTCTCCAGCCGATCCCGTGTAGAGTCGAGCGCTTGTTGAGCCTGACCCTCCTCAACGCCAATTCCGGCCATTACGCAAAAACCCTGCGGCTCAATAAAAATTTGGCCTTCCTCACAATCCTTGCTGCCGACCTTGTTCCCATAGTGGTCATAGGCACGCAGAAACCATTCCCCATCAAAGCCATGCTCTAGCGTGGCTGTCCGCATCCGATCCACATGGGCTTGGGCCGTAGCTGCTTCCTCATCTAATCCTCTGCGCTTGCACAGCTCGATAAAATCCGGTCCTGTATAGACGAAGAGTCCGGCGATGAATACCGATTCCGCTGTACGCCCCTCCAAATTTTGTGTGGTCTGATAGGACTCATCTGGTGTGGCGGAAAAACAGTTTAGATTCAAACAGTCGTTCCAATCTGCCCGGCCAATCAGTGGAAGACCGTGCGGGCCGAGATTGTTAACCACATGATAAAAGGATCGCTTCAAATGCTCAAAAAGGGTAGCGGTGTGCTCTGCATTTCCATCAAAAGGCACTTGTTCGTCCAATATGGCGAAGTCTCCCGTTTCTTTGATATACGCAGCGGTGCCGACAATTAGCCACAGCGGATCATCGTTGAAACCGCCACCGACCTCGTGGTTTCCTTTTTTGGTTAAAGGCTGGTATTGATGATAAGCCCCGCCGTTATCAAATTGAGTGGAGGCGATGTCGATAATCCGTTCCCGTGCCCGCTCCGGTATTTGGTGGACAAAACCAAGTAAATCCTGATTCGAATCCCGGAAACCCATTCCACGCCCGATGCCGGATTCGAAATACGAAGCGGAACGCGACATATTGAACGTAACCATACATTGATACGGGTTCCATATATTCACCATCCGGTTCAGCTTATCGTCGTGGCTCTGAATGGTGTACTTGGAGAGCAGATTGTTCCAATAGCCCCGCAGCTCACTTAAGGCTCGTTCAACATTGGCTTCCTCCGCGAATTGAGCAATCATGGCCTGAGCCTGCTTTTTGTTAATCACACCGGGAGATTCCCATTTTTGATCCTCCAGATTTTCCACATAACCGAGTACAAAGTTAAGACTCGTTTCTTCACCTGGCTCCAAGGTTACTTCGATGCAATGCGACCCTACAGGCGACCACCCGCTAGCCACAGAGTTCGAGGCTTGCCCGGCGGTGACGGTTTGCGGCTGATCCAGTCCGTTGTACAGTCCCAGAAAAGCTTCACGGTCTGTATCGAATCCTGCCAGCGGGCGATTGACAGAGAAGAATGCATAGTGGTTGCGACGCTCACGATATTCCGTTTTGTGATAGATGACGGAGTCCTGTATTTCGACCTCGCCCGTGTTCAGGTTGCGTTGAAAATTGGTCATATCGTCATAAGCGTTCCACAGACAAAATTCCACGAAAGAAAAAAGCTTGATCCTCTTAGTCTGAGCAGAGGTGTTCTGAAGCTTGACCTGATGTACTTCGCCATCAAAGGACAACGGTACAAAAGCCAATTGCGTCGCCCGGATACCGTTACGTTCACCCATAATTGAAGTATAGCCAAGCCCATGTCGGCACTCATACCGATCCAGCTCCCGTTTGACCGGCATCCAGCCCGGTGTCCAGTAATCCCCGTCATCATGAATATAAAAATAACGGCCGCCGTTATCGACAGGAATATTGTTGTATCGGTATCGTGTTAGACGACGTAAGCGCGCATCCCGGTAAAATGCATAGCCGCCGCCTGTATTGGAGATCAGTCCAAAAAATCGTTCGTTGCCTAAATAATTGATCCAGGGATATGGGGTTTGAGGGGTGTGTATGACATATTCTTGTTTAGCATCATCGAAGAAACCGTACTTCATGGCGCAGAACTCCTCTCGAATTTAAAGAAATAAAACCAAACACATTATTATATTCAAACATGAAGCTGTTCTTCCTAAAAGAAGCGGTTTCCTGCCTGATGCAAAAGATGCTTGATTTCCCCGACTTTGTTTCTTGAATTTGCAAAATATTTGAAATGGGTAAATATACCTTCTTATGCTAAAATGAAAGAGTTTAGGACTCAGCATGGCAGGAGGTTGCAAGGATGGCACCCATCACATTGTTTTTCATTCCATATGCAGGTGGATCGGCATCGGTCAGCTTCAAATGGAAAAAGCTGCTGCTTCCGCAGATTAAGCTTGTCCCGCTGGAGCTGGCGGGCAGAGGTATTCGTTCCGGAGAGCCGTTAAAAGACAGCATCGAGGAAATGAGCGAGGATTTACTGCTCAAGATCAGTCAAGAGATAGCCCCCGGCGATCCTTATGCTATATACGGTCACAGCATGGGAACGATGATCGCATTCGAGCTGTATTACAAGCTGGTGGCTGGTGGTTATGGCAAGCCAGCTCATCTGTTCGTATCTGGGGGACGGGCACCGCATGTCCCGAGAGATTTCCCGTGGGCCCATGATCTGCCCGCAGAGCAGTTCAGAACGCATTTGCAGCGATATGGTCAGCTTTCGGAGGCCATTTTTGACAATCGTGAATTGTACGACTATTTTATCCCAGTGCTAAGAGCGGACTTCAAAGCCGTTGAGACGTATAAGTATACGCCCCGAACGGTCCCTTTGAATTGTTCAGTCACAGCCTTGACAGGGCTGGCCGATAACACGATGACCTTGCAGGATGCGGAGGCGTGGGGGCAGCATACGAATCAGAAGTTTCAAATTTTCACCTTTGACGGGGGCCACTTTTTTATTCATGATGAGGTGGAAGGGATTACACAAATCATTAATGAAACTTTGGAAGGCAGTGCTGTGACAAGCAGGATGCAACATTAAAAAGAAGAGGTGATTTCAGTGACAGTAGGTGTATTGGCGCATTTGTTTGGCAAGTTGCCTTATCGCGAGTTGGCTGCAAAGGTAGGCGCAGCGGGCTTTACTCATGTTCAACTGGCTCCGTGGAGAGCGATCAGTGATGTGGACTTTAACAAACCGGGCAAGTTCAGCCCGGGATTGGCGCTGTCTATCGCGGAGGAATTCCGCAAGCACGGAGTATCCATATCGGTTCTTGGATGCTATTTGCATTTTTTTGAACAGGATGAGGAGCTGCTGCGTGAAAATGTAGAACGCTTTAAAGAGCTGATCCGATATGCGAGCCTGTTAGGGGCACCTATGGTGGCCGCCGAAGTCGGACGTAATGAAGATGGCAGCGCATATACGGAACGAGACTGGAAGGCTGTAAAGGAAGTCGTGCGTGAATTAGCCGATGAGGCGGGAAAATGGGGCGTATTCGTAGGATTGGAGGCCGCTAACGATCATTTGGTCGGAACGGCGGTAGAACTGGCTACCTTGCTGGAGGAAGTACCGTCATCCCAGATCGGCGTAGTGATTGATCCGGGCAATTTGCTGAAAACGGAAAATCTGGCACGGCAGGATGAGGTTATCCGCGAAGCGTTCCAATTACTAGGACCTCGAATTATCGCGGCGCATGCCAAAGACCGACGATTGTCATCGACAGGTGAGATTGAGACCGTACCGCCGGGTTTTGGTGACATGAATTACGGCCTATACATGGAACTGCTGGAACAGTACAAGCCGGGGGTTCACATCATTATGGAAGCCGCGCAGGAGCACCAGATGGCTGAATCCAAACGCTACATCGAGGGTCATCGCTTAGCGGCTCAGAAGGTGCAAGAAGTGCAGACGAAATCATAGTATTCTTTCAGATTCGGGAATGGCTCAGGAGACTTGGAAGCGTCTACTTTTCCAAGTCTCTTTTCTTTAGCTATGTTTAATCTTGTAGAACCGCGACCATCACAAGCACCCAGCTCACCAAAAAAGCCACCCCGCCAATCGGGGTAATCGCTCCGAGCTTTTTCACGCCGGACAAGCTAAGGGCATACAGACTGCCGGAGAACAGGAGAATACCGATGAGCATAATCCAGCCTGCGGTTACGACCAGAGAAGAATGGACCAGATTTCCTGCAACTGCTCCGAGCAGAACCAAGCCCAAGCCGTGAGCCATATGATATTGGATGCCCGTCTGGAAAATACTCATCATGTCTGCGGAAAGTTTTTTTTTCAAAGCATGTGCCCCGAACGCTCCCAGGGCTACGGCTAAAAACATCATCGTACAACCAAGCACCAGTAAAATTTTCATTTTGTAACGCCTCCTTATGAAGTCGTAGCGATTTCATGCGATTTCGTCAATTTTCATTATTACACTCTAAACATATTGATTTTTTCGACTCTCATTTGGCGGCGGGTGTGGTATATTTTTGCCAGGGCCAATGTGAAGCATTTGGAGCTAATGGACAGCGTGTCCTCCACCTTTTTTAATGGAAAAGTGAGGTGATGGTGCTGTCTTTTTGTGCTGTCTTTTTTCGTAATAAAATCTAGTGTAAAGCCAAAATTGATAATGGAGAGGATGGATGCAAAAGTGATCAGCAGAAAATCCGTGTTCAGGAAATCTGTCTCTATGGTCATGTCAGCCATTTTGGTGCTTCCCCTAACTTTGGGCATATTTCAAGCCGAACCCGACCGTGCTTCAGCCGCAACACCGGAATCCACACGCTTTCTTCAATTGTACAAACAACTGAAGGATCCGGCCAGTGGATATTTTTCCAAGGAAGGTATACCTTACCATTCAGTTGAAACCCTGATGAGTGAGGCGCCAGACTATGGACACTTAACGACCTCGGAAGCATATAGCTACTGGATGTGGCTGGAAGTACTGTATGGTCATTATACCGGAGATTGGGGAAAGCTGGAATCGGCTTGGGACAACATGGAGAAATACATTATTCCTGTTAATGAGGGGGATGGCAAGGAAGAACAGCCTACTATGAGTAACTACAACCCTAACAGCCCAGCCACCTATGCAGCAGAGTATCCGCAGCCAGATCAATATCCAAGCCGTCTGAGTGGTCAGTATGGTGGTGGCAAGGACCCGCTGGATGCAGAACTGAAAGCAACCTATGGCAATAATCAGACCTATCTAATGCATTGGCTGCTGGACGTGGATAATTGGTACGGTTTTGGAAATCTGCTGAATCCGTCGCATACAGCGGCCTATGTGAACACCTTCCAACGCGGGGAGCAGGAATCGGTTTGGGAATCCGTCCCGCATCCATCGCAGGATAATCAAAAATTTGGTAAAGCGAATGAAGGCTTTATGAGCCTATTTACCAAGGAAAATAATGCTCCTTCACAGCAATGGCGCTACACGAATGCCACCGATGCGGACGCACGGGCGGTTCAAGCCATGTACTGGGCGAAAGAACTGGGGTATGACAATCCGGTATATTTGGATAAAGCGAAAAAGATGGGCGACTACTTGCGTTATGGTATGTACGATAAATACTTCCAAAAAATCGGAAGCGCTTCCAATGGAACTCCGACCGCTGGTTCCGGCAAGGATGCCAGCCATTATCTGATGGCATGGTATACGGCATGGGGTGGCGGACTGGGTCAAAGCGGCAACTGGGCTTGGCGGATTGGCGCCAGCCACGCGCATCAGGGCTACCAAAATGTCGTTGCGGCTTACGCGTTATCCGATCAGGATGGCGGATTAATACCAAATTCACCAACGGCGGGACAGGATTGGGCTACCTCGCTGAAGCGCCAACTGGAATTTTATACGTGGCTGCAATCCGATGAGGGAGCCATTGCAGGTGGAGCAACGAATAGCTGGGATGGTGCCTACAAAGCGTACCCGTCTGGCACAAGCACCTTCTATGGAATGGCTTATACAGGCGCTCCTGTATACCAAGATCCACCGTCCAACAATTGGTTCGGAATGCAGGCTTGGCCTGTCGAACGGGTTGCCGAACTGTACTACATTTTAGCCAAGAAGGGTGATACTTCGTCCGAGCAGTTTAAAATGGCTAAGCAAGTGACGGAAAACTGGGTAGCATGGTCCAAGAGCTATGCATTTGCCAACGAACGTCCTGTGACTGACGCGCAGGGGTACTATTTGGACGCTCAAGGCAAGCGCATTCTGGGGGGTAAAAATCCGAAGGTTGCCACTACAGTAGCTAAAGGCGAGTTTTGGGTGCCAGGCAATCTGGAATGGAGCGGGAAGCCAGAAACCTGGACCGGATTTGCCAGTCATAAGGGGAATGCCAATCTGCATGTAGTAACGAAGAATCCAGGGCAAGATGCGGGAGTGCTGGGTAGTTATGTTAAAGCGCTTACTTTCTTTGCTGCTGGAACGAAGGCCGAAAAAGGAGATTACACCGCATTAGGCAAGGAAGCCAAGGATCTGTCCAAAGCTTTGCTCGATGCTGCATGGGGTTACAACGACGGTGTAGGCATTACCACGAAGGAAGCACGTGAGGATTATTATCGTTATTTTACGAAAGAAGCGTATATCCCGAACGGATGGAGCGGTAAAACGGGGCAAGGCAACACCATTCCTGGCGCAGACGCTACCGCATCTGATCCGTCCAAGGGTGGTAATGGTACGTATTCCAGCTACACCGATATCCGGCCTAATATCACCAAAGATCCTCAGTGGTCTTATCTCAAGGACAAATACACAACTTCATGGAATAATCAAACGAAAAAATGGGATAAAGGCGCTCCGGAATTTACGTATCACCGTTTTTGGTCCCAAGTCGATATGGCGACAGCTTATGCCGAATATGACCGTCTCATCAACAATAGTGGAACAACCGAGCCGACAGCTCCCAAAGCTCCGGCAAATGTGAAAGCAAGTGCCGGGGATGCTCAGGTTACACTAAACTGGAGCAAAGCGACAGGGGTGGACAGCTATACCGTTAAGCGCTCCACAACCAGTGGAGGACCTTATACCACGGTAGCAACGGTAACGGATAGCACTTACAAGGATACAGGAGTGGTGAATGAAACCACTTATTATTATGTAGCAAGTGCAACTAATTCTTTAGGAACCAGCCCGGATTCTGCCGAGGTCAGCGCCAAGCCGACAGCAGCGTCGGTTCCAGCAACGGGAGATGTAATTGCCCAATATCGCGTGGGCGACACGAACCCGGGAGATAATCAGATTCGTCCGCTTTTCCGTGTTGTAAACAAGGGGAAAGAGGCTGTTGATCTGAAGACTGTCAAGCTGCGGTATTACTTTACAGTGGATGGCGATAAACCGCAGGAATTCCATTGTGACTATGCACAGCTCGGCAGCGGCAACGTTCAGGGACGCTATGTGAAACTGGATAAGGCGGTTACGGGCGCAGATTACTATCTGGAAATCTCCTTTGGAGCTGGTGCGGGAAGTCTGGCAGCAGGAGCCAACACGGGGGATATTCAGGTTCGCTTGAACAAGACGGACTGGAGCAATTATAACGAAAGTGATGATTTTTCCTATGATGCGACCAAGACGTCTTATGCAGATTGGAACAAAACGCCTCTGTATGTGAACGACCAACGTGTGTGGGGACTGGAGCCTTGATTGTAAAATAAAATTAGTGTGAGGCGAGCGCAATGAGAGGGTGTAAAAACTCACATTGCGCTCGTTTTTGTGCTTGGTTTCGTGGTACACTAAGATCGCTACATCATTACATACATGACCGAGGTGACCTGATACATGAAAGACAATTTGGCACAGGCTCTAAATGAGCAAATGAATTTTGAGTTTTACTCCGCTCACGTATATCTGGCGATGGCTGCTTATTGCTCTGGCGAAAGTCTGGATGGGTTCGCAAACTTTTTCCTGGTACAAGCTGAAGAGGAACGTTTTCATGCGATGAAGCTATACAAATATATTAATGACCGCAGAGGGCGAGCTACTTTGGCGGCATTACCGGAGCCAAAAAACAGCTACGATTCCATGCTGGATGTGTTCGAGCACGGCTACAAGCACGAGCAGCAAAATACGCAGAAGTTTTATCATTTGGCTGACTTGGCTCTGGACGGACGTGAGCATGCGACGATCCATTTCCTGAAATGGTTTATTGATGAGCAAGTCGAAGAGGAAGCTCTGTTCGACAATGTAATTCAGAAGCTCAAACGGATTGAAAGGGATAGTAACGCTTTTTACATGCTGGACAGTGAATTTGCTCAACGCAGCTTTACACCTCCTGCGGAATAAAGCAACATGCGCTTTTCGTCTGAATACTAAGGATATGGCTGGTATGTTATGAGACGAGGAGTTAGAAAAGCCCGGTTTTCGGGCTTTTTTTGCGTTTTTTATGATCATGTACAGCTTGACACATTAGTAAATTCGAGTATATTATAGATATAATTAGTCTTTAATATCTTTTTAAAAGGAGAGGAGCATCATAATTTACGATTGTGCTATTATTGGCGGAGGACCCGCCGGATTGAATGCAGCCCTTGTGCTGGGCCGGGCAAGACGAAGTGTGGCTTTGATCGACAACAACCAGCCCAGAAATGCCGTTACGCATGCATCGCACGGCTTTATTACAAGAGACGGCATTACGCCGTCCGAGTTCCGTCGCGTTGCTTATGAGGAAGTACTGCGCTATCCGTCTGTCGATCATCTGCAAGCCGAGGTTGTTTCGATTGAAAAAACTGAATCCGGATTTGAGGTGCTTGATTCGTCAGGCCTTCGCATTCAAGCGCGAAAACTGATTTTAGCGACGGGCGTAAAGGAGATATTTCCCGAGATCGAAGGCTTTTATCCACTATACGGAAAAAGCTTGTTTAATTGCCCCTATTGCGACGGCTGGGAGCTACGGGATCAACCGCTTGTCGTTGTGTCCGAATCTCCGGGCATCTATCATACGGCCAAATTACTCCTGAATTGGAGCAAGGATATAATCGCCTGCACGAACGGCCATGCTTCCCTGACATTCGAGCAAAAAAAATGGCTTCAATCCAAGGGAATTGTGGTGATAGAGCAGCCTGTTACAGCTTTCATCGGACAAAATGGACAGCTTGAGCATGTTCAATTTACGGATGGAACTCAAGTCTCAAGGACTGGCGGGTTCGTGGCTCCCAAATTTGTACAAAGTACACCATTTGCAGAACGCTTGGGCTGTGAAAAGCTGGAGTCGGGCGGGATCAAGACGGATGAATCAGGAAGAACCTCTATACCTGGTGTATACGCCGCCGGGGATTCTTCATACTTCATGCCTTCCCAATTGATTTTTGCCGCAGCCGACGGCAGCCGAACCGGTATGTGCGTTAACATGGATTTGACGGAGGAAGATTTTGCAATTTGAGGTCACTTTCGCTAGGTTATCGTTGTTTTGAATATACCTATAGAAAAAATTAATTTGTCGCTGGATTGTGAGCATGCTACAGTTATTTTATCTTTTATTTCTGATTAAGTAGATAGGATTAATATTTTTTATGGAGAGGCGGGTTAACATGAGCGAAATCTATCGTCTGGCACAACAGGAAGATGCGGAAAGATTGCAGTACGTGACTTATGAGGCGTACGAAACGATTCGGCAGTTGGAGCTTAAATGGCCTGCCGCTCAGGCGGACATTCCTATCATTCAGGAGAATATTAAAAATAATGACTGCTACGTGCTGGAAGTCGATGGTGTAATTGAGGCTACAGTTAGTCATCTCAAAAATAGAGCTCTTAATTTTATAACGGATCTACCCTTTGTCATGTGGTTTGCCGTCAATCCGGCTGCTCAGGGCAAAGGTTACGGCCGCAAGCTGCTCAACTGGGTAGAGCAGACTATAATCCGTGATCAGGTGGGAGCTCCTGCCGTTACGCTGGCAACAGCCGAAAAGCATCCCTATCTGCTGTCTATGTATGAGCGTTGGGGATATGAGCGTATTCATGCATTTGACCATGGTACAGGAGATGGAACGATGCATGTGCTGCGTAAAGTTGTGAATCCCGAATTATTTGAAACGTATATTCGTGAAAAAAACGAAGCCGAGACTGCTAACCGCAATTAGAGCCGATATTTTCCTCAAATTCTTTCCACCCGCAGGCCAAGTATAAAGCGCTCATTGATCATTACCGGGAACGACTAGCTTATTATGGGCATGATCCGTCTCAGGCTGTGATTGGTGCTGGGGCAGGGAGTCTGTATCTGGCAGATACGGATGAGGAAGCGATTCGACGGTATCGTCCTTATTATGATGCTTACCACTCGACAGCGGCAGCTCAGCACAATCAGTCGCCCTTCACGAGTCTGGAGGATAATATCCGTAACGGTCCTGTTCTGATCGGCTCCGCGGAGAGTGTTCTTAAAAAAATACGGAACTATCATACCGCGTTTGGTCACCAGGTACTCAGCATCAGCGTAGACGGGCTAGATGAGCAGGAGCAGCTCGAACAGCTACATCGGTTTAGCGAGAATATCATACCGGTGCTGCGGCGGGAAATTCCGAGCACGATTTGGCAGCATGGGCCGAATTTGGAGGACGGAAGCAGGTCGATTATCACTGTAAAAAATGATGCGCCACCCATATCTCCTATTTTTCAATTATAGATGTGACTGTTCAATCACCTTATCTCATGAAAGCATCCGATGTATGGAGCTTTTAGGCCCGTGGCGACCAAGAGATAAGGTTTTTAGTGTTGGAAACTGTACCATTTTCGTACAGGTTTTATTTTTCTAGGCGATTTTCCAGAGCGCAGAAATAGAAAAAAAAAATGCGCAAAACTATTCCATATAATTACTTTTTATAAAAAAGAAATACATTGACATTTTTGGAATGATTGCTTTATCATGTTAGTAAAGTGTTATATATTTGATGTTTCATTTATTTTTGTATGACCCCGATGTTCAATCATTAAACTCACCTATGTTGCTGAAATTTCAAACTTTTAATTTTAATTAAAAATTTCAGTTCATTCCAGATTCACACACCCCTAAGATCACATACCTAAATTTGTCCTATTTCACTCACACCACGAAATACAATTTGCAAGCCTGTTTAACTCTCAACTCTCGTTCATTCTTTGTTCGTAGTTGCTAGAACCGTCTCTACATATATGCAAGTCAATATTTATTCCTTAGAGGCATTTTTGTCTTACCCCATAGCTGTTGGAAGCGCGGAAGGACTCGCCATGAAGGATATGTTTTATACGGCTAATACGGGCAGAAGTGACCTGACGTACCGGATTGCAGTGACTGCTGCTGGAGCGGATGCGCTGAAAGCGAAGGTGCTTTGACCACATGAACAAGGCATAACATGGAAGGTGTGTACACGGGAAAAACAGATGATCAGCGGAAGCTTGAACGTGTTGCAATCACTGGAACAACTGGCTGCAAAGTATGTGAAAGGAGCGCAGACAGACTGGAATTCTCTATATGCGGGTAATCGCTACAAAAAGGTTTCTTTACCTGCGTATCCATTCGAACGGAAAAGATATTGGATCAACGTTCCTGAGCAGAATTAAGCTGAACAAATGGTCACGAAGCAAATGAGATTGTCTCATTTGACGCAGTCGTATGCCGGACTAGCTCATGAAAACTCAACGGTAATGGGGGATTTAAATATGAGGAACGAGTATTTGGTGACGGAATCGGTTAGCGATCAGCACAAATCATCTATTCGTCAAAAGTTAGCTAAAATGATTGGTAATGTGTCTCAGCTTAGTCTGGAGGAATTGGAGCCGCAAACGCATTTTCTGGAGCTAGGGCTGGATTCCATCAATCTGTCTCAAGTCCGTCATAGCATCAAAGATACATTCGCATTGGACGTTCCAATGAATAAGTTTTTTGAAACGCTGACCACCTTGGAACTTTTGACGAGTTATGTAGCCGAACGGGTAGCTATTACCACAGATTATCCAAATCAAAATGTATTGGAAGATCATATAGCAACACCGATAAACCTGACTGAGCAGACGGTTCCTAAAGCATTTCAATCGTACCTCCAAGCAGATCTTCCGGTATCCACGTCAGTTTATGCGGCTGAGCAGGTCGAAGTCCAGAACGTGCACATGGCTACCGCTCCATTAGGCTTGGAACATATTTTGGAACAACAGCTTCACTTGATGTCACAGCAACTTGATGTCCTGCGGTACAGTCACTCTCCCCTTGTGGCAGGTTCCACTAAAGTTCATCCAGAAACGGGAATATTGCCATCCGTGTCGGTAGGTGGAGAAAAGGGTGGGCTGGTTCAATCAGAAGTTAAGCGGCAGGTCGCAGCTACGCTGGTACCGGTTTCATCTGCACAGACTGCACGAAAACAGGCTGAGTCCAAGTCGTTTACACCCTACAAAAAGCTGGATGTCAAAGCACATGAATTGCTTTCGCTCCGTCA
>NZ_JBITPI010000024.1:0-295678 GCF_050467745.1 Paenibacillus sp. NRS-1781
TTAAGTTCAACTTATATAGCTGTGGCTGCGGGTCGGATTCCGGAACATATCCAGAAGTCCCAGCACAATGTGAGCAAGACCAAAGCCCAGTATGCCATAGCCCCATGCACTTGGAGTCAGATAGTAGCCAAGCAGGCTGACAATGATACCAAGCCCTGTCACAATCCAGCTGACGGTCATAATGTATACACCTCACTTTGCGGAAAATGAAATGACTGGCTTCCCATGAATTACAGTCATTAGTATTTCCGCGCAATAGAGGGTTTATTCACCGCCAGTAGTCGAAGAATCTGTACCGCTCTGTGTTGAACCCGTACTGCCTGTAGTCGAATCCGTAGTAGTACCACTCACCCCGGCACTCGTTCCGGTCGAAAAAGCTTCTCCTTGCTGTATCAAAACACGAGTCGTTGATTTATTATCAGTTATCGGTTGACCTGCTACGGAAATATCCGTGGCAGAAGAACGTCCTGACTTGATATACAAGCCTTCCGGACCGATGTCAAAGGACACGGCATCTCCACTTTTGGTCATGCCATAGCTCAGCTTTTCACCACGTGAGTTTTGCCCCTTGTACACCTCAAGCCAGCTTTCTCCCGTTGCCTTAATATCCACCTTGACTGTAGCTCCGGTTGCACTGGAAACTTTGAAAATCGTCGTTTTACCTTGCTTGCCATCCTGAGCCACGGTTACACCTTGTTGCGGCGTAGTGGTACTCGGCTGCTGGCTACCGTCAGGAGTGGTCGTATCCGTTCCTGTACCTCCTGGTGGTTGGGTTTGCCCCGTTTGCCCAGCATCAGGAGTGGTTTGTCCGCCGCCACCATTTGGAGCTGCCGTCTGACCGTTATTCGGCGTTGTTGTCTGAGCGCTTCCCTGAGGAGGGGTTGTCGTCGTATTTTGCGGTGGTGTCGTAGTTCCCTCCTTGGTACTGTTAGGAATGGACGTACTCGGTGTCGTAATCGGCGTTGTATTCTCGGCTGTTTTTGGAGCCGTGTGATTGTTACTCACCCAATATGCATAAATAACCCCAACAATGAGAACCAAAAAAAGCCACATTAAAGCTGTAGGCAACCATTTGAGATTTCCAATCGTAGCCGGACGGTTGGAGCGTTTCTGTGTCACAGGCTCCATGACAGCTTCCGGCTCTGGTTCAGGTACATTGCTTTTATGTCCTTCCAGAATCTCGTCGGGGTTTAAACCGACCGTTTCAGCGTAAGTTTTAATAAAAGCTCTGACATAAAAGCTTCCCGGCAGCACTTTGTAATCGCCCGTCTCAATGGCTTCCAGATAACGTTTGCGTATCTTCGTCATTTCCTGAACATCGTCAAGGCTCAATCCTTTTTGCAGCCGGGCCTCCTTTAATTGCTGACCCAGTTCTGACATGTCATCATCTCCTTGTATAATTACGCTTATTTAAAGATCTTCTGTATAACTGGCTGTAAAGGTATCATAAATAATTTCCTCAGCCGGATTATTGCGAAGTTCAATAATGAAATTGAAATCATCGAAGCTGTATCCCGATTCACGTACAAAAACGTCAGGATGCTCAATAACCTTCGTACTCGGCATGCTCATTATTTCCTGAAGCAAGTGATAATGTCTTTCATTTGACCGAATTGTACTCACAATACCGTCAATAATAAATACATTGTTAGGGTTCATTTCCTCTTCGGAGAGCTGACTGCGCACCGTCTGCCGTAATAGCGTTGAAGACACAAAAGTCCAGCGCTTCATAGCACATACGCTGCTGGCAATAATGGTTTCGGTTTTTCCCACACGAGGCATTCCGCGAAGTCCAATCACCTGATTTCCATCCCTCTTTAATACTTCACCCAAAAAATCGACCAGTAACCCAAGCTCGTCGCGTGTAAAGCGGAATGTTTTGCGGTCGTCCGAATCCCGATCAATGTAACGTCCGTGCCTTACTGCCAATATATCGACCAGCCTTGGAGCGCGTAAGGCCGTAACCGTAATATTACTGGCCTTTTTTAAAGTATCTCCGAGAATGCGTATCTTCTCGTCATCGTCTGTTTCCAGCAGCATCCCCCGTCTTTCGCCTTCAACACCGTTAATCGTCAGTATATTAACCCCCAGAATACCAAGCATGGAAGCAATGTCTCCCAGCAATCCGGGACGATTTTTATGTATCTTGTACTCCATGTACCACTGTTTCAATTCTTCCGTCACATTAGCACCTCATTCACATTCAAAACCGTCAACATTTCCAAATCAAAGCCTTATTGTATCATAAAATAACACCAATCGACAAAATCAAATATTGAGACCACAAAGGCTTCTTGTATTCAACACAATTGCATAAGCCTCGATCACGTTTATGATATATAAATTACAAAGGAATTACAAGAACAGCTCTGTAACCATTACAGAAAAGCCCCCAAAAGGGAGCTTTTCATGTTGGTTAATGCTTATGCGTTGCTTTTGGCTAATTTGACCATCAGCCGGGCGATAGTGTGACGCTCGTCCTCATCGGCAACTCCCCACAGTTCTTTCAGTGCGCGGTTGGAGTGGTTGGACGGATCGACCTTCTCATCCAGAAAATCACCGATTTCATAAGCAAGCTCTGAAATGGTATCCTGGCTGATTCCAAGCTTCTCCGCCTGTTCCACACGCTGACCAAGGAACTTCTTCCAGGTATCGAAATTCTGAACTACTGTTGACATACTTAAATCCTCCTTAGATGATTCAGATTTAAAATCAACAGTTATAATATGTTCTTCTCAGGTGCTCTCTATACTGGTGGTTTCCTCCAAACGCTGTACTTCTCGTCAAGTCACCCATCCACCGTTAGGACTAATGACCTGCCCGTTTATATAACCGGATTCAGGAAGCGCCAGAAAATAAACCAGTGATGAAATTTCATCAGGCCGAGCCAATCGACCGGCAGGAATTTCTTCTTCAAGACTGGAAATTTCCCCTTCGTCCAGATGATCCAGCATAGACGTATCTACTGCACCCGGAGCTACCGCATTTACCGTTACTCCAGAAGGTGCAACTTCTTGAGCCAGTGCTTTAGTGAATGCGTTAATCCCGCCTTTGGTGGTGGAATACAGCACCTCGCACGAAGCGCCGCATATTCCCCATACAGAAGACACATTCACGATACGGCCATAGCGTTGAGAAATCATATGCGGCATAAAAACCTGCGTACACAGAAAGGTCCCCTTCACATTGACGGCCATCACTTCATCCCATTCCTCTTCCGACACATCCGTCAGCAATCCGTAATGAGATAATCCAGCGTTATTCACAAGAATATCTGGCTTCATTCCGTGATTCTCCAGCTTCTCCCGCATGCGTTCAATCTGCTCCTTGCTCCGCAGGTCCGCTGACACGGTCATCACCTTGCCTGAATAAGCCATACAACAGCGGGCAACTTCATTCGCTTTTTCATGGGACTTCATGTAGTGAATGACCACATTCATCCCAACAGCCGCAAAACGCTCCGCAATAGCCGCTCCAATCCCGCCGCTTGCTCCCGTGATCAGCACAGTCGTATCGCCAATGGCTTTTAATTCCCCATCCTTGGTGGTTATCGGTTCCCTCTCCCTGGGCATTACGGACTCACCACCAGCGACATGGCCATCTGATCCCACTGAATATGATCCTTCAAACGACGGTTAACATCCTCAAGTGTAATACTTTCATAGACCGGAAGCAATTGGAAAAAATCACTATCCCGGAAGCGATGTCTCGTAAACTCATGCGCTATGTTTTCGGGCGAATTGAGCATACGCAGATAACCGCCGATTTTCTTTTTACGTGCCCGTTCAAAATGTTCTGCCGTGAAGCCCTGTTTTTGAATGGACCCCACCTCTTCACGTATCCGCACCAACAGCCCATCCGGGTCCTTGGTATCTCCACCGATAGCAGAAAACGCATACTGCGGTGTACTGTTGTACTCATGGCCGAAGCTATCTGAAATGAGGTCCTCATCGTAGAGCTTTTGATACAGCTGTGTACTGGAGCCAAACAAAAGATCAAGCATCAACTTGGTTTCCAGATCATGACGAAGCAGTTCCTCACCCATGAGACCTACCTTGGCTTCCTTGAATCCGAACAACAGCTTAGGGAGAGAAACCGCCAGTTTTACCTCACGACGCTTCTCTGCCACAATAGCAGGCTCTTCGTCAAAAATACGCTCAATCTCTCCTTGCGGCTTGTAATCCTTTTTCGCCTGATTGTTACGCACCAGTTCTATTACATCCGCCGGGTCCACTCCACCTACCACAAAAAGAATCATATTGCTCGGGTGGTAAAAAGCCTCATAACAGCTATACAGCGTTTCTTTCGTAATCGTACTGATGGATTGGACGGTACCCGCAATATCAATATGCACCGGATGGACCTTGTATAGCGCTTCGATCAGGCCAAAGTAACTCCGCCAGTCTGGATTATCCTCATACATATTGATTTCCTGACCGATAATGCCTTTTTCCTTCTCCACATTTTCATCCGTAAAGTAAGGGTGCTGTACAAAATTGACCAATGTGTTCAAATTCTCCTGAATATGCTCGGTTGCGGAAAATAAATATACCGTTTGATCAAAGCTCGTAAATGCATTGGCCGATGCCCCATTGGAGGAAAAAGTAGCGAAAATATCACCTTGAGGCTCTTCAAACATTTTATGCTCCAAAAAATGGGCGATGCCATCGGGAACCTTAACCGGCTGCTGACCTTCCACACGAAAATGATTATCGACTGAGCCATATTTGGTCGAAAATGTAGCGTATGTCTTCTGAAAGCCCGGTTTGGGCAACACATAAACATGTAATCCGTTATCCATCACTTCATAGTACAGCGTTTCCTGCAAATGCTCATAAGGTATGTGCTCCACCCGCTATTCCCCCTTCTGGTCTCTCAAGAAATAAATGGTGTCCAGTCGGAACGTCCGGGCGGCATCCTGAACATCCTTCACCTTGACAGCCTCCACCTGGCTCAGCAGCTCATCTACCGTCCGCTCTTTGCCGGAAAGCTGTCTGTTAAAATCGTAAGCGATCATTTCAAAAGCGGAATCCTGCATTTCCTTCAATAAATTGCGGATCATCGCCTGTGTCTGGGTCATTTCCAGCTCGGTAATCGCACCATTTTGCGTATCTTCCAGTTGCTTGCGGATAATGGTTACCGCTTTTTCATAATTGGGTATTTCGATACCGGATTGAATCGTCCCTATGCCCTTGTGCCCGTCATACCGTGATGAGGCGTAATACGCCAAGCTTTCCTTCTCCCGCACGTTGACGAACAGCTTGGAGTGAGGATAACCGCCCAAAATCCCGTTGTACATCAGGGCAGAGGCATAACGATCGTCACCATACGTAATCGGGGTGCGCAATCCCATGTTCAGCTTCCCCTGATTTACATCCAGACGCTCCACCACCGTTTGTACATCACGTTCTACCGCTTTTGGTTGTTCAGGAGCATATCCCTTTTCTTCCGAACGGTTCAGTTGGAAATAGCGATCTACGAACTTCTCCACTTCCTCCAGCGTCGTATCTCCAACTACATACAAATCCATGCTGGCGTTATTCAGCCATTCTCCATAAGCCTGATACAAGCCTTGCGCATCTATACGATCCAGATCAGACCGCTGACCGAGGGGGTGCAGACGATAAGGCTCATTTTTGCACATTTCCTCCATGCAGCGCTCTCCAGCATAACGAATTTTATCATTGACTATAGATTCCAGCTTCTTGCGTACGTTTTCCCGTTCCTGCTGGACGTATCCAGTCTGAAATGCTCCATTCTCCAATGCAGGCTTCGTCAACACCTCTCCGAGAAAAGCAAATGAACGATCCAGCAAGCTGTCCGAGCTGTTTACAAAGCTGTCATTAATCGTATCCATTCGAAATTGCACGATTTGATAATCTCCGCGTTTATATACATCAAATCCAAAGCCCGCGCCATACAATTGCTCTAATTGTTCTCTGAATTGTGTAGTCTGCGGATATGATTCTGTACCCCGTCGTAGTACGAATGGTGTCAGTCCCACTCGGGTTACCGTTTCCTCTTGTAGTGGAGTACCTACATACAATGATATGGCAAACGTCTTGAAGCGTTTGGTTGGCAGTACATGAATCCTTAATTGTCTGCGCGTCCCACGCTCGAAACCTGTTTTGTTCAAGTCCAAAACTCCTTTGTGACGTCAATTTCGTCTAGCCTTTTTAGCATGAGCCGCTGTGAATCATTATCTTGTAAAGAGGTAAAGTGTCCCAATCTTTATTCTAACGATGCAAAAGCCAAGAAGCAACCGGAGACAAGCTCCCGGCTGCTTCGGCGGTTTACATGCAGAAAATATGCTGACCAATCGTCTTTACCTGCGGGCGGCTCCAAATCCATTTGGAGGTAGCTGTTTTTGGATTAAAATAATAGAGGCAGCCTCCGCTTGGGTCCCAACCGTTCAGTGCCTGGCGAACTGCCTTTGTTGCAGTTTCATTTGGCGTGAGCCAGATTTGACCATCAGCTACAGCTGTAAAGGCCCCCGGCTGAAAAATCACTCCGGACGGTGTGTTTGGAAAGCTGGGGGATTTGACCCGGTTCAAAATAACTGCCGCCACGGCTACCTGTCCTTCAAACGGCTCGCCACGGGATTCACCATAGACTGCGTTAGCCATAATTTTGAGATCGTTGTCAGACAGTCCCATCGCGTTAGCTGATCCCATGGTTTCATCTTTTTGATCCGGTTTATTATTATTATCCGCTGTCTGCCCCTGAGCGGAACCCTGATTTTTACGATGTAAAGGAGTTTCCGTCGGTTTCCAATTAGGAGTTGCATTCACTAGCTTTAGCTTTGTTTTTGCTCCGACCACTCCATCAGGGGTGATGCCAAACTCTTTTTGAAAGCCCTTAACAGCCTTCAATGTACTGCTGCCAAAATGACTGTCCACTTCCGCCCCGAAAAAGCCCAACAGCTTCAAACGGGATTGCAGTTCATATACATCCTGACCGTAGGAGCCGTAATTAACCGCCTCTGTGCTAAATGTCTCTTGGGAAGGCTGTGTTGCTTGTACTTCCTGCTGTGTGCTCAGCGGCTCTGCATGCTGCGCAGAGACGTTCGCAATAAGCCCTGTGTACGTGACAGCCGAGGCTGCGAGAATACCCGTGCAAATCCAGACCATTGTCTTTTTCATATGCTACGCTCTACCTTTCTTTTGTGGGATTAACAGGATGGCTACGTTTATTATGACAAGCTCTGCTTAAAGCTATTCACCCTTTTAATCTTCTTTCATTCGGCTACTCCTGTTCCTGAAAAAAAGCAAAAAAAATCGCTATCTGTACGCATAGTGTTGTCAAATTTAAACAAACACCACACTTACAAACAGCGATTTGGGATGCGATTTCTGGTAAGCCTATGGTCAGGAACTGACTTTGTTTTGCTGATATTGCTCCATTGAAATAAGCACCTCACGGGGCTTGCTTCCCTCGTAAGGGCCGATGACGCCACGAGCCTCCATAGAGTCAATCAACCGGGCCGCACGTGTATAGCCGATCCTCATTCGGCGCTGAAGCAGAGATACAGATGCTTGCTTGGCCTCCAAAATGATGTTGACAGCCTGATCGTACAGCTCATCCAGCATTTCATCGGCATCAGCAGATGCTTCCTCTACCTCCGGTACAAGCGTTTCATCATATTGTGCTTCACCCTGCTCACGCACATAATTAACGATGTTCTCTACTTCCTGATCGCTCATGAACGCTCCCTGAACGCGAACCGGCTTGGAAGCACCCATTGGCATGAACAGCATATCCCCACGTCCGAGCAGCTTCTCGGCTCCGCCCATGTCCAGTATTGTACGGGAATCCACCTGCGAGGACACACCAAAGGCAATACGCGAAGGAATATTGGCTTTGATAACCCCGGTAATGACGTCAACCGACGGTCTCTGCGTTGCAATGATAAGATGAATCCCTGCGGCACGCGCCATTTGGGCCAATCGTGCAATCGCATCCTCCACATCCCCCGCAGCTACCATCATCAGATCCGCCAACTCGTCCACAATAACGACGATGTAAGGCAGGAACGCAGCAGGATTGTCTTTCATCAAATTATTATAGCCTTCTATGTTACGGGTTCCTGATTTGGAAAATAATTCGTAACGCTTTTCCATTTCTACTACAATTTTTTTCAAAGCGAGTGAAGCGCGCTTCGGATCGGTAACGACCGGTGCCAACAAGTGCGGAATACCGTTGTACACGTTCAACTCCACCATTTTGGGATCGACCATGAGAAATTTAACCTCATCTGGCTTCGCCTTGTACAAAATACTCGTAATAATACCGTTAATACACACCGATTTACCTGAACCGGTTGCTCCGGCTACAAGCAAATGGGGCATTTTAGCCAAATTACCAACAATCGTCTGGCCTGCAATATCACGTCCAAACGCAATGGACAAATTGGATACAGACTCCTGGAAAATGGTCGTCTCCATAACCTCACGCATCGTTACAATAGAAACCTCGTTGTTCGGAACCTCAATACCGATAGCCGATTTGCCTGGAATTGGAGCCTCCATACGAATATCCTTCGCAGCGAGCGCAAGCGCAATGTCATCCGTCAGGCTTACAATACGGCTGACCTTCACACCAATGTCCGGCTGAATTTCATAACGCGTCACCGCAGGTCCACGAACAACCTCCAGTACCTTTGCCCGTACGCCAAAGCTTTCCAATGTGGCCTCTAGCTTGCGTGCCGTTTGCATGTAATCCTTTTGCCCAAGGCCTTTGCCCACGTTTTGTGGCTTGGCAAGCAAACGGAACGACGGGAGCTTGTATGGCTTGGGTGGCGGTGGAGCAGGAATGGCCGCAGTTGTGCCTGTAGTCTCTTCGCCTAACGCCCCCGTTGAATTCGCTTGGGCCTGTCCATCTGCACTGTCTGGTGTATTATGGCCTGCTGTTGCCATACCGTCCGTATCTGTGTTCGCAGCGGTATCCATAAAGTTATCATCCAGCGACTCATCATAAGCTGAATCCGTCTGCTCTGACCCGGCCAAGGATGCCTCTGATTCATCCTCAGGTCTTCTTTCCTCATGCTTCACCTGCTCGAAGAAATCCCGAATGATCGGTGATCCTTTTACCGGAACAGAGACCTCCTCCTCTATGTGTTCAGCAGTATCGGACAATTCTTCTGCTTGCTTGGGGTTTCTCCACAAGGGCTGTCCTTCCTCAGCTTCATAAGCATGCTCTTGATCATCCTTGTCCTTTCCAGCCATTTTTTTCAGGCCAAACAGCTGATAGAAAATCGGCTGCTTACGCGCCGGAGGCTGCATTTCATCAAAATCATCATCCATATCTTCCTCATATGCAGGAATCGACTCGGACTTGATTTTTTTATTCCCGGTACCTCTGCCAGATGCCGAAAGTGGAGTGGCTTTACCAATCCATTTTTTCCGAACGCTACCCCCTGCTGCCAGCATCTTCGTCCGAACAATTCGAACCAGATCCACATAAGACAGCTGGGTCAGCAGCATAAAACAAATCACAAACATTACAATCATGATCAGCTTGGCACCCGTAAGACCAAACAGCCACAACAGCACAGTAAGCTGCAATGCGCCGATATATCCCCCACTAATATCCTTGTTCAGCATTGAGGTATGGCCTTCCTTGTCAGGCGATAGCAACTGCTCACGCATATCTATATGTATCTGGCTCATCACCCCGCCTGGTTGAAGTGCATTAATCGGCCCCAAACGCTGCTCCATAGATGAAATAGAGCTCATAAGCGTAAAGGCAAATACCAGCAACAACAGCCCCGTTTTACGTGAGTTCCACTGGTTTGGCCATTTGCGGTGAATCATCACCATCAGACCGTAATAAATGCCGATCAGGGGTATGACAAAATAAAATTTCCCCAGTACCAGCCCAAACATCTTGGATAGCGACCGACCGACTGCCGCTTCACCCGACAGCGCAATGACCGCCAAAGTTATCAGCACAATGCCGTAAATTTCGAATTTTAGAACTCCGCCAAACGCGGCTTTCTTTTTCCTTTTCCTTCTTCTGGACATTCAAGGTCACCCCCCAGAAGAATATTATACCACGTCACCCGGTATCCGCACATATGTTCTTTTTCAACATCAAACGACCTATTTTCACCCTATTCGACACCTTCTACGACCATTCGATGACTTGTCCGGGTGCATAACGCGGATTCAGGTAAGTTTCCAGCGGACAATCTAGCAATCGCACGATAATCCCCCTGCGACTTTCGAGCGGCTGCACCTGCATAAGTAAACCGTCAACCCGAATCTCCGCAAATGTCTCCGCCTCCTTCCACATGCCCTCCCACACCATTTCCATTGGCATTACGGTATATAAGGTCATTGAGGCAACTCCCCACTATGCTCATTAGGAAGCGTTCCAGTCGAGGTATCTGTAGCATTTTGGGAAAAAGGTACGAACGGAGCCTGCTGCTGAGTCCCTGTAATCCCGTTTTGCTGACGTCGAGATTCAATGATGGTGTTCAGTTGTTTCAATGCTTCTCCGATGCCACCAACCGCGTCCATCAACCCGTATTTCACTGCATCGGCTCCCCCAACCGCAGTACCAATATCCCGATTCAGTTCACCGGTTTTAAACATAAGCTCCTTGAACCGCTCCTCGGTAATACGCGAATGGGAAACCACAAAACGTACAACACGCTCCTGCATTTTTTCCATATATTCAAACGTTTGTGGAACTCCGATAACCAAGCCATTCATACGAATTGGGTGAATGGTCATCGTCGCGCTCTCGGCAATATAAGAGTAGGTGGAAGAGACAGCGATAGGTACACCGATACTATGCCCGCCTCCAATGACAATGGTTACGGTCGGTTTACTCATTGAAGCAATCATTTCAGCAATAGCCAGCCCTGCCTCGACATCCCCACCTACTGTATTCAGCAGAATCATTAAGCCTTCAATACGGGGATTTTGCTCCGCTGCTACCAGTTGGGGAATAATGTGCTCGTATTTGGTCGTTTTGTTTTGCGGTGGCAGAATCAGATGCCCTTCAATCTGACCAATGATTGTCATACAAAAAATATTGGATTCGCTTCCGGGCATGGAGGTTTGTCCCAGTTGCTGCAAGGCTTCCATAGCGGGGGAAATGGGTCTTTGCCCAACTTCAGGCATAGGTTGATCCGGTGTTTCTGTTTCCTGTTTGCTGGATGATAGGTTGCTGTATTGTTCCATGTGGGCGATCTTCCTTTCGCTTTAAGCGTTTTTGTGACCCGTATCACCCTATAGTATGGGATGGAAATGGAATATTTTATACCCACCCCCATGGATTTCCTGCTTTCCTCACCCGGAAAAGCCAAAAAAGCCTCCCCTCCCGCGGAAACCGTCCAATATTTCCTGCGGGAAGAGAGGCGACTGTGTGCCTGTGACTTAAGTTTTTAATTCAGGTTTTTGAGCAAATTTCAATTGACTCACACTTCCATAATGATTGGCAAAATCATTGGTCTGCGACGAGTTTGCTCATACAAGAAGCGACCCAGCGCATCCTTGACATTTGTTTTAAGGGAAGCCCATTCGTTTACATTTTCGCTCATGAGCTTATGCAGTGTGCTTGAGACAATACGATTCGCTTCATCCAGCAAACCTTCCGATTCGCGGACATATACGAAACCACGGGAAATGATATCCGGTCCAGACTTGATCGTGCCGTCCTGCTTGCTCAGGGTGACAACAACAACCAAAATACCGTCCTGTGACAGCAATTTGCGGTCGCGTAATACGATATTCCCTACATCTCCTACACCCAGTCCGTCGATTAACACATTGCCCGCTGTAACCTTACCAGCTCTGCGTGCTCCACCGTTCTGAATCTCAATAACTTCACCGATATCTGTTATGAAAATGTTGTTCGGCTCTACACCTACCGATTCGGCAAGGAGGGCATGACGACGTTGCATTCTGAACTCACCATGAATTGGCAAGAAAAATTTAGGTTTCATCAGATTCAGCATTAGTTTGAGTTCTTCTTGGCTTCCGTGTCCGGAAACGTGAATTCCCGGATTAGCTGCGCTGTAATAAACATTGGCACCCAAACGGAAAAGTTCATCAATCGTGCGACCGACATATTTTTCATTACCCGGTACCGGTGTAGCAGCGATGATAACCGAATCTCCCGGAAGAATATCCACCTTACGATGTGTGGAACGCGCCATTCTTGTTAGAGCAGACATCGGCTCGCCTTGGCTACCTGTGCAGAGAATAACTACGCGATCCGCTGACATTTTGCCAACTTCCTCAGGCTCGATCAGCATTCCATCCGGAATTTCCAAATAGCCTAAATCGGAAGCAATCCCTACGACATTAACCATACTGCGACCAATAACCGTCACTTTGCGTCCTGTCGATTCAGCAGCATTAATAACCTGCTGAATACGGTGTACGTTGGAAGCAAAAGTAGCTACAACTACACGCTGTTTCGACTTACGGAAAATGTCTTCCAGCACGACGCCGACGCTTTTTTCCGATGGAGTAAAGCCTGGTTTTTCCGCATTGGTACTGTCTGACAAAAGAGCCAGTACGCCACGTGTGCCGATTTCAGCCATACGCTGCAAATCTGCATATTGTCCGTTAACTGGAGTATGATCAAACTTGAAGTCACCTGTATGAACAACAGCGCCCTCAGGAGTATCAATGCATACACCCACCGAATCCGGAATACTGTGGTTTGTTCTGAAGAATGTTGCTTTCAGCGTGGAACCCAGTTTAATTTCGGAATCAGCATTGATCAAAATACGTTTGGTTTCGCCAAGCAGATTCGCTTCCTTCAGCTTGTTTTCCACCAGCCCCAGCGTCAATTTGGTACCGTATACCGGTACATTCAAATGTTTCAGCACGTAAGGCAAACCGCCGATATGGTCCTCATGACCATGAGTCAGCACAATGCCTCTTACCTTGTCGCGGTTCTCCGTAAGGTAGGAAATATCAGGAATAACGATATCAATGCCAAGCATGTCCTCTTCCGGGAATTTCAAACCCGAATCCACCACGACAATGTCATTGCCGTATTGAATGACATACATATTCTTCCCGATTTCACCGACGCCGCCCAAAGCGAAAATCATCAATTTATCGTTGTTTGTTTTTTTAGACAAATGAATCTAAACCTCCTATGGTAGTTGGACGTCGTACCTTGATTTATTTATTTAATTTTCAAAAGAATACCGCACCCAGTCACTTGACCCCATTATACATGATTAAAATAAGAAAAAACAAGTCATCCTGTTCGTTGCGCATAGGTTTCCCACTGCCGTCTAAAACCATTACTCCCTGTTCAATTATCTTGATACATGGTTAAAAGGCACAGCAAAAAGGGCGCCCTATAAGAACGCCCTCATGCCTGAGTACCTTTCAAGACTATAAAATCCTCCGGCTTTTTTACTCCCGACTGCCTATAACAAGGGTACTACTTGTATTCATTTAACATTTTAAAATTCATTCTTCCCGATTAGTGGGCAAATAATTTCTTAATAAATTCCGCTTCCTCTTCGGTCGGAGGAATAAGCGGCAACCGAACAGAACCGACCGAAACATTCCGTAACTCCAATGCATATTTTACAGCCACCGGATTAGGCAGTGGATGAGGACAGCCGAACAAACCCTTGAAAACCGGAAACAACTGCTGATGCAATTTTGCTGCCTGCTGTGCGTGTCCCCCTACAAGTGAATCAATCATCTGCTTCATTTCTGCGCCTACTACATGACTCGCCACGCTGATAATACCATAAGCCCCTACAGCCATAGCAGGCAACCCGTAAGCGTCATCTCCCGAATAAATGAAGAATCCCTCTGGAGCTGCGGCTGCAATCTGTGTGACCTGCGCCAGCGACGCGCATTCTTTGGTTCCTACAATGTTAGGGATTTGCGCAAGACGCAGCGTCGTTTCTACGGTCAGGCTGGCTGCGGTACGGCTTGGTACATTATACAGTATGACTGGAAGGGATGTGGAATTTGCAATACTTTCAAAATGCTGATACATCCCTTCCTGATTCGGTTTATTGTAATAAGGCACTACCAGCAAAATACCGTCTACCCCCGCCTGCTCCGCAGCACGGGTCAGATGAATGGAGTGACGTGTATTGTTGCTACCGGTACCGGCAATGATTTTACATCGTCCGGCTGCTTTTTCTACAGTAAATGCAAACAACTTGATTTTTTCATCATCGCTCAGGGTAGGAGACTCGCCCGTCGTTCCTGATACGACAAGAGACTCCGAATGTTGTTCTTCTATTAAATAATCAATCAACGAGGACAATGCAGTCCAGTCAATCTCTCCTTGCTGATCAAAAGGTGTCACCATTGCGGTAATCAGTCTGCCGAAATTCACCATGCTGCCTCCTTTTTTTGCAAGTCCGAGCACGGACATTGCGCCTATTGATGGAGTTCAAATTTATTATGCAATGCGCGTACAGCCTGCACCATATCTTCTTTTTTAACGAGTACCCAAATCGTCGTGTTGGAATCTGCCGATTGAAGAATCTGTACGTCTGATTCTGCCAATGCCTCTACAATCGTCGCCATAATGCCAGGTACCCCATTGATACCGCCACCTATGACGGATACTTTAGCGCACCCTGCCAAAATTTTAGGCTCCAAGCCCAGACCGTTCAGTACTTCAACCGCTTTGCTTCCATCAGCATCGAACACGGTATAAACCGCCCCGGATGGAGTTACATTAATAAAATCGACGCTGATTCCATGCTCAGCCATGGATTTGAATACTTGTAATTGCAAATGCTCCGAGCCTAGCTTTAATTCTACGGTAATTTGTGTGACGTTGCCGACATACGCAATACCGGTCACGAAACGGTCAACGATGTCTGCCTGTACGTCCTTAAAGCCCTCCGGATGGGTGACCAGCGTTCCTTCCCCTTCGGAAAAGGTAGAGCGAACCCGAACCGGAATATTCGCCTGCATGGCAATTTCAACAGCACGGGGGTGGATAACCTTAGCCCCCTGATGAGCCATATTACAAATCTCCGTATAGCTGACATGGGCAAGCGGTTTTGCATTTTCCACGATGCGCGGATCGGCGGTCAAGATGCCGTTCACATCCGTATAAATGTCTACCATGTCCGCTTGTAGAGCGGCACCCAGAGCGGTAGCGGAAGTATCGCTGCCACCACGACCCAAGGTAGTCATATCACCGCTTACAGTCTGACCCTGGAAGCCTGTCACAATGACGACACGGCCCTGGTTCAGCTCTTCCACGATACGGTCTGGCTTTATATCCAAAATACGAGCATTGCCGTATTGATCATCCGTAATAAAGCCCGCCTGTGCCCCAGTCAGCACCGTAGCAGGAATACCTTCATTTTCCATCAGGCTGCATAATGTAGCGGCAGAAATGATTTCACCACAGCACAGCAGTAAATCCCGTTCACGCTTAGGAAGACTGTCGCCGTTAGACGCCGCCCATTCGAGCAGCGTGTCCGTGGCATAAGGCTCTCCTTTCCGCCCCATGGCCGACACAACGACAACCAGTTGAAAATTTTGTTCCAGCTCTCGCTTCACATGTCCTAGCACCAGTTGACGCGCTTCGGGTGTGGACAGCGAGGTTCCCCCAAATTTCTGTACTAAAATACTCATCGCTCTTCCCCCATCTTACTCCCTACTTCAGGAACGTTATTCCGCATTTGCAGCAATAATCTCCGCGATTTGCACCGCGTTCCATGCTGCTCCCTTGAGCAGGTTGTCGGATACGACCCACAGATTCAATCCACGGCTGTTGCCCAAATCACGACGTACACGTCCTACGAATACATCAGGTTTCCCTGCGGCTTCGGATGCCAGCGGATAGAGCTGCGCAGCAGGATCGTCTACCAGGGTTACTCCCGGTGCCGAAGCAAGCAGATTGCGGATTTCTTCCAAATCATAATCTTTTTTAAGCTCTACATAGACGGATTCCGAGTGTCCGTATACGACAGGAATACGTACACACGTTGCTGTTACGTCCACGGATTCATCATCCAATATTTTTTTCGTTTCAAGTACCATTTTCATTTCTTCCAGTGTATAGCCGTTGTCCTGGAATTTGTCGATTTGTGGGATAGCATTGAAAGCAATTTGATGCTTCACCGGCAATGAACCGACTGGCAGCAGATCAGGCTGAACTTCTTCACCGTTAAGGATCGCTGCACTTTGACGATTCAGTTCATCAATGGCACGGCTTCCAGCCCCGGACACCGCTTGATATGTGGATACGATGATACGAGAAATGCCATACTGATCATATAATGGTTTCAAAGCAGCTACCATCTGGATGGTGGAGCAGTTCGGGTTGGCAATGATTCCTTGATGCTTGGCAATTTTGTCGCTGTTCACCTCAGGAACGACAAGAGGAGCTGTAGGATCCATCCGGAAGGCGTTTGTGTTGTCAATGCATACTGCGCCATGACGAACAGCATGTGGTGCCAGTTCCTTACTTACGTCTCCGCCTGCACTGAACAAGGCAATGTCGATTCCTTCAAAGCTGTCGGGGGTTGCAATCTCTACTGGAATTTGCTGACCTTTAAAGCTAATTAAAGTGCCGGCAGAACGAGGCGAAGAAAGAAATTTAATTTTATCCACAGGAAAATCACGTTTTTCCAGCAGATTTACGATTTGTTCTCCTACGGCGCCTGTCGCTCCAACGACAGCTACATTAAACTTTCTATTGCTCATCTGGTGTATCTCCCCTTCTCGACTAAAAAACCATTTTTTTATTCTGAAAGCATCCACCGCCAACAAGAAATTAGACCCGATGCATCATCGAATCATCTTCTAGGCGAGGGATGCTCAGCAGTTAACTATAGTACTTCATGGAGTCTTGCGTTCCACAATCATCGGTTGAAGCTGTTTGCCATGCATAGCAGCGTAAGCGGCTTCTGGAATCAACTCCATGTCAGCCACAAGTGAATTGGGCTTTTTAACTGGATTGTCCTGTCCGAACGGCACAAAAAATATATTTTTGGCTACCAGCAACTTGGCGATATTCGCAGCATTCAAGCCAAGCCCATCATTGGTTGATATGGCCAAAAGAAGTGGACGACCGTTGCGCAATTGCGCCTTGGCGGCCATCAGAACCGGACTGTCTGTCATGGCATTCGCCAGCTTACTCATCGAATTCCCCGTCAAGGGTGCAATCACCAGTACATCGAGTATTTGGGAGGGACCCAGTGGCTCAGCCTCCACAATTGTAGAAATGATATCATTCCCTGTTATATCTTTCAACTGTTTTTGCCAACTTTGCGAAGTACCGAAGCGGGTATCCGTTGTTAATACCGTACTGGATATAATGGGAACGACCTTCGCGCCCTCGTCAACAAAACGCTGTATAACAGGCATGACCTCTTCAAATGTGCAGTGTGAACCTGTAATTGCATAACCTATCGTTTTCCCTTGCCAACTCATTACGCATCACCCCGATCAGGATTATCTTCCATTAACAACTGCACCAAAGTATTCGCTATAATGGCACCAGCAGTTTTGGGAGCGACAATACCAGGAAGTCCGGGGGCGAGCATGGCCGTGATTCCACGCTTTTCTGCAAAACGGAAATCACATCCGCCCGGGGCGGAAGCAAGGTCAATAATCACGGTAGCCTGTTGCAATTTAGACAGGATTTGCGCTGTGATAATCATAGAGGGTATCGTATTAAAAATCAAGTCAACTCCCTGAGTCTCATCCGCCAAATCCCTTGTCATGAAAGGCTTCCATCCCATTTCCACCGCTCTCGCCGCATCCTCTGCTCTACGTACCCCGACCTTCACTCTGGCTCCCAATCCTTGTAGCGCCCTTGCCATGGTAAATCCAGTCCGTCCCATGCCCAGAACCATACAATTTGCACCATTAATTGTAAAATCCGTATGCTGAATCGCCATCATCAGTGCGCCTTCCGCCGTAGGTATCGAGTTATATATGGCCACATCGTCTCTTTCCAGCAACTCCACCAGCTTTAAATCATGTCTGGAACAAATTTCTTTTAAGTACGTCCGCGCCATCCCCGTATATACGACGCAGTGCGGCGGAAGAGCAGCGGCGTGCTCATTCAGAAACTGCAGCTTTTGCGCTCCGAAAAGTGCATTCACATTGCCTCCCTCATCGCATCCTACAACGGGCAGCACAAGCGCATCTGCCGATTCCAGCAGCTTGACAGACAATGGCTCCCGTGATGCTCCTCTGAGCGGCTCTTCAAGCTGGTCAAAGCCGACTAGGCTGACGGTAGCATCCATGTCTATACATTTTCGGATTACCTCAAGCTGTCTCGCATCGCCACCCAATACAACGATGCGTATTCCTGTTAGCATCCGGATCACTCCTTTCCGAGACACGATATGCTTTTAGTCTATGCAACCACCTATAGATAGGTGAAGAAACACAAAAAAACCGCCCCTTTTTCGGGACGGCTTTTTGTGTGTATTTATATTCATATGCTATTCATGCTCTAGCTTAAAAACGCAATTCAGTTACATTCTCCAAAATGCCGATTAAAGCCGTGACTTTTCAGTCGCTTGAAGGAAACTGTAGACTCAGCGTCCTGTATGACCGAAGCCTCCAGCACCACGCACTGTTTCAGACAAACGGTCTACCTGCTTCAACTCTACCTCAGGCACAGTCTGAAATACCATTTGTGCAATTCGCTCATTACGTGTAATGGTAAATGGTTCCTCGCCCAAATTAATAAGCAATACCTTAATCTCCCCACGATAATCCGCATCAATTGTGCCCGGTGTGTTGAGACAGGTAATACCATGCTTGAGAGCCAGTCCGCTACGCGGACGGATTTGTGCCTCCAGCCCTGCCGGCATCGCTATAGCCAATCCAGTTGGAACAAGACAACGCTTGCCGGGCTCCAATAATAAATCTTCCTGTACCGCAGCATACAGGTCAAACCCGGATGCAAGCTCTGACATTTTACGGGGCAGCTCAATATCCTCATTGCCCCCAAGTCTGTTAATTTCTACGTAAGTTAACAAAATAGTCCCTCCTCATATCCTTAACCGCTGAATCGCTCGTTCCGACCATCGATAGGGCAATCGGCTCCGAGAACATCCGGTCCAGTACCTTGTTCACATCATCAGCTGTCACTTGCTCAATATGCTCAATCATTTGATCCAGCGTGTAATGCCTACCTAGCATCAATTCATTTTTCCCAAGACGATTCATCCGACTTCCTGTGCCCTCAAGGCTTAATATCAAGCTTCCTTTTAACTGCTCCTTGCCTTTACGAAGCTCGTTATCATCCAGTCCCTTGACAGCCACATCCTGCAACAGCTCAAGTGTCAGATCCAGCACGTCCTTCGTCTGCTTGGGAGCCGTACCGGCATAAATGGTGAACATACCACTGTCCGCATGGGAGCTATGGTAGGAATAGACCGAATAAGCCAGCCCGCGCTTTTCCCGAATTTCCTGAAACAGACGTGAGCTCATACCGCCACCGATCGCGTTGTTCAGCAATACCATAGCATACTGGAGATCGTCACCCGTTGCAAATCCAGGCAGTGACAAGCAAATATGATTCTGCTCCGTTGCCTTTTCATGATACAGCAGCTCACCGTTAAACACAGGCGCCGTCAGGGGCGAAGCAGTTCCATGGTTATCAAAGTGCCCAAAGTGACGCTCCAATAGCTCTACCAGACTATCATCAATATTACCAGCCACACTGATAACCGTATTGTCGATGGTATAGTGTTCTTTCATATAATCGCTGAGATGGGAGCTGTTCATAGCTAATAAATGCTTTTCGGTACCAAGAATGGGGTAAGCCAACGGATGGCCGCCATAAGCGGCCCGAGATAAGAGATCATGTACCATATCGTCCGGTGTGTCCTCGTACATGGAGATTTCCTCCAGGATCACGTTCTTCTCTTTTGCCAGCTCTTCATGATCTAATTTAGAATTAAAAAACATATCGGACAGTACATCAACCGCAATCGGCAGATGCTCATCCAGCACTTTTGCATAATAGCACGTGTATTCCTTCGAAGTGAATGCATTAACATTCCCTCCGATGGCGTCAAATTGCTCGGCAATTTCCTTCGCGTCGAAACGCTCTGTTCCTTTGAAAAGCATGTGTTCAATAAAATGAGAAATACCGCTATTGTCCGGGGTTTCATTTCGGGAGCCGGTTTTAACCCAGATGCCGAAAGAAACGGAACGCACGGTTGGAATTTTTTCAATGACCACTCTTAGGCCGTTTTTGAGTTGAATTCTTTCCACGATTGGCCCTCCTAAACTGAATTGCAAACTTTGCCATAATGTTCAATCCTAACAGAAAAAAGACGTTCACTCAACCGGAGCAGGTAGCTGCCGATCAGGGGAAAGCGTCTGACTGACGGTTCCGGGCACCAGTCCCTTGCTGCGAATGGCATGAATCATGCCTTTGAGAGCCGCCGATGAAGAATCTGTCGGATGCATCAAAATCAGTGATCCCGATTCGACCTTGCTACTGATTTTAGCAATTAAAGATTCCGGCGAAGGATGTCTCCAGTCCACTGTATCCAGTGTCCACAGCACTGTTTTAAGCCCAAGACCTGCTGCTAAATCAACTGTTTCCTGATTAAAATCGCCCGACGGCGGGGCAAACCAGCTGCTTTTCACACCTAAAATATCCTGAAGAAGCACTTGCGTCTTCTCTATTTCCTGTGTAGCTCTTTCCCTGCTCAGACGGCTCATATTGGGATGGGAGTAAGCATGGTTCGAAAGCTCATGTCCTCTTTTTTGAATCTCTTTGGCGAGTTCAGAATTTTTTTTCAGCCAGCTACCATCGAAAAAAAACGTAACCTTGACCTTTTCCTGGTCCAGCGTGTCCAGTATAGGCACGATATACTCGTTTCCCCAAGCCACATTGATCATGAAAGAAACCATCGGCTTTTCTGGATTTCCCCGGAAAATCGGGAAATTGCCGAGCTGGTTCAAATGTATCTTGGGCGCAAGCTGTCGATACACATATTGTATGGGTCGGTCTGGAGCCGCAATTGCCTTACGATAAGTAGCGTCCAGGTCAACCTCCAAGCCGTTATAGCCAGGAATAGCCTTCCACACACGGTCAATTTTGGCATCAACCGGCTCTCTTCTTTGCCGGGCAGCATATGATCGCAGTCGCTGCATGAGTGCATTATCAGGTAAAGCCGCGATCGCCATCGTTGTTGCAACCTCGGGCTCACTCGTTTCCGTGCTGTGTCCGGCGCGTAGTTGACTCACATACTCACGTACCCCACTAAACTGCCCAATCACCAGCGTAATGACCAGACTGGATACAACCCACGCTGCTCTCTTTGCCTTTCTCATGATCCCTTCATCCTCCCGCCCGTTTGTCCACATTGTATGCGGGGAGGACAAGAACTATGACGTAGCAGGCCCCTGAAAGCCCACTTCGACACTGCTAATGCATATGTATGAAAAAAGAGCCAGAAACGTAGCTCTGCCTCTTTCCAAAAGCTTAAAAGATGCTATTCAAATATCAAATATTCTGTAAAAACGAACAACACTCCTGTTATAGTGATCCGCTGTACGCAGGTATTAGGATTTTGCAGGATCTTCAGCCGTCAGAACCGCTTTGCGGGATAAATTGACACGGCCTTGTTGATCAATTTCGGTTACTTTCACCGTAATCGTATCTCCAATAGCAACTACATCCTCAACTTTGGCTACACGTTCAGTAGACAGTTGGGAAATATGAACCAGACCGTCCTTGCCCGGTAAAATTTCGACGAATGCACCGAATTTTTCAATCCGCTTCACTGTGCCAATGTAAATCTCTCCGATCACGACTTCTTTCACGATACCTTCAATAATGGAACGTGCCTTTTCATTCATCTCTTGGTTTGTGGAAGCGATGAATACACGACCATCTTGTTCGATATCAATTTTTACGCCGGTTTCTTCGATGATTTTGTTAATGATTTTACCACCCGCACCAATAACATCCCGGATTTTATCCGGGTTAATGTGCATCGTCATAATTTTCGGCGCATACTGTGACAATTGCTCACGCGGCGTCTGGATGGCTTCCATCATTTTGCTAAGAATGAACAGACGTCCTTCTCTAGCTTGATTGAGTGCGTCCTGCAAAATGTTACGATCAATACCGTTAATTTTGATATCCATTTGAATAGCAGTTACGCCTTCTGCTGTACCAGCCACTTTAAAGTCCATGTCGCCCAAGTGATCTTCCATACCCTGGATATCGGTCAACACGGAAACATGCTCCCCGTCCTTGATCAATCCCATCGCTACACCTGCAACCGGAGCCTTGATCGGTACACCCGCATCCATCATAGCCAGTGTGCTTGCGCAGATACTAGCCTGGGAAGTCGAGCCATTCGATTCCAGCACCTCGGAAACAAGACGAATCGTATATGGAAATTCTGTTTCTGAAGGAATGACTTTGGAAAGCGCACGCTCACCAAGAGCACCATGTCCAATTTCACGACGACCCGGTGCACGCAAAGGACGAGCCTCGCCTACACTGAATGGAGGGAAATTGTAATGATGCATGAAACGCTTCGTTTCTTCCAGATCAATACCGTCCAAAATTTGCACATCACCCAATGCGCCAAGTGTACAAACGCTAAGCGCTTGCGTTTGACCGCGTGTGAACAAGCCCGAGCCATGCGTACGCGGCAAAATGCTCGTATCGCTTTCGATCGGACGAATTTCGTCAAGCTTACGACCGTCAGGACGCACTTTATCATGCGTAATCAGACGACGGACTTCTTCTTTAACGATATCATAGAGAACTTCGCTCACGTCTTTCAAAAGCTCAGGCGTCTCTATGTATTGTGCTTCAAAATGTGCAACCGTCTCTTCGTTGGCAGCATCAATCGCCTCTTGACGGGCATGTTTTTCTACAATTTTGACGGCTTCCACCAAACGTTCAGCTGCATAAGCACGAACTTCGCTGTTCACTTTTTCATCGACAGCATGCAGTTTAACCTGCATTTTCTCTTTACCTGCCACTTGAACCAGTTGCTCAATGACTGCCACAATGTTCTTGATCTCGTCATGGCCAAACATGATAGCTTCCAGCATGACTTCTTCCGGAATTTCGTTACCTTCCGCTTCTACCATCATGATAGCATCTTTTGTTCCGGCTACAACCAGGTACAGATCGCTTGCATCCTGCTGCGCAATGTCCGGGTTAATCACGAATTGTCCGTCCACACGACCTACAGCAACTCCGCCAATCGGTCCGTTAAAAGGCACGTCCGAAATACTAAGCGCTGCCGAGGTTCCGATCATCGCTGCAATTTCCGGCTCACAATCCTGATCGACACTCATCACGAGGTTTAATACCTGTACATCATTCCGGAAGCCTTCCGGGAACAATGGGCGAATCGGACGGTCTGTCAGGCGGCTGGACAAAATCGCTTTTTGACTTGGGCGTCCTTCCCGTTTAATAAATCCGCCTGGGATTTTCCCCACAGCATATAATCTTTCTTCATAATTCACCGTCAGCGGAAAAAAGTCCAAATCTTTCGGCGCATTGGAAGCGGTCACGGTACAGAGAACAACCGTTTCGCCATAGCTTACTTTAACTGCGGCATTGGCCTGTTTCGCAAGACGTCCTGTTTCCAGCACCAGCTTTCTTCCGCCGAGCTGCATTTCCACACGTTGCTCCATGGTATCCCTCCATTTCATTCCATAGTAAAAGTTCTATACATATCCAGTATTTCCTAGACAGGCCTGATTCATAAGAAGCCCTATGCATTATAAGCACCAGAACCTTACTAGACTCGCACTTCTAAAGGATCTGTACGTCAAAAAAATTCCTTACTTCAAAAAAGAACCCGGCTGCTGTCCGCCGTCGCCTTAGCAGGGACAAGCGGTGAACAACCAGGCTTCTTTTCTCATTACATGTCTGAAAATTAACGACGCAGTCCGAGACGCTCGATCAACGCACTGTAACGTCTAACATCAGTCTTCTTCAGGTAAGCCAAAAGTTTACGACGCTGACCGACCATTTTCAACAACCCGCGGCGGGAGTGATGGTCTTTCTTATGCGAACGAAAGTGGCTTTGCAAGTTAACGATGTTTTCAGTAAGGATAGCGATTTGTACCTCTGCAGATCCTGTATCGGATTCATGAGTTTTGTACTCCTCGATCAATTGCTGTTTACGCTCTTGAGTCAATGCCATCCTGTTCACCTCCTTCATTATAATCGCCATTAGCCTCGTAGTCGCTGGTGAAAGCGGACAACCAAGCCAAGGTTCATCGTTGTTTACACAACATAAGTCAGTATAACACAGCGCCTGTCTTATGTAAATAAATTAGCCTAACAGCTTTTTAGCCGTTTGTGCGTCGTTGCCGATCTGGGTAATCAGCTCGTCCACTGAAGAGAATTTGCGTTCAGGACGGATATAATGATGAAGCTCAACCAGCACAGGCTCGCCATAAATCTGCTGGTCAAAATCAAACAGATGAACCTCAAACGACGGATTCAGCACACCTTCATGAAAAGTAGGCTTAACCCCTACATTCATTACCCCGCTTCTCCAACACTCACCCACCAATGCCCGTACAGCATATACGCCCTTGACTGGAATTACGTAAGTATCATCCAGCTTGAGATTGGCTGTTGGGAAGCCAATGGTGCGTCCACGCTTCTCTCCATCCACTACGGTGCCCCGAATGTGGTAAGAGCGTCCCAGCCAGCGAGAGGCATGCGTTAAATCCCCTGTCTGCAAGGCACGGCGGATGCTGGAGCTGCTCACTTTTTCCCCATCCAGCTCGAATGGCGGTACGGTGTGGACGGACATACGTTCTCCTCCCAGTTCCCGAAGTGTATGCTCATGTCCGACTCCCCGGTAGCCAAACCGGAAATCAAAGCCCACTACTGCCGTTTGAATTTGCAGTGGAAGCAAGATGTCCGTGATGAACGCCTCAGGGCTGACTTTGGAAAAGTCCTCGTCAAATCTCAAAATATAAAGTACGTCCACACCCATATCGGCCAAGATATCCTGCTTGTCCACAAGCGGGGTCAAATAGCCTTCATAGTCGCCTTTTTTCATGACTTCCTTTGGGTGAGGATGAAATGTCATAACAGATACCGGCACTTCCTGTTCCCGAGCCAGCTCGACAGCCTTGCGTATGACACTTGCGTGTCCGAGATGAAGACCGTCGAACTGACCGATCGCCGTGACCTGTGAACGTCCCCATTGGTGCAAAAGCTCATCGCTCAATGGATAAGATAACGATACGGTAATCATATTATTTCACCTGCATTTCACATCATTTGACTAACTTCGTCAAAATTATAGCACAATTCAAGGTAAAAAAACTTTAATTGGCGCGATAGCCCCTGATTCATCCCGTCCATATACGCCCAAAAACGTTCGATCCTCTTTATACAACCGGAATGGCTGGCTGTCCGTCACAGGCGGAGAAATCATGCTCAGCGACAAGCGCTGACCTTGGAGAGCGGCAGCGACCTTCACTTCGGTCACCGTATGATCAGGCATATAGTCAATGGCCTCATCAGTGGCAATAAGCCGCTCACCCAGGCTGCCATCCGCTACGTAGCGTTCAATTTCTTCGAATGTTAAACAACGATCCCCAGGAATCCCCGCAGACATGGTTCGTTCCAGCTTGACCATCGTCGAAGGATATCCCAATTCGCGGCCGATATCGACGCAGAGCGTACGGATATAAGTTCCTTTGGAGCATAATGCACGAAAAGAAATATCCACATATGATCCCGTCTCCGCGAATCCCGTCATTTCCAGCTCGTAAATAGTCACTTCACGGCTTTTACGCTCTACGGTCTTGCCTTCTCGGGCCAGCTCGTATAGACGTTTGCCATCCACTTTGAGGGCCGAGTACATTGGCGGCACTTGGGAAATCGTACCGACAAAACGTTCCAGAACCGCTTTGGCTTCCTCTTCTGTTACCTCTACTGGATGGTCACACTTCTCGGTAATCCTACCCGTAAGGTCCTCTGTATCCGTGGCAAGTCCCAAGCGTAATGTTGCATGGTATTCCTTAGGTAGCTCCTGCATGTATTCAACTACCCGGGTAGCACGTCCCAGACACAATGGCAGCACGCCCGTCACCTGAGGATCAAGTGTTCCGGTATGTCCGATTCGCTTCATTCCCAGCAAACGGCGAGTCTTGGCCACCACATCATGAGAGGTGAATCCAGCGGGTTTATAGACGGGTAGCACGCCTTCCCAAGTTGCTTGTTCCTGCTTCATCGGTTTCATAGCTCGGCCTTCACCCGCCCTACAACGACCTCAATAATATCCTCCAGCTTACCCTCCAGACGACAACCTGCAGCACGTACGTGTCCCCCGCCCCCAAACGATTGAGCAAGCGCAGCTACGTTAACGTTACCTGCCGATCTCAGACTGGCTTTGACCGCTTGATCACTAGTCACTTTAAAGAAAATGCCTACTTCAACGCCACGAATATTTCTCGGATAATTGACGATACCTTCCAAATCCTCATTAACAGCTCCGCATTCCTTCATATCGTCAGGGGTTACAACCACCCAGGCGATTTTACCATCCTCCGAAGTCTCGAGCGTTTGCAATGCTTTGGTCAGGACCTTCATTTGCGGGAATGTCATTTCTTCCAGCAGGATCTCGGATAGATAGGGACCGTCTACACCATAGGCAAGCAGCTGTGACACTGTAGACATGACTTTAGGCGAAGTGTTCGAATACCTGAAGCCTCCTGTGTCCGTCAGCAGTCCGGTATATACAGCCGTCGCCACTTCAACGTCCCAGTTGATCGCAAACTTTTCCAGTAGATCAAAAAGAATTTCTGCCGTTGCCGCAGCATCCGACTTAATCACATTAACTGTTCCATACGCATCATTCGTCGGATGATGATCAATATTCAAAATGATGGCATCTTCCGCAAAAAACTGCTCTGTTAGACCAACACGACGAAAATCTGCACAATCCACACAAATAATCCGGTTGTATTTCCGTTCCGGCGGTTGCTGGCTCATATCCATAATCTCATCGGCATGCCATAAAAAATCCATGCGTTTGGGGATAGCTCCCTCATTCAGCATGGTAAATTTCTTCCCCAGACATGAGAGAAGCCAGCCCACCGTTACGGTGGAGCTGACTGCGTCTCCGTCCGGCTGTACATGCGATACGATCAGGTAATCATCATGCTCCAGAATAAATTCCTTCGCTTGTTGAAGCGCCTGTTCATAGGTATGCATTGCCGTCTCCTTTACATTCAGTTCATGGTTCCTTCGGATAAACTAGCTCTTGCTATTTTTCATCCTTATCGATATCACTTAGCAGCTTTTCAATCCGGCTGCCATAAGCGATAGATTCGTCAATTTTGAAAATCAGCTCAGGAATATGGCGCAGCCGTATCCGTTTGCCAAGTTCGGAACGAAGATAACCGTTCGCTTTGTCCAATGCTTTCAGGGAAGAAGTTTTTTGCTCCTCATCCCCAAGCACGCTCAAGTAAATTTTCGCTTGGGACAAATCGTTTGTCAGATCGACACCTGTTACCGTAATAAAACCGATACGGGGATCTTTTAATTCAGTTTGGATGAGTTGGCTCAGCTCTTTCTTAATCTGCTCGCCAACCCGACCTGTACGTATTTTAGCCATGGATGCTCACCTCTCTGCCGTTAGCGCTCCACTGTTTCCATGACGAACGCTTCAATAATGTCGAGTTCCTTAACATCATTATAGCCATCAAGGGTAATACCGCATTCGTAACCTTGGGCAACTTCTTTTGCGTCGTCCTTAAAGCGTTTCAGTGAGTCGATTTTACCTTCAAAAATAACAATGCCATCACGTATCAGACGCGCTTCTGCTGAACGGGCAATTTTACCGGACGTTACCATACAACCGGCAATCGTACCGACCTTAGTGACCTTAAACACGTTACGAACTTCAGCATGCCCAATCACATTTTCTTTATATTCAGGATCCAGCATGCCTTTCATAGCTTGCTCGATTTCTTCAATGACATTGTAAATGACGCGGTGCAGACGAATATCCACTTTTTCTGCTTCAGCTGTAGATTTGGCCTGATTATCAGGACGAACGTTAAAACCAATCACAATGGCATTGGAAGCCGCAGCCAAAATAATATCGGATTCGGTAATTGCACCTGCACCGCTGTGAAGAATTTTAACGCGTACACCTTCAACTTCAATCTTGTTCAAGGAACCTTTCAGCGCTTCGACGGAACCTTGCACATCACCCTTGATAATGACGTTCAGATCTTTCATCTCGCCATCCTTGATGTGCTGGAACAGGTCATCCAACGTTACGCGGGTGTTGCTGCCCAGATCGGACTGACGTTGCGTAATCGAACGTCTGTCAGCGATTGCACGAGCTTTGCGCTCATCCTCGAACACCATGAACGGATCGCCAGCAAGTGGAACTTCTGTCAAACCAGTGATTTCAACTGGTGTGGAAGGACCAGCTTCCTTGAGACGGCGGCCTTTGTCATTGACCATGGCACGTACACGTCCGAAACAGTTACCTGCTACGAAAGCATCGCCGACTTTCAGCGTACCATTCTGAACGAGGATACGAGCTACGGAACCGCGACCTTTGTCCAGTTCAGCTTCAATGATCGTACCACGTGCCCGTTTATCCGGGTTCGCTTTGTATTCATTTACTTCAGCTACGAGCAGAATCATTTCGAGCAGATCCTCAAGACCCATTCTCTGTTTCGCAGAAACGTTGACAAAGATCGTATCGCCGCCCCACTCTTCAGGAACCAATTCATACTCAGTCAATTCTTGCTTTACTTTATCCGGATTCGCATCCGGCTTGTCGATCTTATTCACAGCCACGATGATCGGCAGACCAGCTGCCTTCGCATGGTTGATGGCTTCAACTGTCTGTGGCATAACACCGTCATCAGCTGCAACAACAATGATCGTCATATCCGTAACTTGAGCACCACGGGCACGCATTGCCGTAAACGCTTCGTGACCTGGTGTATCCAGGAAAGTGATTTTTTTGCTGTTGATTTCAACTTGGTACGCACCGATATGCTGTGTAATACCACCAGCTTCGCCACCCGTTACATTAGTGGAGCGAATAGCATCCAACAATGTTGTTTTACCATGATCGACGTGACCCATAATCGTAACAACGGGAGGACGTGCTTTCAGTAGGTCTGGATCATCGTTTTCTTCCACTGTTTCAAAGCGATCCTCTTCGACCGGAATTTTCACTTCTACTTCTACACCAAAATCTCCGGCAAGCAGAAGGATAGTATCCATATCCAGTTCCTGGTTAATGGTCGCCATCGTTCCAAGCGTGATCAGCTTTTTGATAACTTCCGATGCATCCTTGTGGAGAAGCTTCGCTGTTTCGCCTACTGTCATCTCACCACGCACAATGATTTTCTTAGGCGTGTTGTCGATTTTCTCGCGGCGCTCCTGTTGTTGACCTCTGCCACGATTATTGAATTTCCCACCACGATTGCTACCACCGCGGTTATTGCCACCACGACCACCGTTACCGCCGCGTCCTCCTCCTTGACGGTTATCGTCAAAACGACCTTGACCAGAACGATTACCGCCATTATTGGAGTTGCTGCCTGTACGATTGCCACCACCGCTACGATTCGCATTGCTACTTCCCGTGGATGAAGCCGTTCTTACTGCCGTACCACCTTGATTGCTCCCTTGTGGACGAGAGTTAGTGCTTTGGCTACCTTGAGGACGCGAAGCCGTGTTAGTGCTCGGGCGCTGTTGTCCTCCCTGTTGCTGGCCGCCACTACGATTCTGGCTACCTTGCTGTCCACTTGGTCTACTTGTACTCTGACTGCGGTTTTGACCGCCCTGTTGACTGCCTTGCGCTTTTGGAGCGCTGCTTCGGTTACTGTTTTGGTTGTTGTTTGTCCTATTCATACTTACCTGCTTTTCCTGTTGATTTTTGGTTTGCTCAGTTGATTGATCACTATTCTGACTTGAACCGGCCTGGTTCGAGCTTACTTGCGCCGTGCCTGCTCCGCCTTGCTTGGCCGCAGCATTGGATTTAATATCCTTAAAAAAACTTTCCACTTTACCCACAGCATCGTGTTCCATGACGCTCATATGGTTGTTCACGGGAATATCCAGCCGTTTAAGAATGGTGATAATTTCTTTGCTGCTCATGTTCAACGATTTGGCGTATTCGTATACCCGAACTTTGTCTTTGCTTTCTTGTTTACTCAATATACTCCACCTCCGACATTATCCCCGCATGTTTCTTGATCAATTTCGCGAATCCTTGATCCGTCACAGCCAGCACAACCCGTTCAGGCTTGCCGATGCTGCTTCCCAAGCTTTCCCGGTCAAATCCTATCAATAAGGGGATTTTGTACGTCCCGCATTTGTCGCGGAATTTCTTTTGAGTATTCATTGAAGCATCTTTCGCAAGAATGACCAGCTTGGCTTCTGAAGACCTGATCGCTTTAAAAACGATCTCATCACCTGTTAGCAGCTTGCCAGCTCTCATGGCAAGGCCCAATCCAGACAGCGCCTTATTCATCCTGCACGCTGCCTTGTGCCGCCAGGAATTCTTCCTCGACGGCAGCAAAATCACGACTTAGCTGCTCATAAATATCAGAATGAACCGAGTGCTTCAATGCCCGATCCAGTGCCTTGCTTTTTTGAGCAAGCTTGAAGCAGGCGGCTTTGCCGCACAAGTAAGCACCGCGTCCCGACTTTTTGCCAGTCAAGTCAATCAGCACTTCGTCTTCAGGGGTTTTGACGACACGGATCAACTGCTTCTTAGGCATCATTTCATGACAGGCCACACACTTGCGCAAAGGTATCTTTCTTTGTTTCATGCATTAATCCCCCTACACTCCGTTTAATCTACAGAAACGGAATCCTGATGCATTTCATCGGTGGATGTTCTCGGTCTACCGAGTTCTTCCTCCGCCTGCGTTTCGCTCTTGATATCAATTTTCCAGCCAGTAAGCTTGGCAGCAAGGCGGGCATTTTGCCCTTTGATACCAATGGCCAGAGAAAGCTGATAATCCGGCACGATGACACGCGCCATTTTTTCTTCTTCAAACACCTGCACCTCAAGCACCTTGGACGGGCTCAGTGCATTAGCCACATACTCGTCAACATTATCGGAATAACGCACAATGTCGATTTTTTCACCACGCAACTCATTCACAATCGTCTGCACCCGCGTTCCTCTCGGTCCTACACAAGAACCGACCGGATCTACCTCGACATTGCGGGAATGAACTGCGATTTTAGAACGGAAGCCTGCTTCACGCGCTACAGAACGAATCTCAACGACACCGTCAAAAATTTCCGGCACCTCGAGTTCGAACAAACGCTTAAGCAGACCTGGATGTGAGCGGGACAACATGATTTGCGGCCCTTTGGTCGTATTCTCTACCTTGGTAATATAAGCCTTAATCCGGTCCAAATGGCTGAATTTCTCATTAGGCATCAACTCGCCCAACGGGAGAACCGCCTCCACCTTACCCAGGTCAATATAAATATTACGCGGGTCCTGACGTTGTACGGTCCCTGTTACAATATCCTCTTCCTTGTCCACAAACTTGTTGTAGATCAATCCGCGCTCTGCTTCACGAATACGTTGGGTTACGACCTGCTTCGCTGTTTGTGCGGCAATGCGTCCAAAATCACGAGGAGTAACTTCAATCTCAGCAATATCCTCCAGCTGAAAATGCGGGTTAATCTCACGAGCCGCTGGCAGCGAAATCTCGGTGCGAGGATCCAATACCTCCTCAACGATCAGCTTGCGCGCATATACCTTAATAACACCCGAGTTGCGGTTCATATCGACACGCACGTTTTGTGCGGTGTTGAAATTCCGTTTGTAGCTGGAAATCAAGGCTGCTTCAATGGCCTCAAACAGCACATCCTTGCTGATCCCCTTTTCCCGTTCCAACTCGTTCATTGCTTCAATAAAATCCATACTCATGGATTACTGCTCCCCCTTTCAAATGATGCACCTGCGTCCTGGTCGGCACACGAGGCAAAAAAAACATGAAGTACATGTCAAACAGCAACGGTCAAATCCGAATTAAAATATGATCGCGAGCCTAGCTCCAGCCACCTTGTCATAAGGTATAGCATGCTTCTTTTGTCCGCTCTGAACGGTAAGTTCCCCATCTTCAAAAGAGAGCAAACGACCTTCAAATTCCTTCAGGCCGTTGATCGGCTCGTATGTAGTAACGAATACATTTTTGCCTACCGCTTTGGTTACGTCTTCCGCTTTTTTCAGCGGTCTTTCAGCGCCTGGTGAAGACACTTCCAGAAAATACGCTGTAGAAACAGGGTCATTTTCGTCCAGCTTTTGACCCAGGTATTCACTGATCATACTACAGTCGTCCAGATCAATTCCCCCGTCTTTGTCTACAAAAACGCGAAGAAACCAATTGCTGCCCTCTTTGACATACTCGACATCAACCAGTTCAAAACCATGCTCATCGAGGTAAGGTTGGGCCATTTCTTCTACTACTGACTTGATCTTTGGTGTGCTCAAAGATTATAACCTCCAAAAGTAAACTTTCCTGTGGTGAAAAAGAGACGCCCCATTGCCATGGACAATGCTTCTCCATCACCGGCATTTTCCATTTTCATTTGATGTAATGTTTATTTTGGGCTCACTGCAAATAAACCGGTGTACCGGTTTCTGCCCAAAAATCGTCTTTTTACGTTGTAACTGTATATCAAACAGTAAAGAGTGGGTTTCCCCACTCTTTAAGCAACGGTTTTATCTCCATGATTACCAAAAAAATTATAACATAACCGTAGTTATGTGACAAGTGCTAGAGCTTGACTAACGGGATTTCAATTAAAAAAGAGACAGTTGATTACTCTCTGGCAGTCCACGGAAACAGCCCATCTGGGACAGCATTTCGACAATCGTTTTACTAGCCTTCGACTTTTGCTGAAAATCCTCGACAGACAAAAATTCACCCTGTTCACGGGAGGCTGCGATGTTACGTGCCGCGTTTTCCCCAATCCCCTGAAGCGCTCCGAACGGAGGAATGAGTGAATCTCCGTCTACCTTGAAGCGAGTAGCCTCGGAACGGTACAAATCAATCGTCTTGAAACTGAAGCCGCGAGCCGTCATTTCCAGCGCCATTTCCAGGATCGGAAGCATTCCTTTTTCCTTTGGTGGAGCCTGAAAACCGAGCTGCTCGATTTCGACAATTTTCCGTGCAATGGCATCATACCCCTGACAACACAGTTCAATATCAAAATCGGCGGCGCGTACCGAGAAATAGGTCGCATAATATTCAATCGGATGATACAGTTTGAAATAGGCGGTCCGCACTGCTGAAATAACATAGGCTGCGGCATGCGCCTTTGGAAACATGTACTGGATCTTGAGGCAGGAATCAATGTACCATTGTGGCACCTTGCATTTTTTCATTTCCTCGATCCATTCCGCACTAAGCCCCTTACCTTTACGCACGCTCTCCGTAATTTTAAAGGCCAGACCTGCATCCATCCCCGCCTTATAAATCAGGAATAACATGATATCATCCCGGCAACCGATTACGGTCTTGATGTTGCAGGTATTGTTTTTGATCAAATCCTGCGCGTTCCCCAACCATACGCCCGTCCCATGGGACAGACCCGATATTTGCAGCAAATCGGCAAAAGAACTCGGCTGTGATTCCACTAGCATTTGACGTACAAACTTGGTTCCCATCTCGGGTACACCATAGGTTGCGACTGGAGTACGGATCTGCTGCGGCGTTACACCAAGCGCCTCCGTGGAATTGAACATACTCATAACCTTCGGATCATTCATCGGAATCGTCGTTGGGTCAACCCCAGTCAAATCCTGAAGCATCCTCATCATGGTGGGATCATCGTGGCCCAGAATATCGAGCTTGAGTAAATTTGCATCAAAAGCATGATAATCAAAATGCGTTGTTTTCCATTCTGAGCTTGTATCATCAGCCGGGAATTGTACTGGCGTAATGTCCTCGACCTCAATATAATCTGGAACGACGACAATCCCGCCCGGATGCTGTCCGGTGCTGCGTTTAACGCCCGTACAGCCGGAAGCCAGCCTGTTTAATTCGGCCCCACGCCATTTTTTATGATGCGCCTCTTCATATTTCTTCGTAAAACCGAAGGCCGTTTTTTCTGCAACCGTACCGATGGTTCCAGCACGGAATACGCTTTTCTCACCAAACAGTACTTTCGTATAGTTATGTGCCACTGGCTGATATTCCCCGGAGAAGTTCAAGTCAATATCGGGAACTTTATCCCCCTTAAACCCTAGGAACGTTTCAAACGGAATATCCTGCCCCTCACCCTTCAGCTTGCCACCGCATTTCGGACAGTTTTTGTCAGGCAAGTCAAATCCGCTCGGCACGCTGCCATCCAAAATCCATTCGCTAAATCTGCATTCAGGATTACCGCAAATATAATGTGCAGGCAGTGGATTAACTTCGGAAATACCAAGAAAGGTAGCGACCACAGAAGATCCAACAGAACCCCGCGAACCTACCAGGTATCCATCCTGATTGGACTTTTTAACCAGTCGCTCGGAAATGAGATAGTTGGCAGAGAAACCATATTTAATAATCGGCTCCAGTTCTTTTTCAAGACGGGCTACGACCACCTCGGGTAATTCCTCACCATAAATGGATTTAGCCGTTTCGTAGCAGGTATTGCGGATTTCCTCGTCTGCCCCATCCAGCAAAGGCGTGAACAGCTTGTCAGGGAACAGCTCCAGTTCCTCAAACCGCTCCGCCAGCTCGCTGGTATTCTTCACAACGACTTCATAGGCTTTCTCCTCGCCCAGAAACTCGAATTCTGCCAGCATTTCGTCTGTCGTGCGAAAATGCGCATCCGGTTTTCGGATATCTTTTAACGGGCTAAAACCAGTAATTCCATGTATCGTGATATCACGGTACAGCTTATCACGCGTTTCCAAATAGTGAACATTGCCTGTAGCAATAACGGGCTTATCGAGCCGCCGCCCAATTTCGCATACTTTACGAACTGCCGTTTTCAGAGCATCAGGGCCACTTACCAGTTGTTTTTCCACCAGATGCATGTACATGGTTAAAGGTTGGATCTCCAGCACATCATAAAACTGTGCAATTTCCTCGGCTTCCTCCTCCGACTTGTTCAGCACAGCCTCGAAAAACTCACCCTTTTCACAACCTGAAATAATAAGCAGCCCGTCTCTCATCTCTGACAATTTTGATTTAGGGATACAAGGGACACGCTTAAAATATTCAGTATGTGACATTGAAACCAGCTTGTACAGATTTTTTTTGCCAATCGGATTCAGCGCATAAATACAGCAATGGAAAGGACGAACGGTCGATAAATCCTTACCCACATAGTCATTCAAGCGGTCGAGCATTTTCATACCTTTAATTTGTTCCGCATCATTCAAAAGTCCATTCAGCACTTCAGTTAGCGCAACTGTATCATCAATGGCCCGGTGATGGCTTTCGAGCGCAACCTTGTATTTGGTGGTCAATGTGTTCAGACGATGATTTTTCATCGTTGGAAACAGCAAACGGGCCAATTCCAGTGTATCCAGTACCGGGTTCGTCATCTCAGGCAATCCCATATTCCTAAGAGTAGCCTGGATAAAACCGACATCAAATCGCGCATTATGGGCAACCAGCACAGCATCGCCAGCAAAAGCAACGAACTCCTTCATAACAGGCTCCACATCCGGTGCATCCTTGACCATTTCATCGTTAATGTTGGTCAGTTGCTGGATATTGTAGGGTATACGCTCATGCGGATTTACAAAGGTGGCATAACGGTCTATTTCTTTACCCTCATGCATTTTAACAGCGGCAATTTCAATAATTCTATTTTGTGTAACTGATAGCCCGGTGGTTTCAATATCAAAAACGACATAAGTCGCTGTTTTCAAATTAAGCGGCTGTGCCTGCATTACAACCTCAACCGCATCGTTGACCACATTGGCCTCGATACCGTAAATCATTTTAATTCCGTTTTTCTTGGCAGCCTTAGCGGCATCGGGATAACATTGCACTCCACCATGATCAGTGACCGCAATCGCCTTGTGCCCCCACTTGGCGGCTGTTTTAACATACTGGTCAATAGAGCTTACAGCATCCATCGCGCTCATCTTTGTGTGAAGGTGAAACTCAACCCGTTTTTCGTCTGCATTATCTTTACGGGAAGGAGGAGCCTGCACCTCTACCAGATCAGAAGGAATCATAACCAGCTCAGGAATTTGCATAAACCGATCATATTCGACGCGGCCACGGACCTTAACCCATTTTCCGTTAGCCAGCAAGCTGAGAATTTTTAGATCTTCTTTTGTTTTGGCAAACATTTTCATTTGCAGCGAGTCACTAAAATCAGTCAAATAATAGGTGAACAATGTACTTCCATTTCGCAGCTCTTTACTATCGAGACCAAAAATCGTTCCCTGCAACGTGACTTTCTTCTCTTCATCCTGAATGTCTTGCATCGGAACAGGCGGCTCCTTGATGTCATAGCCAAATTGAAGCCGTACATCTCCTTCCTCTTCATCCAGAGGCGGCATTTCTGATTCCATGCTTTCCATCATCTGCTGAATAACTTCACGTTCTTCCTGCATCTTTTTCTCCTGGAACTGCTGCAAGGCCTCTTGGTTACTTTCACCCACCTGGATTTTAATGCGCATCGAGAGACCAAAATATTTATCGTAGAATTTGATGATTGCTTGGTCAATCTGCTTTTTGCGTGCCAGCTCCAGTGACATGCTATCGCTCATCGTCAGCAATAACAGGCCGTCTTCCCACTCATGTACAGCCCGGTTCATCCAGCCGTTCACGGATGGGATTTCACGGTGCACCCATTCCAGAAAAAGCTTCCAGTATTCACTGATGATATCCGCAGACTGAACCTGCTCATTATACCGAAACCGAAAGGTGATTTTAGCGATGTGGTTCATTTTCTCCTGTACCTGAATACAGAAGGCCCGATATACCTGAGCGGGAACCAGCGTTTCCTTAGCGAGGATAATATTCCAATCCTTATTGGTACGGCTTATTTCCACCTGCTCAATCCAACCGTCCAGGAAATAAGGTTCCACCACTCCCTCCGGCATCACTACCTGCTTCATCAGCAGTTCCAGCCGTTTTCTCTTTTCTTCAGCTCCGCCCATGGCTCTCCCCCCGTTTTCCAAATCTACAATTCTGAAAACATGAAAAGCTTCTGCGTCTAAAACATCTCCGACCGCAAAAGCTTTTCGTAGCCCCCCTCAATCCTCCACCACAGCAACCTCTTACAATTATGCTCGTTAGCGGAGAGAACGAAGTGAGTATAGTGGTATAGCTTTACTTCTTTATTAATACGCCCGTGCGAACACTACAGTATGCTTGGCTGATTTGCCGCAGCACAGGCATGTGGTCTTTTGCTCGGTAGTTTTAAAAGGTATATTACGGCTTGTAGCGCCTGTCACTTCTTTGACCTTGTCTTCACATTCTTCAGATCCGCACCAGCCTGCCAAAGTAAAGCCGCGTTTCTCTTCCATAAGCGCCTTCATTTCATCCAGCGTATCTACGGAATAGAAGTTTTCATCCATAAAGCTCTTGGCACGATCAAACATTTCCTGCTGTACCTGTGCCAGCATCGCATGGACTTCCTCAACAAGGTTATCCTGCTGTACAATCTTTTTCTCGCCACTGATACGGGATACGAGCACGCAAACGCCATTTTCCATATCACGAGGTCCGATTTCCAGACGCACCGGTACACCGCGCATTTCATATTCGTTAAACTTCCAACCTGGACTCACATCACTGCGATCGTCCATTTTCACACGTACGCCCACCTGTTTCAGTTCAGCGAACAGTTCATCTGCACGGGCAATCACTGCTTCACGCTTCTTAGGCGGCCCGATAGGCACCATAATGACCTGTGTAGGCGCAACCTTAGGAGGCAAAGCCAAACCACGGTCATCCCCATGAACCATAATCAGCGCACCAATCAGACGCGTGCTTGTTCCCCATGAAGTGGTATGAGCGTATTCCAGGTTATTGTCCCGGCTCAAGTATTTAATATCAAAAGCAACGGCAAAATTGGTTCCCATGTAGTGGGAAGTTCCCGCCTGCACCGCACGCCCATCCTTCATCATCGCTTCCAGTGAGAAAGTATCCTTCGCACCTGCAAATTTTTCAGAAGGCGTTTTTTGTCCGGTAATAACTGGGATAGCCAGTACTTCCTCGATAACCTCGCGGTATACTTCCAGCATTTTCATCGTTTCTTCGCGTGCTTCTTCCTCATTTTCATGAGCAGTATGACCTTCCTGCCACAAAAACTCACTCGTACGCAAGAAAGGAAGCGTGCGTTTTTCCCAACGAACCACGTTGGCCCATTGGTTGATAAGCACTGGCAGATCACGATAGGATTGAATCCATTTGGAGTACATATGACCGATCATTGTCTCTGAAGTTGGACGGATTGCAAGGCGCTCCTCCAATTTTTCCCCGCCAGCCTCGGTTACCCAAGGAAGCTCAGGGTTAAACCCTTCGACATGCTCTTTTTCCTTTTGGAAAAAACTCTCGGGAATAAACATCGGGAAATAGGCATTGCGATGACCTGTTTCTTTGAAACGCACATCCATGGCTTCCTTGATATGCTCCCAAATTTCAAAACCGTCGGGACGGAACACAATACATCCGCGAACCGGGGAGTAATCCATCAGTTCAGCTTTTTTAATAACATCAATATACCATCGGGAAAAATCTTCGCTCTGTGGCGTAATTTCCTCGACAAACTGTTTATCGTTCGACATAGAAACGCATGTCCTCCCATACAGACCCTTTTATAAAAGTCCGTCTCTAATTAACCATTAATTAATCGTAAAATATCATTATAGGTGACCGCAATCATGAGCAGGAACAACATGGCGAAACCAACGAAATGGACCATACCTTCCCTACTCGGGTCAACTGGACGTCCTCTTACTGCCTCTACACCGAGGAAAACAAGTCTGCTTCCATCCAGCGCCGGAATTGGCAACAGATTAAATATCCCCAAATAAAGACTCATTATAGCTGTCCAATACGTAAGCTGCTCAATGCCCTGCTTGGCAATTTGTCCTGTCACTTCAAAAGTACGTACCGGGCCTCCCAGATCATTAATGGAGAAACGTTGGATAAGCTGACTAAACCCCTGGAAAATGATATCGGTCGTTCGTACCATGGACTGTCCAGCAAATTTAAACGTTTCCCCGACTCCTGCTTGCCGTGTCGGAAGTTCAGGCACGATGCCCACTTTCCCCCCCTTTTGTCCTTCCATTGCACGAGGTGTAATCGTCAGATCAAAAGTTTTGTTATCCCGACGAACAACCCATTTCATCGGCTTGTCTTGGGAATCGGCAATCAGTTTGATCATATTTTCAACGTTTGCACCAATCGCAACCCCGTTCACCGATTCAATGATATCACCCTTATGCAAATCAGCTTCAGCAGCAGGCATACCCGCTGTAATGTCATTAATCTGAACATAAATTGGGTTGTCCACTTGTACGCCGACCATTTGGATATGCAGACCAAACAGAACAAAGGCAAGGATAAAATTCATCAGCGGTCCAGCAAAAATAGCCATCGCACGCTGTCCTACTGTTTTGCTGCCATACTGTCGATCCTTAGGCGCAATCTGGATGGATTGCCCTTTGGTTACCATCATCGCTTGCGGATGCACCGTATATTGCTGTTCTTCGCCATCCACATCCAATTTTACAGTTAGTGCCTGCTCCAGATCAATGTGCTGCACTTCGCCGCGCACCACATTTTTGCGGTTATCCAATTGGTCCAAATAAATGGTTTTGACCATACCGTCCGTTACGCGTACAGCAATTGTTTGTCCTGCTTCAATTTCATTGATTTCCGGATCTTCTCCTGCCATGCGTGCAAAACCACCGAACGGCAGCAAACGTAGTGTAAATCGCGTCTCGTTTCTTTTATAAGAAAACAGTTTCGGGCCGAAACCGATCGCAAACTCCCGTACCAGGATCCCGGCGCGTTTGGCAAAATAATAATGCCCCCATTCATGCACCGTCACTATGACGAAAAACATGAGCACCGTCATCAAAACTATTCGAATCGTTTCCAATCGTTTCCGTTCCCCTTTCAATGAGAGTTTGTCTTCCTAGATTATCATTATTCTCCGATCCCACACAAGAGAATCGCAATTCGCTTCTCGAACCCAAATTCAGCTTATATCCCGGCAGCTACGCTGCGAACCTCACGGTCACAGGCTTCGATCGCAGCCAGATCAGGGTTAGTGACATTGACATGCCGCTCCAATACACGCTCAATAACGGCTTCAATATGCAGAAAAGAAATTTCTCCACGCAGAAAACGGGCAACAGCAATCTCATTAGCCGCATTAAATGCAGTTGGTGCTGTACCACCCATTTTACCACATTCAAAGGCAAGCCTTAAACAAGGAAAACGATTAAAGTCCATTTCCTTAAAATGGAGCTGACCCACCTCAGCCAGTGACAGCGGCTTGGCCGGAGACTTCATCCGTTTAGGATAGGTTAAAGCGTATTGAATAGGAACTCTCATGTCAGGGTTGCCCAGTTGGGCGACAATACTGGTATCCACAAATTCTACATAAGAATGAATGATGCTTTCAGGATGCAATAGTACGTGAATCTGCTCATAATCAAGTCCAAACAACCAGTGCGCCTCAATGACCTCTAGCCCTTTGTTTACCATCGTTGCCGAATCAATCGTAATTTTGGCACCCATCGACCAATTGGGGTGCTTCAATGCATCTTCTACCGTAACCTCCAGAAGCTGCTCCCTTGTCAAATCACGAAAAGAACCACCCGATGCCGTGAGAGTAATATGTGCTACATCTTTCATACGCTCACCATTTAAGCATTGGAAAATAGCCGAATGCTCACTGTCAATCGGCAGCAACGGCACTCCTTTCGCCCGAGCCCGTTCTGTGACCAGATGACCGGCGGTAACCAGTGTTTCCTTATTGGCCAAACCGATCTGTTTTCCAGCCTCAATCGCGGCCAGCGTGGAGTGCAATCCGACACTGCCCATTACAGCTGTCACAACCATATCTGCATCTGTATTCGCAGCCAGCTCGACGAGTCCTTCATTCCCCCAATGCAGTTCCATTCCGGAAGGCAACAAAGGACGGATTTCCTCCGCCAGTTGCTTGGTGCCGACGGATACCTTCTTGGGTTGGTATAGATGCGCCTGCTCAGCAAGCAACTTTATATTTGAGCCACCTGCTAAAGCCTCTACGGCAAACTGATCCGGGTGCATAGATACGACATCCAGCGTCTGTGTTCCAATAGACCCGGTTGAGCCGAGTACCGTAATTCTTTTCATGAAGCACCTTCCTATCTTGAAAATAACCGTTACTCTGTGGCTAACTTTAACCTAACATAAACTGTAACCACCAGGTAAGGATCATGGAAGCAGCATCAGCATATGTACAATTGGAAAAACGACAATCCAGCTGTCGCAGCGGTCTAATATACCACCATGCCCTGGCAGCAGATTACCCGAATCTTTAATGTTGTACACCCGCTTGTACGCAGATTGCACTAAGTCGCCCAGTTGACCTACAACTGCACAAGATAAACCGATAGCGAAAGCTTTGTCCCACGGCAGCAGCCATTCTGACAATCCGGCAAATACCAGTGCTGTAGCTAACGCTAAAACAATCCCGCCAATAGATCCTTCGACTGTTTTGTTTGGACTAATCGCAGGCCATAGCTTTGTCTTCCCCGCCATTTTGCCTACAAAATAAGCCCCTGCATCACTTGCCCAAATGCAAGCCAGCAACAAAAAAGTCCATAAAAGCCCATGTTCCATATGGCGTGATTCCGCCATATACGAAAATCCAAAGCCTATATAAACGGTACCGAGAAATAGTATGGACACCGTTTGAATTGTGATTTTATTTTTCGTTCCCACCGTAATGATCATAAAAATAATCATCAGCAGCCAAAGCAGACTTATAGACGGTAATGGTGAGTGCAGACCCAAGGGCTGATAAGGAAATACAAAAGCTAATATTCCTGCATAGCCAACTAACGCTGTACCGCCGAAAGGAGATACCCTGGTCATTCGCGCGAATTCATAGAATCCGATTAGGGCCATAGCCAAAATGAGCAAATGGTAGGCTAAACCGCCCCACAGGACCATCGCCAAAAAAAATACGCCTGCCACAATACCGGTAATCAATCTCTGTCTCAACGGCTTTCATCCTCCATTTACTTCAATCCGCCGTACCGCCGTGATCTTCGCTGATATTCGACTACTGCTTCGTATAAATGCTCTTTCTTAAACTCAGGCCAATAAATATCAGTAAACCATAGCTCACTGTAAGCAAGTTGCCATAGCATAAAATTGCTGAGTCTTAGCTCACCACTTGTTCGAATCAGCAGGTCAGGGTCCGGCATACCACTTGAGAGCAAAGAATTCTCAATCAGTTCAGGCGTAATATCTCCGGATGTAAGCTTCCCATCCTCAATTTCACGACCCAACGCTTGCATACATTCAGTGATTTCTAGCCGGCTTCCATAATTTAATGCAAAATTAAGAACAAGTCCGGTATTATTTTCGGTTCGCCGAGTCGCTTCAGTCAACGCATCAACGGTATGAGATGGCAAATGCTCCTTATTTCCCATCATACGCACTTGTACATTTTTTTCAATCAGCTCATCAAGCTCAATAGCCAGAAACTCTTGCGGGAGCCGCATCAAAAAATCGACTTCATCCTTAGGACGCGACCAATTTTCAGTTGAAAAAGCAAATAAGGTCAAATATTTAATGCCTAGTTCATCTGCAGCAATCGCTGTGCGCTTCACTGCCTTCATTCCATTTTGATGCCCTACAATTCGCGGCATTCCAATCCGTTTGGCCCATCTGCCGTTCCCATCCATAATAACAGCAACATGCTGCGGAATATTGTCTTTTGATATGGCCGGTGTTTGCTGTTTTTGTTCCCCGTTCCACCAAGACCGAACCCATTTGATCATTCCAGTTCCTCCAGCATTCTCTGAAAATGTGCCTCTGGCTTGAAAAGAGACAAACCCCACCGTAAGGGAGGGGCTATCAGTCTCTTATACTTCCATAATTTCTTTTTCTTTTGCAGCCAAAATTTTATCCACTTCGGCGATGAATTTATCTGTTGTTTTCTGGATTTCTTCCTGATATTTACGGGATTCATCCTCGGATATATCAGTTTTCTCCATTTTTTTAATATCATCGTTCGCATCGCGACGAATGTTACGAATGGCGACCTTCGCTTCTTCGCCGTTCTTTTTCGTCAGCTTCACCAGATCCGTTCTGCGTTCTTCTGTCAATGCAGGAATACTCAGGCGAATGGTGTTTCCGTCATTGGAAGGGGTCAAACCCAGATCAGATTTTTGGATAGCACGCTCAATGTCGGCCAGGGAGGATTTATCCCAAGGCTGAATCATTAGAGTCCGGCTGTCCGGTGTATTTACATTAGCCAACTGATTGACCGGAGTCATTGCACCGTAATACTCAACCTGAACGCGATCCAGTAGACCTGGTGTCGCTCGACCAGCGCGCAAAGATGCAAGGTCACGTTGCAACGACTGAATGGCTTTTTGCATGCGCTCTTCAGCGCTCTTTTTCACAGATTGTGGCATTAATTTACACTCCCTTTGACGATCGTGCCAATTTTCTCACCCAACACGACACGTTTAATGTTACCTTGCTCTGTAATAGCAAAGACAATCAACGGAATATTGTTATCCATGCACAGCGAGGAAGCCGTAGAGTCCATGACACCGAGATTTTTATTGAGCACATCCAAATACGTAAGTTGCTCATACTTCTCGGCTGTGCTGTCTTTAAATGGATCAGCTGAATACACGCCGTCCACTTTATTTTTAGCCATCAGAATCACTTCAGCCTCAATTTCGGCAGCACGCAGGGCAGCCGTAGTATCGGTAGAGAAGAACGGATTCCCTGTACCTGCTGCAAAAATAACAACCCGGCCTTTTTCCAGATGGCGGATAGCTCTACGACGAATGTAAGGCTCAGCAATTTGCTGCATCGCAATAGATGTCTGTACACGCGTAGGAACTTCAATTTGTTCCAAAGCATCCTGCAGTGCCAGTGAGTTCATCACCGTTGCCAGCATACCCATGTAATCGGCTGTTGCCCGGTCAATTCCGTTGGCGCTTCCAGCAATACCCCGCCAAATGTTGCCGCCTCCGCACACGATAGCAACTTCTACTCCCAGTTCGACAACGTCCTTGACCTGCTCGGCGATCGACGCAATTGTATCCGCATCAATACCGTAACCGTTCGGGCCTGACAGCGACTCTCCGCTGACTTTCAGAACAACACGCTTAAACACAGGTTTTTCCAAATGATCACCCTCCAATATCGACTATATTTTATGTACAGGATAGATGTCCTGTTGCAAGAAAAGGAACACTGATGTGTTCCAATTCTTCGCTCTTCTGTATGCAATTACCGTTCGTTGGTAATTATTGTTTCACTTGAGACATAACTTCTTCGTAGAAGTTGTCTTCTTTTTTCTCCAAACCTTCGCCCAGTTCAAAACGAACAAAACGACGCAGGGAAATATTTTCGCCAATGGTGCTGATTTTTTCGTTGATGATTGTGGAGATTGTTTTGTCTGGATCTTTAATGAAAGATTGCTCCAACAGGCAGAACTCTTCATAGAATTTACCAATGCGGCCCTCAACCATTTTCTCAACGATTTTTTCTGGTTTGCCTTCGTTCAAAGCTTGTGCTTTCAGGATTTCTTTTTCTTTTTCGATCTCTTCCTGTGGCACTTCTTCGCGACGAACATAACGAGGGTTTGATGCAGCGATATGCATAGCGATGTCACGCACAAATTCTCTGAACTGGTCTGTTTTAGCTACGAAGTCTGTTTCGCAGTTTACTTCTACCAGTACGCCGATACGGCCGCCAGCATGGATGTAGGATTCAACAACGCCTTCAGTAGCAATACGGCCTGCTTTGTTCGCTGCAGCTGCAAGTCCTTTTTCACGCAGCACTTCAACTGCTTTTGTCAAATCACCGTTTGCTTCTTCAAGCGCTTTTTTACAATCCAGCATTCCTGCGCCTGTTTTTTCACGAAGTTCTTTTACCGCGCTAGCATTAACTGCCATATTATTTCCCTCCAAATTTGATTTTCAGTGGTGTACACAAGCTTTATTCCTTAAAAAAAGGGTAGTGAGAGGTTATACACCTGCCAACCACCCTTTTCATTTAATTCTTATAGGATTTCCGTAAGGAAATATTATGCTGTAGTTTCTTCGCCTTGGTTTGCTTCCATAACTGCATCAGCCATTTTACCTGTCAGCAATTTAACAGCGCGGATAGCGTCGTCATTACCTGGGATAACATAGTCAATTTCGTCTGGATCGCAGTTTGTATCAACGATACCCACGATTGGGATACCCAATTTGCGAGCTTCAGCAACAGCGATGCGTTCTTTGCGTGGATCAATGATGAACAGAGCGCTTGGAAGGCCCTTCATGTTTTTGATACCGCCCAAGAATTTTTCAAGACGATCTTTCTCTTTACGGAGAATGATAACTTCTTTTTTAGGAAGTACAGCGAATGTACCGTCTTCTTCCCAAGCTTCCAATTGTTTCAAACGATCAATACGTTTTTGAATGGTTTGGAAGTTAGTCAGCGTACCTCCCAACCAACGTTGGTTGATATAGAATTGACCAGCGCGAGCTGCCTCTTCTTTAACAGAATCTTGTGCTTGTTTCTTCGTGCCTACGAACAGAATTGTACCATTCTCAGCTGCAATACTTTTTACGAAGTTGTAAGCTTCCTCAACCTTTTTCACTGTCTTTTGCAAGTCAATGATGTAAATACCGTTTCTTTCAGTGAAGATATAACGATCCATTTTCGGGTTCCAGCGACGTGTTTGGTGACCAAAGTGAACCCCAGCTTCCAAAAGCTGTTTCATGGAGATTACTGCCATCTTCACACACCTCCTAAGTTTGGTTTTTTGTGTGTCCTCCGCCGACATCATTTCTTGCAAAGACTTTCTATTTGGAAAGCACCCTTTACAAAATTAATCGACGTGCGTTTTTAACACCGTTATTTAATATACCATAACACCCGAAGCGTTGCAACCAACTTTTCGACAATAGCAAGATAAGCGCGAAAGGTGACTGATTATTCCCGCCTGTAGAGCTTTCTAGAGAAAAATAAAAGCCGCCCACTTTCCCGATCACGGTCAGTTGGACGGCTTCTTTGTAATTTTAGTAATAATAGAACCAAAATCCTCACCCTTGGCAAACTCATAGGTACCGGTACGTATTTTGGTATTGATTTTTTGAGCCTTAGCCTCAGCCTCAAACGCACTGGCATCCGATACGATGCCTGCCTTCTGCAAACCAGATGCCACACTCCTCAGATTGCTTCCCGATACAATGCTATATTGCACTTGCGGAGTGGATGGCTGTTTAGGGGTGTCTGGAGTAGTCGTAGCACTCGAACCTTTAGTTTGCGGCTTATCCGAACTTTGGAGTGCGGACGTGCTTGCTGAAGGCTTAGAAGTAGCCGAAGGCGTTCTGCTGGCAGGTGTCTTTGGTGTCGACGGAATTTGCGCCGCTTCTGCCTTTTTGGGGGCAACCGGTGTTTTATTGCCTTCCTTGATCACCTTGTTACGCCATTCCTTTTCTGTCATCTTCGGATCAGAACTCTCACTAATTTGAAGATTCAGTCCGGCTGCCGCCTCCTCCAATTGCTCACGAGTCATGTTTTTCGGGTCCGCTGAAGACGGCTGCGATTGACCCTGACCGATCATCGCCAATTGCAGCAGTAGTGCGCCTGTAATAAGTCCGGTGCCCATGCCCAGCATAAATGAACGATTTTTGATCACGTCAGGTCCTCCCTTTCCGCCAATTGTAATATGAGCTGTACCTCGCCCCGTTGGATGCCTGATTGCTTAGCAATGTAATCCACCGATTTGCCCTGCTCATACAGCTCGAACAGTTCCTGATAACGCTCACGGATAGATTCCTGCTGAGCTACAGGCTCAGCCTCTTGCAACGGGGTCTGGTCTTCCACAGCTACAATAGAGTTGTCAGACTGCTCTGCTTGTATGGGAATAACAGTCTGCGTATTGCGGAACTGGCCATAAGCTGCCACCGCCTGATGTGGGGTACCTGTATGTAGTAGTACCTCAGATCCAGGCACTGTCTGTGTAGATGCTGAAGCAATCGCAGCCTGGCGTTCAAGCTCCACAATTCGGTTCCGAAGCTCAGCCACTTGCTCTTGCAATGAGGCCTGTTTAACTGCATGTTCCTGCTTTATGCCGGATACAAGCTCTATCAGCTCATCATTGCCGTTTTCAATATCGGCCATATATTGCTCCAAGGTGGCCTCGACCTTTTGAACGACGGCCTCTTCTGTTCCCTTGCCTGGCTGCCGCTTCGGCAGCAGCCAGGCGTAGACAACAGCTGCGGCGCCCAGCAGAACAATATATATCCATGGTTGATCCACTGCCCATCGTCTCCTTTTATAACGCTTCTCCACCTGTCGGATCAGAGCGAAAAATCTATATGATGTCCCTTGTATGGATGCTCTGCAGGATGCTCCTTGGGCAGTATATTCTCACCGGACCGAGATCGGCTCTGACTGGAAGTATCACTGCCCTGCCCTCCATTTTCCCTCTCACCAACGAATGTTTCCGCAGATTCATCCACCGAACTGCTTCTCTGGCGAATCTTTTCCGTCTCCTGCTCGGACTTTTGCCCTAACAACGCTTGCTCATTCATCGGACGTTGCTGGTATTCGCTTTGATACTTACCCGCTTCACTGGTACGAGGTACGGCGATTTGTAATTCAACAGCTTTCAGGCTCATTGGACCACACCCTTTCCGATTGGGCATCCGTATCTGTTTTCCGAGGAATAAGGAAACTCGTTATCCCTGTGCCAGATTACACGGAGGAGGACATACTGATATCACCCTCATGATAATAAAACGCCATTCTTTCCACTGAATCTTTAATAAATTTTGTATATCTGCCGATAACTATTTTAGAGCCGCCGTAAATAACGTTTTTGACTTCTACCCGTGCGCGGCTAGTATCTTCCAAGGTTCGTTCGATCTCAAGCATTCTTGATTTGGTTTCCAGAAGTTCGTTGTCATTTGATTTTTTAGTAGATGTCAGCTTGATTCGCATCGCCATTCTTTCAGGGGCAAGCTGTCCAGCAGCAGCAAGCTGGTCCAATATGGTGAGGGCCTTATTGGTCTTATCCTGGCTGTCTGTCTGTTGCTTCAAACGTGCCCGGAGTTCAGTCAACTCATCGCGCAGCTCTGGCAGTACACCTACTTCGATTATAGTGGCTGTGGACATCGTATTACCGATCGTACGTGCCACTACCTTTTCACCAGCTTGTACACTACCACCTACGATGAGTCCTTTAGCCCCTCCGCAAAGTACATTCTTACTGGCTTTGATCTGGGAATGCATAATGCTTTGGGAAACAAGTATATCGGCCCCCGCAATCACATTACCATCCTGTATGAAAGAACATTTCACATTTTGTGCAGCTTTCACATACCCCTTATGGTATCCGATAATACCACCACTGATGTCAACCGAACCTTCCGCATCCAATTCAGCACCTTCCACACCGCCAATGACACGAATGTCGCCAGCCGCCCGAATACGAAAACCTGTCAGGACATTACCACGAATGACGACGGTTCCAACAAAATCAATGTTGCCGACGCTATAATCCACATCCCCGTTCACTTCATATACGGGAAACACATTGAGCTTACCCTTTTCAGTCGTAGTCACCAGTCCGTCGATAGCTGCGTACATTGCAACGCCTTCTGGATGAACAACTACGTTTTTCCCTACTTTAAAACGTGCCTCTTTGCCTGGAAGATAAGGAATTCCCTCTCCCGTGACGGCAATACCAGGTACACCCGGCAATGGATCAATCCGCTCGGCAATCAATTGTCCACGCTTTACATTTTTTAAACGGGTTAATTCTTTATAGTCCACTCGTCCATCCGAGGTTTCAAGCGGCTTACGTGCATCTTCACCAGTCACAACTTCAGCCAAATTAATTTTTCCATCCGTACCATGAATCGGCGGTGTTCCCTCAGCAATCAGCAATTTGGTGAAGAAATAATCTTCCGATCTTGCCACAAACGTATGAATCTCATCAGTAATCAAACCATGACTTATTTTTTGGTTACTCAGGAACCGCTCCAATTCTTCCACAGAACACGAAAAGCCTTCTTCACGTTTGGCAAACTCCAAATAAGCGCTAAGTTTATCGGGTGAGACGACCACTTTTAAATACTGGTCCAAAGCATATTGCTTCTCCACAGGGGTGCTCCTTCCGTCTAACTATTACTGTAACCTCCCGTATGTTTAATCTTTACGCATTAGCAGATCCCGCTGTTTGTCCAGTGTCGCCCTCAGCCGCAATATGGCTTTGGAATGTAGTTGTGAAATACGCGAAGGGGAAAGCGACATGACCTCAGCAATTTCACTGAGAGACAAATCCTCGTAATACAATAAAGAAACAACGATACGTTCTTTTTCAGTCAATTTGTCAATGCCTTGTGCAAGGGCATCACGAAGTGTAAATTCATTGACCTTGTGATCCGGATTTTTCGCCTTTTCATCCACTAAAAGGGAAAGTCGTGTCTCCGATTCTTCTTCGCGGATCGGGTCCTCCAGTGAAACGATCGACATAACAGCGACCTCCTGGATCATATTTTGAAACTCTTTTTCGGAGACGTCCAAATAATGGCTCATCTCTTCGTCACTTACTGTGCGTAAGTATCTCTGCTCTAGATGCTGGTAAGCATCCTCAATTTTTTTCGCTTTTTCCCTGACCGAACGTGGAACCCAATCTCCTTGGCGAAGACCATCCAAAATCGCTCCTCGAACGCGCCAGGAAGCATACGTCTCAAACTGCAAACCACGTTCATAGTCAAACTTTTCAAGAGCATCAATCAAGCCCATGACACCGTTACTGGCCAGGTCATCCTTAGATACATTTTTAGGCAAACCTACTGCAAGGCGTCCCGACACATATTCCACAATATGCAGGTACTTCTCAATTAGCTGCTTTTTTGCTTCCTTGTCACCGTGTTCTTTCCATTGCTCCCACAGTTCGGAATGGTTTAAATGAGCGGCTTTTCGCTCGTTCATCGGCTTCACCCTCCTTGTTTGTCTGTCAGGTGACGAACGGCCTTGGCCAATTCTTCAGAGTCCTTGTTTGAAACCAGCTTAGGCGGGTTTAAAGGCGCAAAATCGGTGTTTTTCCCGTCCGTCTGCTCTGGTTTCGGCTTCAACAATTCATTCAGGTTTTCATCTTCGTCTGGTGTCGTCAGGTCCAGTTTCCCCCCCACGCCATCCACCTGAGAGCTTGCCCGGCTTTGGGCATTACCCAGATCTGGCCGCGCTACGACACCCAGTGTCCAGCGCAGCACAAATGCAAGCAGGAACCAAAAAACGAAAGCGACCAAGCCACGAATTAAGCTCGTGGTCAGCAGATTGCTGCCAGTGGACAACACAAAAGTCAGAATAAATCCGACTACTCCAGACCAAAGATTAATGCGTAAGCTGCCAAATAACATGATTATAATTCCTTTACACCTTTTTGTACGCTTCGAATATTCAAAACGCCAGTTTCACAGTCCAGCTCAATCGTTCGGCCATAACTACCACCTGTATCCTCCGCAAGCAGAGGAATACCGAGATCTACGAGCATTTCCTTGCATGACTCCACATTGCGCGGACCAATTCGCATGGTGTCCCCGCTGCCGGCAAAGGCAAACATTTGCGCTCCCCCTGCCATTTTGGCAACCAGTCTGCGGCGTTCGGCTCCCAATTTCAGCATCCGCTCAAATAGTTCCGGCAACGCGGTATCCGCATATTTGGCGATGTTAAGCTGCCCTTCACGTGCAATGTCTGAGGATGGTAGCATTACATGTGCCATACCAGCCAGTTTTAAATGAGGATCGTAGAGGGTCAATCCGACGCAGGAACCAAGTCCTGTCGTACGAATCGAGTTTGGATTGCTGGTTACGTTCAAGTCTGCCATGCCCACTTTGATGATGCTTTTATCCTCAATCATCGTTCATCGGGACTCCTAACGACCTGAATATTTTACCAAACGATTCCGGATCCGGAATCAGGAAAAATTGACCCTCAATCTGATTCTGCCCCTCCAGAAACGATGTGTCAATCAACAGGGCTGCATCCCCCATCTGACCAAACTGCAACAAACCGTAGCTGAGAATGGCCCCAGCCATATCCAAAGCTAGTGCGGGAACCGTCGGATACATGGACAACCGGGTGAAATCAGCCAACGAGGACAAGTATGAACCCGCTAAAATATTTCCGATTTCAGACAGAGCCGAATGCTCCATTTCGTTAAAGCTGTCCTCATCATCCGAGGGAATATTCGCCAGCCGGGAAAGCAGACTTTTTGCTGCATGAGGTTGCAATATAAAAAAGAGATTGCCTGGAGCTTCGCCCTCGACTCTGAAAAATATCGCAACGACAAGTTGCTCATTCCCGCCAACCTTTTCGGCAATCTCCTCAAAAGGCAGCATCTGTACTTTAGGTACGCCCATATCAACGGGTTTATTCAGAAGTCGGGAGAGTGCTGTAGCAGCGTTCCCGGAACCAATGTTACCGACTTCCTTCAAAACATCCAACTTGAAATCTTCGAGATTCTCAAGATTTTCCATAAATTAATCCTCTAAGCCTTCCAGTTGGTTCATTTCACTCCGATTCAGCACCTCAGACAAATTCAGCATGATGAGCAAGCGCTCTTCACCGATTTTAGCGACTCCACGCAAATATTTAGCCTTGACTCCGCCAACGACCTCCGGTGGTGTCTCAATGTTGTCGGTATTCAGGTCAATTACGTCGTTCGCCGAATCAACGATAAAGCCGACTTGCATCTCACCCACTGCAACGATGATAATTCGGGTTTGATCAGTATACTCCGCCTCAGACAATCCAAAACGACCACGTAAATCAATAACGGGAATGACCACACCTCTCATATTGAATACGCCTTTGACAAAATCGTATGTTCTTGGAACACGTGTAATCGGCACCATGCGCTCAATGGATTGGACTTTTTCTACTTCGACACCGTATTCCTCTTCACCAAGTTTAAATACGATAACTTTAATTTCTTCTCCCATGTCTAAAAACCCTCCTTATGGATGTCAGCAATTTCACATTTCTTTCATTTTTAATGAAGACATTATTTAATGAAAACATTAGGGTCAATGATCAAAGCAACCTGACCGTCACCCAGAATCGTGGCGCCTGAAATTCCTTGGATGTTCGGAAGGTATTTGCCAAGGTTTTTAAGGACAATTTCACTTTGTCCCAAAAAATCCTGAACAGAAAGTGCTGCCAGACGGTCACCCTTGCGGATAACAACAACCTCTGTCTCTTCTTCTTCATCCTCATTGAAGTCTGGCACTTCAAACAGCTGACTCAAGGAGATAAGCGGAATATGGGATTCGCGGAAAGCGATCATTTTGTTGCCGTGTACAGAACGGATCTGTGTCCGTTTGACGATCGCAGTCTCCACAATAGAAGACAACGGAATCGCATATTTTTCGGAACCGATCTGTATCATCATGGCCGCAATAATGGATAGTGTCAGTGGCAACTGCACAGAAAAATTAGTTCCTTTTCCCAGGACAGAATGAATCGTAACGTTACCACCAAGGGAAGTGATTTTAGATTTAACTACATCGAGTCCAACGCCGCGTCCTGAAACGTCCGAAATGACCTCAGCTGTACTGAATCCCGGAGCGAAAAGTACTTGATGGGCCTCTTCATCGCTCATTGCAGCTGCTTGTTCCTCAGTCATAATCCCTTTGGAAATGGCACTTTTCAGTACCTTCTCACGATTAATGCCGCTTCCATCGTCTTCAATCTCAATGAAAACGTTATTGCCACTGTGGAAAGCACGTAAATGAACTGTTCCTGTCTCCGGTTTGCCTGCCGCAATACGGGTCGCTACTGGCTCAATGCCGTGATCCACAGAGTTGCGCAGTAAATGCACTAGCGGATCACCGATTTCGTCGATAACGGTACGGTCCATTTCAGTGTCCGCGCCAGTAACGACCAAATCCAACTTTTTATCCAGCGATTTGGCTAGATCACGCACCATACGCGGGAAACGATTGAAAACCGTGTCCACGGGTACCATCCGCAATTTAAGCACAACATTTTGCAGGTCACTGCTTACGCGGCTCATATGTTCTACCGTTTCAGTCAGCGCCGGATTAGAAGCCTCACTCGCCAGCTGCTCCAACCGTACACGGTCAATAAGCAATTCACTGAACAAATTCATCAATACGTCCAAACGTTCAATGTCTACACGAATCGTACGGTTGTGCGTAGGTGCTGCAGGCTTGGCTACTTGAGCTTTACCATCAGCTGGCTTCGCACCGGAGGCCGCAGTTGGAGACTGCGGCTGGGATGCAGCGGACTGTTGTTGTACAGCTACCGGGGCTTCCTGCACCGCAGCAGTCTCTGCCAGCCCAGCCTTGACTTCGCTCATTTGCTTAAGCGATTCCTGATCCAGCTGTACAACGGAGACAGATTCGATTTCGGAAATACCAGCAATTTCCTTCTCCAGCTCTCCTACCTCTTTCTGCGTTATGTAATATAACGAGAAATTTTGTTCGAATTTCTCCTGCTCAATATCCTGTACAGACGGATAAGCTTTTACGATTTCACCGGAGTTCTCCAGCGTATTAAATACCATAAAGGCACGTGCAGCCTTCAACTGGCTTTCTGAGCTAATCGTTACCTGTATATAGTGAACCCGATGCCCTTCAGCAATAGATTGCTCCAGTACAGAATACTGGAACTGATCCAGCACAAGACCCGCGCTTTCACTATCCGCCGCTTTTTTCGGCGTAACCGCCTCAGTAACAGCATCTGTGCCAGTTTTTTGGAAATCGCCACGCACGATGGATTGCAGTGAAGCTACAATAGAGGATACATCCGCTTTTCCATCGCCACCCTCTGTAATGTTCTGTACCATGGACTCCAACGCATCCAACCCTTTAAAAAAGGTATCGAATATAAATTCCTGCATCGCAAGCTTGTTGTTACGTACTAGATCAAGAACGTTTTCCATTTGGTGAGTGAGCGATGCCAGGTCTTCAAAACCCATTGTAGCAGCCATTCCTTTGAGGGTATGGGCAGACCGGAAAATCACCTGAACGATGCCCAGATCGGTAGGACTACTTTCCAGTTGAAGCATTTTTTCGTTAAGAGATTGCAGATGATCATTCGACTCATCAATAAACATGTTTAAATATTGGTTCATGTCCATTGTGAGACACCTCCTCCATGAGTTACACTCCGATTATTTCACAACTTGTACAAGCTTGGGGGCGATCTCCTGCATCGGCAGAAGGTGGCGCACACATTTTAACTCTACAGCCGAGCGGGGCATTCCGTACACTACGCAAGTTTCCTCATTTTCAGCAAATGTGGACTGTACCCCTGCATCATAAAGCTTTTTCATCATTTTAGCCCCGTCGCTTCCCATGCCAGTCAGCAACACCAGATGCCGTTCCAGAGTGGTTAACGGGAGTAACGATTCGAACATCGTGTCAACAGAAGGCCGGTGACCGTTACGAGCTTCTTCCGTCTTCAGTGATACGGTGTATTTACCACTGGCTCCCGGCACAATTCTCAATTGATATCCTCCCGGAGCAATATAAGCTGTTCCAGTCTCCAACGTCATCCCCTGCTCAGCTTCAACCACCCGGAGCGGACTCAACGTATTCAGACGCTGTGCCAGCGAACGGGTAAAGTTTGGCGGCATATGCTGCACGATGACAATCGGAGCGGGAAAATTCCCCGGAATGTGTTCCAGCAACGTCTTGAGCGCACGCGGCCCACCCGTAGAACATCCGACTGCCACCAGCTTGCGAAAGTTGGGCGAATACACTCCTCCTTTTTTAAGAGAGAACCCCTTAGGCACTGCTGGAACTATTGGCGCCGTCACTGGGGGCGTAGCAGCCATAGAAGCAACTGGAGCCGAAGGAACCGGCGTAGTAGACACCGTTTTTCGAGGCTCCGGCTTGATTAGCCCTCCCTTATCCGTGGCGTGCAACAATTTGGCTGCAGCCGTATCGGAAATATTTAGTAGCCCTGGCGTACGTTCAGCTGCCTTAGGTGGCTCCTCCTTCTTCTGCGTAACAGGTGCTTGCGCCGTCTTCCGTGGCTGGGCGACCGGCTTACTTAAACGGCTGTCAGACACAGAACTGCCCGTCTGTGGCCGTTTCTGTTCAGGCTTGGCTGCCGGAAGAGACTTTCCAGTATCCCTCTTCGACGGAACCGGTGCAGCATTTGCAGAAGCAATCGGTGAAATAAGAGCCTTACCTTCCGCTCCCTTGTCAGCCACAGCTTTTCCTTCTGGAATCTGCTCCAGCGCCGCTTTTCGTTCGTTAGCTTCCTTGCGCTCCAATCGGCTGCGGACTGCTTGCATAGCGGTGTGCATCTGCTCCAATAGCGCCTTGCCCACCTGCTGGATATCCTGAGCATGAGAGATGGAGGGCTTCCGTATAAAATCGAAAGCTCCTGCTTCCAGAGCCATAATGGTCTCCTTCATACCTTGTTCATTAATACCAGAGAGCATAATGACCGGAAGCGGATGGGCCGCCATAATCAGAGGGAGCGCTTCAAGGCCATTCATTTCAGGCATCTCGACATCCATTGTGACCAGGTCAGGCTGTAGCTCCTTCACTTTCTCTACTGCCTCTTTGCCGTTGGCGGCTGTACCTGCGATGTCGAACGAATCATCCCTTACAATTAAATCTGAAACAATTTTGCGCATAAAGGCCGAATCATCCACAACCAGCACCCGGTAAGCACACATGTTAAACACCTCTGTTTTCTTTCATCAAAATCATTGCGCCGAACGCCGCAACCATTTTTGCATAAACCCTTTGATTCCACTTAAAGCACCTGAATGTGGAGCCTGTGGCATCGCTGCAAAGCGATGCGCCAGATTCAACACATCTCTGGATGCCTTACATCCCGGATAAGCAATTGAAAAAGGCACCTGCCTTTTGACTGCCTGCATGACATGATTGTCATCACTGATATGTCCCAGCAACGGAATGTCGATCTCCAAAAATCGTCGGGCAACTAGCGCTATCTTATCAGCAACTTGACGGGCCTCATTATCGTTATCGGCACGATTGACTATAATTTTGAATACTGTATCCTTTTGCAATCCACTGACGACTTTGATCAGCGCATAAGCATCCGTTAAAGACGTCGGCTCTGGCGTAGTTACGACCATACATTCGTCAGCGGATGTGATAAATTTAAGATTTTCTTTAGATAACCCCGCACCGGTGTCAAACAAAACATAATCCATATCTGAGGCAATTTTCTCCACCTCATCGGCAAAATAGTTCAAATCGTCATCGGATAAAGTAAACAGCTCGCTCAAGCCCGATCCTCCAGCAATATAAGGTAAGCCTCCAACGCCCGTTTGAACAATTTCGGCCATTGATTTTTCACGTTTTAACAGGTGAAGAAGATTGTATCTTGAATTGGCACCCATCAACACATCAATATTGGCCATACCGATATCTGCATCAAATACGAGTACCTTTCGGCCAAGTGATTGCAAGGCCAAAGCAAAATTAAGGGTGAAATTAGATTTGCCCACACCACCCTTACCACTGGTGACTGTCACTATTTTGGCATGACGATTACGTGCAGGCAGTCGATACTTATCTAGGGCTGAAGCCATTTGCCTAAGAGATTGGGCTTGATCACTCATACAGAATCCTCAGTATCTCCTGACGATTCTGTGGTTCCGAACAGGAGGTTTGTCACCATTTCTGTATCTGGATGCAGTAGATCGTCAGGTACATTTTGACCGTTCGTAATATAGGCCAGTTGCATAGGAAACTGGTGCAACAGATTAAACATACCACCACAACTACCTGTCTCATCCATTTTGGTAAATACAACCTTACCAAGGCCAAACTTACTGAAATGTCCGGTTATGTTGAGCATATCCTTGCTTTTGGACGTTAGGCTAAGCACTAGATACGTCTCACTTTCCTTAATAGGTGAAAGCAGACTTTGCAATTCCGAAACGAGTAGCTCATTACGGTAATTTCGTCCTGCAGTATCCATCAGGATCAAGTCACAATGCTCCAGACGCTGAATAGCTCTGTGAACATCTCCGGGAGATTGCACGACTTCAAGCGGAACATTCAAAATCGTAGCGTATGTACGCAACTGTTCGACAGCCGAGATACGGTACGTGTCAGAGGTAATAAATCCGACTTTGCGTTGATGCTTAAACAGCTGTTCTGCCGCCAGCTTGGCAATAGTCGTCGTTTTTCCCACTCCGGTTGGACCTGCCACATACACAATTTTGGTATCTTTTGAGATGCCCTTGTCCAGCCTTTCCCGAATGAAACCGGCCACTTCTGCACGAAGAGCATGTTCCCAATCAAAGGATTCAGGATCAGACGGATGCTCACTTCGGCGCTCATATACCCGTTCAAGCCAATGCTCCAGCAAATCGCGTTCCACTTCCTGCTCCAGCATACGCTCACAAATCTTTTGTAACGGTTCCGGCCAAGTATTTTCCATCACAGAATTGCGGGAAATTCGAGTCATCATAGCTTTCATTTCCCGTAATTCATGAAGCAGGGCTTGATTTTCCTCTGCCCCTATCTTGTCTGGAAGGCTTGCCTCTGAAGGTAGCTTAAACAATTTGTTGGTAAAAACTTCTTTTTCTGTTTCCACATTATAACCAGCCTCGTATGAAGAACGCTCTATGCTTGAGGCAGCTTGTTCGGAGCCAGCCAGCAAATCAGCCAACCCCTCCTTGGAACTGTTCGTCATTTGCGTTACCCGTCGATAGGCTTCAGGTGCGGCTTGTCTGGGAACCACTGGTGACGATGGTACTTCCTGCTGCTCAGGAGCATTCATGGGTGGAAAAGCCTCAACCGACTGCTGCTGTGACGGTTGGACCCGTCGTGGTTTTTGAAGCTGCTGCTCCTCTACCGCAGCGACGACCTCGATTTTCTTTTTTCCGAACATACCCATGAATCCGCCGATCTTCATTTCCTTGGTGCTCAAAATGACGGCATCCGTTCCGAAATCACCTCTGATTTGCATCATGGCCTCCGGCATTGTATCCACTACATATCGTTTCACTCTCATAAGTTCACCACCCCGACACTTTGAATTTCAACGTTCGGCTCCAACTCACTGTACGACAGTACCGGGACATCCTGCATCGTCCGTTCCATCACTTGCCGCAAATACATACGAATCGTCGGTGATGTTAATACGATAGGCTGCTGCCCGGATTGAATGAGACGATTGATTTGCTCCATCATCCTTTGATACACCGTCTGCGTGGATACCGGATCAAGTGCCAGATAGCTGCCCTGCTCCGACTGTTGCACGCTTTCGGCAATTTTCTTCTCCAGCCCTGGCCCCACGGTAATGACACGTAGCGTCTCTCCCTGCTGGGCGAACTGTTGAGTAATCTGGCGAGATAACGCCTGGCGAACATATTCAGTCAGCACGTCCGGATCTTTTGTATAAGTGCCGTAATCAGCCAGCGTTTCGAAAATGGTCACCATATCGCGGATGGAGATTTTTTCTTTTAACAGCTTGGCTAGCACTTTTTGTACATCTCCAATCGCCAACACAGAAGGAATAAGATCGTCCACAAGCACCGGATAATTTTCCTTGAGATTGTCGACCAGCGACCGCGTTTCCTGTCTGCCAAGCAGCTCGTGGGCATGTTTCTTAATCGTTTCCGTCAAATGAGTAGCTACAACCGAAGGAGGGTCCACAACCGTGTAACCGGAAAGCTCCGCAACATCCTTGGTATTCTCATCAATCCAGAGCGCAGGCAATCCGAAGGCTGGTTCTGTCGTTTCGATGCCTGTAATGGAATCGTCGTCGTATCCCGGGCTCATTGCCAGATAATGGTTTAACAGCAATTCCCCGCCGCCTACCGTATTGCCTTTAATTTTGATTACATACTCGTTCGGCTTGAGCTGGATATTGTCCCGTATACGAATGACCGGCACAACCAAGCCCAGTTCCAGCGCACATTGACGACGGATCATAATAATCCGGTCTAGCAAATCCCCGCCCTGCTGCGTATCAGCCAGCGGAATCAGCCCGTATCCAAACTCGAATTCGATCGGATCGACCTGAAGTAAATTAATGACACTTTCCGGACTGCGCACCTCTTCAATCTGTTGCTCTTCTTCCAGCTGTTCATCAGCAATCTGCTTACGTTCCATATTGCCCTGCATTCTTCGGGCCGCCAAAAACAACAGAACAGCCAGTGGAAGGGTCGTAATGATATGAATAGGAGTAAACAAGCCCAACAAAGCAATCGTGGCAGCCACGATGTAAATTAGCTTTGGATATGAAAAGAGCTGCTCCGTCAAATCATCCGCTAAGTTTCCATCAGATGTAGCACGTGTAACGATCAGACCTGACGCTGTTGAAATGAGCAATGCGGGGATCTGGCTAACCAGTCCATCACCAATGGTCAAAACGGAGTAAGTCGACAGCGCCTCCTGAAACCCTTTACCCTGAACAGCCATACCGATAATAAAACCGCCGACCAGGTTGATAATCAAAATGATGATACTGGCAATGGCGTCACCTTTAACAAATTTGCTGGCACCATCCATTGCTCCATAAAAATCCGCTTCCCGCTCAATTTTACTACGCCGTTCACGGGCTTGCTGTTCGTTGATCAGACCTGCGTTCAGATCAGCATCAATACTCATTTGTTTACCCGGCATCGCGTCCAGTGTAAACCGTGCGCCTACCTCAGCAACCCGCTCGGAGCCCTTGGTGATCACGATAAACTGCACAACCACAAGAATCAGGAAGACAACAAAACCGACCGCAATTTGTCCACCTGCAATCCAACTACCGAACGTAGCCACTACTTCCCCGGCATGTCCCTCACCTAAAATGAGCTTGGTCGTCGAAATGTTAAGCGCCAGACGAAACAAAGTTGTGATGAGCAGCAATGAAGGAAAAATAGAGAACTGTAAAGCTTCCTTCGTGTTCATGGACACAAGTAGAATCATCAAAGCAATCGATATATTGATCACGAGCAAAATGTCGAGCAACCATGAAGGGATCGGTAGAATCATCATAAGAACGATGCCGATGACGCCTGCAAGGACGGTTATTTCTTTTATTTTCACGGGTCTCTTGGCCTCCGATCCCTTTATTTCACTTTACCTTTTAATTTATATACATACGCCAGCACTTCGGCAACAGCCTGGAACAGATCAGCTGGAATGGCATCCCCGATTTCGGCTCTTTGAAACAGCGCTCGTGCCAGCGGCTTGTTTTCCATCGTTATAACGCCGTTTTGCTTGGCAATTTCCTTAATTCGGAGCGCTACGTAATCTTGCCCTTTCGCAATAATCTGCGGCGCTTCCATCTCCGAACCATCATATTTCAAAGCCACAGCAAAGTGCGTAGGGTTAGTAATGATGACATCTGCATTGGGAACTTCCTGCATCATGCGCTGCATGGCCATACGACGCTGTCGTTCACGAATTTTCCCTTTGATCAGCGGGTCACCTTCCATTTTCTTGTATTCATCCTTAATGTCCTGTTTGGACATCTTCAGATTTTTCTCATGCTCATAGCGTTGATACATATAATCCAATACTGCTAAAACGAACAGCACCGCACCAATTTTGAGTCCCAGCTCCATTGTTAACGAAGCCGTAAAGCTCAACATTTGGTCACCGGACATTTCGGCCAGCTTGGGTAAGTCTGCTTTTGTTTTCCACAGCACGCCGTACACCAGATAACCGATCACGGTCATTTTTAAAACAGATTTGAGGAATTCGACCAGTGATCGCATGGAAAAAATATTTTTAAATCCTTTAATCGGGTTAATCTTGCTAAACTTGGGTGTAATCCCCTCTCCGGTTAACAGGAAACCGATCTGCATGTAATTCGCCACGATCCCGATGACAATGGCCCCAATAAAAATAGGAGCCAGCATAATCATGATTTGCACACCATACTCACCCATCATCAGCATTGTAGTGTTCGGCGTTACTTCCATTAATAAGCGATTTACAAAAACATCCCGAAACAAGCGAACCGCATGATCCTTGAAATACCCGCCAAAAATCATTAGGCAGAAAAACGTTACCAGCAGGACACCTGCTCCGGGCAACTCCGTACTTTTGGCAACCTGCCCCTTTTTCCTGGCATCCTGCTTCTTTTTGGGTGTGGCTTTTTCCGTTTTTTCCCCTGAGAACAACTGCAGGTTCATAGCATATTTAAATGACAAACTACGTTCCTCCAAACCAGATATTAAAGACGGTTGCCCATAATATCCAACAAGTTGCGCATGGATTCGAACATCACAGTAAACAATTTTTCGAAAATAAAAGCAAAACTCGGCATCAGAAGCAATAACATGAACAGTCCCACAATAATTTTAAGCGGCACACCAATTACAAAAATGTTAAACTGAGGAGCCGTTTTAGCCAAAAATCCGAGTCCCACATCCGTTAAAAAAGTAGCTACTACTATAGGAGCAGCAATTTGAAAAGCCAGCATAAAAGATTCAGCAAAGGAACGAATCAGAAATTCCGTCACACTGCCTCCATACAGCTTTACAAAAAAATTATTCGTCAGCGGCACCCAATCATAGCTGTATAAAATAGCGGTAATCAGGTGATGATGCCCATTTAAACTTAAAAAGAGCAACACGGCTATCGCAAACTTGAAATTTCCCGTTAAAGGCGACGAAGCTCCTGTCATCGGGTCAAACACACTGGCCATCCCGAAACCCACCTGAAGGTCAATAAAGGAACCTGCGGTTTGGATCGCTGTCATGAATAAATAAGCGGTAAAACCCAGCAACAACCCAATCAACACCTCGCGACCCACCAACAGCACATACGCTGCATCCGTCGGTACTTGCTGATGCATTCCATAAGTGAGGTACACAATCAATGCGAGAAATCCCGATATACCAACCTTAAAGATATTAGGTACTCCTCGGGTCGAAAAAATAGGTGCTACAACAAAAAACGAGGTAATCCGACAAAAAATCAGCAAAAAAACAGGAAAACTCTGTAACAACATGTCCATAACTTCAGCCTAACCTATATATTTGTACAAATTGTCCAGAATATTAAACGTAAAATCCACTAATGTCGTCAATATCCAAGGTCCGAACAAGAGCAATGCCAGTAATACGGCGACAATCTTCGGAACAAATGCCAAAGTCTGCTCCTGAATTTGGGTTGTCGCCTGAAAAATACTGATAATCAAACCGACGACCAGTCCCAAAATCAGCATCGGAGCACTAACTTTAAGCACTGTGTACACCGCTTGTCCGGCAAGGGAAATAATAAACTCCGAAGTCATTGCCGTCCTCCTTGATTGCTGTCCCTACGGGAAACATTCATGTGTTAAAGCTCAGAAGCAATGATTTGACGACCAGATACCAACCATCTACGAGCACAAACAGCAGTATTTTAAAAGGAAGCGAAATCATCACCGGCGGCAGCATCATCATCCCCATAGCCATGAGCGTACTCGCCACCACAATGTCAATAACCAAAAAAGGTATGAAGATCATGAAGCCCATCTGAAATGCTGTCTTTAACTCACTAATGGCATAAGCCGGAACCATCACCGTTAATGGAATATCCTGATAGTTTTTCGGTTTTTCCATCTTGGTGTATTTCATAAAGAGCAGTAGGTCCTTCTCCCGTGTATGAGAGAACATAAAGGTCTTGATGGGTACCGCAGCCTTGTCCAGCGCCTGCGACTGTGTCAAATTCCCCTTGAGATACGGCTGGAGGGCAGTTTCGTTCATAGCTGAGAACGTCGGCGCCATAATGAATAAGGTAAGAAACAGAGCCAGCCCGACAAGCACCTGATTAGGTGGCATCTGCTGAGTCCCCAGCGAGGTGCGAACAAAGCCCAGCACGATCACAATTCGCGTAAAGCTTGTCATAAGCACAAGCAACGCGGGCGCTACACTGATGACAGTAATAAGTAAAATAATAGACAGCGAGGTGGCACCGGGCTGTCCTTTATCCGAGTTGCCGACTTGAATATCAATGTTCGGAATCGGTTCCGCAGAGGCCGCCGTCACCGAAATGAAGCTGAACAAGACCAGCAGCAAACATGCAAGTATAATCTTTTTTCTCATGAATCTCCCGACCGATCTGTAGTATTCTCCTCATTGCGCAGCTTTTCGAGTTTATCCTTACGATTCGGCATCTGCCGAAGCTTGGATTCGAACATCTCGTGAAAAGACGTTTCCTCTTCAGGCTGCTGCTGTGCCGCGGTGTTCCGGCGAAGCTTATCCGCAATTTTAGCGAATAGCGGGGCAATCGGGCCGCGCTGCAGAGAAGCTTCCTGCTCCAGTGCGGCCAAAATTTGCTCCACTTCTTCAGGATCGGATACTTTGTCAACAAGCCGGATATCTTCTCCCACACCAATGAGGTACACACTGCTGCCAACTTCAACAAGCTGAAGGGATTTGTTAGGACCCAGCCCCACGCCTCCCAGTATGCGAACGGAGCGGTTGCTGAACCAGCTCTGATTTCTTTTACTCAAAAACCGTATCAAGTACACGATCAGTACGATGATAAAGATTAGCACGAAAAGGACCCAGGCAATGTTGCCTATATTGCTGGATGTACTCAATGCGTCAGAGGCACCCTGTTGTGTATCCATACCGAATGCGCCTTACACACCCAGTGTTTTGTTGATGGCTTCGATAACCCGATCCGATTGGAAAGGCTTAACAATAAAATCTTTTGCGCCTGCTTGGATAGCATCAATAACCATCGCTTGCTGACCCATAGCGGAACACATGATGACCTTTGCGTTCGCGTCAATTTTTTTGATTTCCTTCAGAGCGGCAATGCCGTCCATTTCGGGCATCGTAATATCCATCGTAATCAGGTCCGGACGAAGCTCCTTGAATTTTTCAATAGCCTGTGATCCATCCTGGGCCTCTCCTACTACTTCATATCCATTTTTGGACAGGATGTCCCGAATCATCATTCTCATAAATGCAGCATCGTCCACGATCAAAATACGGTTTGCCATCTGAAATAAATCCTCCCTAAATTATGCTATTATTGTAATTTTTGAATACGGTCCCATTGGCTTACAATATCCGTCACACGCACGCCGAAGTTCTCATCGATGACGACAACCTCGCCTTTGGCAATCAGTTTGTTGTTAACAAGAATGTCCACTGGCTCTCCAGCAAGCTTGTCCAGTTCAATAATTGAACCTTGTGAGAGCTCTAGAATATCTTTAATTTGCTTTTGGGTCCTTCCTAATTCTACGGTGACTCTAAGGGGAATGTCCATCAATAAATTTAAATTGTTTTCATCCACTTGCGCAAATGCACCGGACTGCAAGTTTGAGAATTGTACAGGCTGCACATTTACATTTCGTCCCGGTATCGAACCATAATGATGAGGCGCTCCATAAGGGGCCTGCGGTGGGACACCTCCAGCCATTCCATAACCTGGTGCTCCCTGCTGACCGTATCCAGGGTCTTGAGGGTACATAGGCGGTTGCTGTCCATAACCTGCATCCTGCGGCGTCTGTACAGGCATCTGTGCGGCTACAGGCGGCTGTTGATACGTTGGTGCGGGTTGCTGTTGCGGAATCTCGGTTTGTTGCGGCACTTCTGGAGCAGTCGTTGCAGCTACTTGCTGTGCCGACGCTTGCGGTTGCTCATCTTCCTCTCCGCCATTCATCAGAATGCTCACCATCTTTTTAGCAAAATGCACAGGCAACAATTGCATCAATGTAGAGTCAATCAGGTCACCGATCAACAAACGGAAGGATACTGTAATCAACGTCTGTTCGTCTGGCAGGCTGGATACTCCATCACCATGCATTGGATCCAAAATATCAATTCCAGGTGGAGAAATATTAACAAAACGGTTAAACATAGTAGACATTGAGGTTGCCGACGAGCCCATCATCTGGTTCATCGCTTCCTGCACAGCGCTGATATGAATTTCATTCAATTCTTCATCTACCGGATTTCCTTCACCGCCAAGCATCAAATCCGCTATGACCTGCGCATCACGCTTTTTGATCACGAGCGAGTTAATACCCTCAAATCCATCTACATAATTCACATGTACCGCAACGTGCGGCTTAGGAAAAGTTGTTTCGAATTCAGAACGGGTAATAATTGAAACTTTAGGGGTTGTAATATCAACCTTTTGACCGAGCAGTGTGGAAAGAGCTGTCGCTGCGCTGCCGAACGTAATATTACCGATCTCTCCGAGAGCATCCTGCTCCAGAGGAGTCAGAAAATCGTCAACGGTCTTGTTGGCGGGAGTAGAATCCGTGCCCGCTTCAGACTGTTTCAGCAGGGCATCAATTTCCTCCTGGGACAAATAGTCTTTACTCGTCAATTTCTTCAACTCCTTCGCTGACAATTTCATCAATCTGTACGGCAACACGATCTTTTACCATGCCGGGACTTCCAAAGAATTTCAGTTTTTCGCCCACCCGGATGGAGAGCCCTTCCTTGACGGGTTTGTTCAATGAAATGACGTCCCCCACCGAAAGGCCCAAAAACTCGGCCACATTTATTCGGGATTCACCTAGCTCGGCAATAATGGGAAGTTGCGCTTTTGTGACCCGTAATCTCAAGGCGTCAATCTCTTCAGGCGCCCTTGATTTCTTTTCGGATGTAAACCACTGGTGCGTGGACAGTCTAGCCATAATAGGCTCCAATACCACGTGCGGGATACAAAGGTTAATCATCCCTGTGGTATCACCAATTTTGGTACTAAGTGAGATTAGGGCAATCGTTTCATTTGGTGAAACAATCTGCATAAACTGCGGATTGGTTTCCATTGCCTCCAAACGCGGTTCAATGTCCAATACCGTTTTCCAAGCCTCTTGCAGGCTGTCAAAGGTACGACTAAAAATCCGCTCCATGATTGTCGTCTCAATTTCTGTCAACGCGTTAACCTTGGACGGCGCTGATCCGGTTCCTCCGAGAAGCCTATCCAGCATTGCAAAAGCTACGTTCGGGTGAACCTCAAGCACCATGCGTCCTTCCAGCGGCTCAGCTTCAAAAATGTTCAAAATGGTCATTTTTGGAATGGAGCGAATGAATTCATCATAAGGAAGCTGCTCCACCTGAACGACATTAATTTGGACAAACGTCCGGAGCTGTGCTGAAAAATAAGTGGTCAGATACCGCGCAAAATTTTCGTGTATCCGCGTCAAACTCCGAATATGATCCTTGGAAAACCGAAGCGCTCTTTTGAAGTCATAAGCGCGAACTTTCTTTTGGGTATCTTCTTTTTTAAGTTCTTCCGCATCCATTTCACCGGACGATAGAGCTGCTAAAAGGGCATCAATTTCCCCTTGCGACATTACATCCACCAATGTTATTCACCCCCTTACATGTTCTGACAAGTTCACCTGGAATCAAATGGCTGCCAGCAAAAAGTCTGTAATTTTGGCGTTCCCCAGGTGACCTTCAGGGAGCGACTTGTTGATGAGATCCGTCAGCTTGTCACTGAACTGGTCCCGGCCTCTAGCTGTTCTGAGCTCATCAGGCTTGGTGTCTGCAAGTAATTGAATAACGATTGGCTTGATACTGATGTCCTTGATTTTTTCAAAAGATTCCTTTGCTTTTACATCGTTTAATTGAAAGGAAAGGTTCATTTGGACAATATAATCAGCGTCTGCCAAATTTGTTTTGATACCGGTAATTTCAGAACTCACTTCCACTAATTCATCTGCTGACAGTCGGGGAAGCTGTTCTGTTTGAGCGGCTTGCGCATTTGGAGTGGCTTCCGACTTCTTCCCACTAAGCGCTGGTATAAGTACAAAGGCCGCACCTGCAATCAAAGTAATCGCGAGTAAAATTGTAATGAGCCATGGCAGCATCTTTTTCATTCGTCTTCCTCCATTTGTTGCACTTTTATCGTGGCGGCATGTATGCCGATTTCACGGCTGTAACCCTTGATCAAGGAGACGACATCTGCCGCTTTTTCCAGTACAATCAACCGTTTTCCCGTCACTAAAGTGACGTATGTATCCGGCGTTTCCTCCACAGTCTCAATGAGCAGAGCATTAAGCCACATAGGCGAGCCGTTCAGCCGCGTTAACGGAATCATCGTAACACCAACCTCCTGATAGGAGCGGGGAAGCCTTTACTTCCCCGCCTTTAGATGCGATTATCGTTTCAAGTTTACAACTTCCTGAAGCACTTCATCCGAGGTCGTAATGATACGCGAATTCGCCTGGAAGCCGCGCTGCGCTACGATCATTTCGGTAAATTCACCTGTCAAATCGACGTTGGACATTTCCAGCTGGCCCGCAATGATAGCACCCCGGCCCTCCGAATTGGCTACTCCAGGCTCAATTACATCAATATTGGAGTTAACGGTGGTACGGTACAAGCTACCGCCGATTTTCTCCAATCCTTCCGGGTTTGTGACTGTGGCAATACCAATTTTCGTGCCAGTGTCCACGGTGCCATCTTCCAATTGCTGTACAATCGTACCGTCCTGTGAGATAGAGAACGAAGTCACATTGTCATTCAGTATGATTGGATCTCCACCCTCGTTTCCTACGAAAAACCCATCTGAGGTAACCAAATTTCGGCTCGCATCCACGTGAAAATCACCCGCGCGAGTCAGATAAGGAACATCCTGTGCATCATTCATTTTGATCAGGAAAAATCCGTCACCGTTAATCCGCAAATCTGTCGGATTGTTCGTAGTCATGGCACTCCCTGGAAGATGAAGTGTATCTATCGAGCTGACCGATACCCCTAAACCGACCTGCTTAGCGTTTTGCCCCGCAGTAGTCGTTCCGTCCGGTGCACTTGCGCCCGAGCTCGTCTGGCTCAAAATATCCTTGAACATGACACGGCTGGACTTGAAGCCTGTTGTATTTACGTTTGCAATGTTGTTACCGATAACGTCCAGCTTTGTTTGAAAGCCCTTCATACCCGATACACCCGAATACATTGATCTCAACATTGAGTATAAATCCTCCTCTGAATGCTTGCTTGATTAACCGCATCAGTCGATCCGCGGCTTCTTCATGGCTTTCCTGCTCGGGCCAGCCATTTATCGCTAAATTTTCTATGAAATAATAACGGCGCTATCAATTTGCGTAAATACGTTATCCTGCATGGATTGCTTATCCATTGCAGTAACTACTGTCCGGTTGGGCACACTTACGATCAACGCCATATCCTGCATTAAAATCAATGATTCTTTGGCACCTTTGGCAGCTGCTTTATCCACTGCAGAGTTAATCTTCGCCATCTGGTCACTTCTCAGCTCTATCCCCCGCTGCTCCAAACGCTTGGCTGCATGGTTGCTCAGCTTGAGTACTTGATCCTGCAACACCTGTCCGAATGGCCTACCATCCTTCGGTACCGGATTTACCCGGTTCTGCGAGATCGCTGCTGGAGGGACATTGGCGGGAAAAAGACGCCCGACCGTTATCCGGTCATTCATGTGTCTCACCACTTCCAGTAGAGGAAGAAGTTGCAGTATCCGCTGTTCCTGCCGAGGAAGCCATTGTTTGAGCTTGGCTTACTGATGTCACATCTTTCAGGGCTACCTCTGACTTTCCGATTTTGGCATACTGTACACCGTCACGAATAACGATGGAATCCACGATTCCACTTTTCACCGCACCTGCGCCCGTTTCACCCGTAATTGAATCCTTTTTACCTGCCTCAATCCAGCTGACTTCCTTTCCAATCAAACCGGAGGATATGCCTAAAGACTGTCCCAACGTATTCAACTGGGTAGAAATGTTCATCAACTGCTCCACCGAAGAAAATTGCGCCATTTGCGCGATAAATTCCTTATCCTCCAGAGGCTGCATTGGGTCCTGGTTTTGGAGCTGGGTAATCAAAATTTTCAAAAATTGATCCTTACCCATCGTTTTGGTATCCTTGGCGCTTGCCGTTTTGACGTTATTCACGTTGTAATTCGGCCAGACGTTACTGGTGGATACATTATTGTCCGCAGTCGTCATTGTGTTCTCACCTCCATGCTACGCTTGTGCTGTAAAGGAGCCAGTCCGATTTACATCATCTGTGCGTTGTTCTGCTGTCCAATTGCGGAGTTCCTCCGCCATTTCAGCTACCTTTAGAGCATCCTCGGCTTCTTCTCTACTCCGCGACTTGGAACGTTGCTCGGATTGTTGCTGCTGATTTGCACCTGATCCACGGCCATCCTGATACATGTGGGAAGAAAGTGATTCATTTTGCGTGACTTCCACTTTATCTACCTGAATACCCTGGCTTTGAAGACTTGCACGCAGCTGTGACATTTGCTGTTCAAGCAAATCCTTAGCTCCACTGTGCTCAGTCATGAACTGGGCGACCAAGTGCCCATTCTGCATCGTCAGTTTAACTTCCAGCTGTCCCAAATGATCCGGGCGAAGCATGATAGTCGCTTCCGTTAACCCAGAATGTTTCACGATATCAAGCTTTTGCACTACAAATTCCGTCATTTCCTTAGCAAATTGTCGTACATGTACAACAGGCTGCGCCGGAGCGGAAGGAGTTGTACCTTGCGTCTGCACTGAAAGCTGGCCTGCGGTCGTAACCACAGAAGTTTGACCATTGTTCGCTGTCGGATCAGCCTGCTCGGCTACGTCTACTACACCAGTTTCATCCGTTGAAGTCGCTTTAACAGCGGCTTGAACATGAATATTAGCTGCTGAACGTTGTCCTTCTGTACCTTGCTGGCTTGTCCCACCTTGACTCGTCTGCTGCTCAGTAGCAACAACCTGTTTGTCTGTAGAAACAGCCGTTAATGACTGAGCGCCATTCGCCCGATTCGCGGAAGGCTGAACTGCTTGTGAATCTGTGCCATCAACAACCTCTACAGCTTTCAGTACGCCGGTCCACTGCTCATCGGAAATAGCTCCCGTACCAGCCGTCGTATTTTGAAGCGATTGTAACAGCTGTGTAATCTGGGACTTTTGGTCTCCTGTAGCCTGATTCGCTACATTTGCAAGCTGTGACAAAGCATCCTGTAATGCAAACCGAATGGTAGCTGGATGAGCTGCCAAAGCCGTTAAGCCTGCCGCCCCATTCGTTCCTGCCCCGTCTGTTTGCTGCTCCGCTCCACCGCCTAAAAACTGTTGTACTTGCTGAACCCACGACTGCAGAGCTGCAAGCAAGGCTGGATCAGCTGTTACCTGATCATCCAGCTTTTCAAGATTTTGCAGTAATGGAGCCAATGTCTCGACAAGCGGTGCTGCTGAAGCTTCTGTCGATTCTCCGGCAGTAATCAACGGCAGCACCATAACTAATGGAGATTTCCCAGCATCTGTACCTGTAGAACCCGTTTGTCCGCCAGTCATCATTTGCGTAAGCGTCTGATTAAAACCACCGCCTGTGGCTCCTGCAGCTGCCGTCCCTGCTGTTGAAGTTGTCGCTGTACTAGCTGTGCTACCAGCCGTCTGACTGGAACTGCTGAGAGATACACTTTGAGAAATAAGTGTCATTTATTTTTTCACCTCCCTTCATTTAAATCACTTGCTACCCATCAGCTTGTTCAAAATTTTCGCCGTCTGTGCAGCATCCTTCGCAGACATATTTTGCAGTAAAGAAGCACGTGTCGAATCATCTACTGTATTCAATATGTTTAATGCCTTGTCCGGACTGATTTTGTAAGTTTGTAAAATAAGCTCGGCACCACTTTTCTTGTCCATGGAAGCGAATGTACTGCTAATTTGAGTGTTTTGCAGATTTTTACTCGTTGTTCCCGCTGTTGTGCTTTGGTCCTTTTTCAAGCGGGACTGCAACGCAGCCAACGACAAATCGGTAGATGGCGTTACGTTTTTCAGAGCCATCGTGATATCGGCTGCTTTTTTAGCATCCATCTTTTGCAATATCTTCGCACTGTTCGCTGGGTCCATGTAGCTTAACAACTGCACCGTTTCTTCGGTTGTCAAGTTTTCCATAATCGGCGCTGCTTTACTTGCCGTCATTCCTTCATACATGGAAGCAAGATCTCTGGCCTGTTTTACATATGGGTCTTCATTCGCTGTTCCGTCTGCCGCTTGCGTACCTGTCTGTCCCTGCTGACTCGCCTGCGGCTGTTGTTCCTGTTGCGTTTGCAACGTACTAACCTGATTTTGCAGTTCTGTAACTTTTTTATCCTGAGTTGTTTTAGCAGTGGCAGCCTTTTGGAGTTCCTCCGTCTGCTTGGCCAAATCTGCCTTAAGCTGCTGGATAGTGGCTTCGGAGCTTTGGGACTGGGCTTTCTGATCAGCCTCTTTGCTCTTGGCAACCTTGTCTTTTGGTTCAGGAATCCAATTCTTCACAATCGGAATCTTGTTTCCCAATGAAATCATTTCACTTCTGAAATCCATGTTGAACAGTGTCAGCAGGACCCCGACCAGAACGATTGTAAAAACAATCGGAATCAGGAAAAACATAAACCGTTCAAATCCCCCGCCTGACTCTTTTTCCAAATCCATATCCAGTTCATTTTCTGCTAAATTCCGTGCCATCGTCTTCCTCCTCAGGCAGCTGATATGCGTATCCTGCGACTTTCCGCTTACCGGGCTTTCATGGCAAATCTCACGGAAGCCATTTCATCCAGCTCGTTCTGCTCGCGCAGGAGCATTTCCTGTTGGAATTTCACGTTGGCCTTCTCTCTCGCTTTCAGCCAAACTTGTTCATCCAGCATTTTATCGGTCAAAACGGTTTGTTTGCTTTGCACATTTTGCTGCGCATATTGAACGTCCCTATGCTTGCGTGTGATACATTGATCCAGATGATTGACGTAAGCCTGTAATTCCTGAATGGTAGAGAGCGGCGCGCAATCCTCGGCAGCCTTTTGAATGGCTGATATGACCCGATTCCTTTCGCCTAATAGCTGTATTAATGTCTGCTCCTCAGCCTGCAATTGTCCAACAGCACTGGAGAGCAACCATTCGGCCTGTGACTTTTCGTTGGTTTTCAAGTCTACAACTTTTTGAAAGGAATACTGAAATCTCATCGTTCAACCTTCATCTCCTCGTAAATTCAGAAATCAAACGCTCACGAACCTCGTCCAGCTCAACCTTTTCATCCGTTCTTTGCCTTGTAAAATCCCATATATCCCGTATGCGATCCATAGATTCGTCAATTTCTGCATTCGAACCCTGCTGATAAGCCCCGATGTTAATCAGGTCCTCTGAGTCTTTATAAACCGCCATCAGGCGCTTAATATTCTCGGCAGCGTCAATCTGGTCACGTGGTGCAATATCCTTCATGACCCGGCTAATGCTGGCTAACACATCAATTGCGGGAAAATGTCCTTTATTCGCTATCCCCCGGTTGAGCACGATATGCCCATCCAAGATCCCGCGCACCGCATCCGCGATGGGTTCATTCATGTCGTCACCATCGACCAGCACCGTATAAAAAGCGGTTATGGAGCCTGTAGGCCCGGTTCCCGCACGCTCCAGCAACTTAGGCAAACTGGCGAATACGGAAGGGGTATAACCCCTCATCGCTGGTGGCTCCCCGACTGCCAATCCTACTTCACGTTGCGCCATCGCATACCGGGTAACCGAGTCCATCATCAGCATGACGTTCAATCCGCGATCACGAAAGTATTCAGCGATTGTCGTTGCAATGAGCGCTCCCTTAATACGGATCAACGCGGGTTGGTCGGAAGTTGCCACGATGACTACTGAACGTTCAAGCCCTTCCGGACCCAAATCCCGTTCAATAAAGTCCAGCACTTCGCGTCCACGTTCCCCGATCAGAGCAATTACGTTCACATCTGCTTCTGTATTACGTGCAATCATTCCCATTAGGGTACTCTTACCTACACCAGAGCCTGCGAAAATACCGACCCGCTGTCCTTTACCGATGGTAAGCAATCCGTCAATGGCTCGTACACCGATACTGATCGGCTCCTGCACACGCGGGCGACTCAGCGGATTCGATGGAATGTTGAAGGTCGAGTATCTCGCCATCCGTGAGGGAATCAACGAACCATCCAAAGGTTGGCCCAAACCGTCCAGCACTTTGCCTAACAGCTCTGATCCCACCTGCACGTTCAATGGCTTCCCTGTTCCTACGACATCACAGCCGGGACCAATGGATTGCAGTTCTCCGAGCGGCATCAAAAGTACCTTGTTGTCTCTAAAGCCTACAACTTCCGCTTGCAGTGGCTTAGCCGTTTTACCCGGATAAATGTAACAAACATCCCCGATGCTAGCGTCTGGACCTTCCGATTCCACCATCAAACCGATAACCTGTGTCACTTTGCCGTTTACCCGAACCGGGTCTATTTGTCGCAAATGATCCATGTAGCGCTGCGCATTAAGCCCCTTCATGTCTTCGCTCCTCGTTCTCATGTGCCAGACGCAGCAGTTCCTTTTTGATCTCAGCCAGTTGTGTATCTATCCGTGCATCCACACTTCCAAAGGAAGAACGAATAACACAGCCGCGATCCTTCACAGTTCCATCAGGAATAATTTGCAGTTCTGCCTGCGAATCGACAGTTAATGACAATTCTTCGCGTGCACCTTGCACAAATGCAAAATGCTGAGGCGACACACACAGCGTAATTGTTCCTTTTTCCCGTTTACGAGCCAAGTTTTTACGAATAAGCTCAATTGTATATTCAGGCTCAATACTAAGCTGTTTTTCAATAACTTTCTCAGCAATAGCACTACTTAGCTCGACCAGAAAAGGCTCAGCCTCCTGAATCAATTGCTCCTTGGTCTCATAGGCCTGACGCAAAATATCCTGCGCTTCTGCCATCATCTGTTCCGATTTCACCTGAAGCTCGGCTTCAGCCAACTTTTGGCCTTCCTCATAGCCTTGCTGAAACCCGCCAGCCTTTAAGGACTCTGTTAACTGCTCGTCCTGCTCACGGCGTTCCTGCCACCAGGCTTCAATCTGCTGCTGCGCCTCCTGAAGCATCCGTTCCGCTTCTTCAGCCGCCTCACGAACCTGCCGTTCGGCAAAATCCTTGGCATCATTCAGCATTTCATCCCGGAGCCGTTCAGTCTCGTAATCTCTCTGTGGTTCCGGCTCCATATGTTCAGTTGTGACTTCCTCGTTCGACGTTTCTGGCGCATACGTATGTGCCACATCAATGGTTTTCAAAGCTTCAACAGGCACATATTGGAAAGATTTGATCAAGTTAGACAATGATGTCATCTCCTCCGCCGCGTGCGATTATAATCTCACCGGCCTCTTCCAATCTGCGGATCGTCGATACGATGCGAGTCTGCGCTTCTTCCACATCACGCAGCCGTACCGGTCCCATATACTCCATTTCCTCTTTGAAGGTTTCTGCCATCCGTTTCGACATATTTCGGAAAATCACATCGCGTACTTCTTCGCTGGACACTTTAAGCGCCAACTGCAAATCGGCATTGTCGATATCGCGGATAATACGTTGAATGGAACGGTTATCCACATTGACGATATCCTCAAATACGAACATTCTTTTCTTGATTTCCTCGGCCAGTTCAGGGTCCTGAATTTCAAGCGAATCGAGGATCGTGCGTTCGGTCCCACGGTCTACCCCATTCAAAATCTGAACAATGGACTCGATACCACCTGCATTCGTGTAATCCTGCGTCGCGGTTGCTGACAGCTTTTGCTCCAGCACACGTTCCACTTGTGAAATGACTTCCGGCGAAGTGCTGTCCATTACAGCGACACGCCGAGCTACCTCAGCCTGCTTTTCCTGTGGCAGGGACGACAGAATCGCCGCCGCCTGCTCGAATTGCAAGTACGATAGCACGAGAGCAATCGTCTGTGGATTTTCGTTCTGTATAAAATTCAAAATCTGGTTTGGATCAGCCTTGCGGGCAAAATCGAACGGTCTTACCTGCAACGTTGCCGTCAGACGGTTAATGACCTCAACTGCTTTTTGCGACCCGAGTGCCTTTTCCAATATCTCTTTGGCATAATTGATGCCGCCTTGGGAAATGTACTCCTGAGCTAAACAAATTTGATGAAACTCAGCCATAATCGAATCTTTTTCCGTTGCATCGACCTTCCGCACATTGGCAATTTCCAGTGTAAGTTGCTCAATCTCTTCGTCACGCAAATGCTTGAATATTTGAGCGGATACTTCCGGCCCCATCGTGATTAGCAGAATTGCCGCTTTTTGTCTTCCCGTTAAACCTTGACTGCTTGCTTTTGCCAATGAACTCACCTCTATTCGTCAGCCAGCCATGTACGAAGCAGATTGACGAATTCGTCGGGTTTCTTTTTCGCCAGACTCTCAAGCTGTTTACGCACTTGACTTTCATTTGTCACACTTTCCATGGTAATAGACGGGAACTCCGTCGGTGTTGGCATAAGTTGCAGATCTTCATCTAATTCTTCTTCCTGCTGCTTACGACGACCGCGTACAATCAGGAAGATTACGCCTGCCAACAGGGCCAGTACAGCAGCCCCGATGCCCCATACCCAAGGGTTGGAAGCTGAGAAAAACGTATTGGTGTTCGCTGGCGCCGGTACGGATTGAGAGAACACTGAAACTTTTTTGGCTAAATCAGCGTCTGTAATAGTAACGCCGGAATTCGCTAATGAAGCTCTTACGATATTAACCAAGATGTTTTGGATTGCGGCCTGAGTTGCTGTATCCAAAGTTTGCTGCCCTGTTGGTGGTTCAACTGCTACATTAATGGTTAAATCTTTTACAGTGTACGGACTTTGGATAATATCCTTTGCAATTCGGTTAACTTCGTAGTTAATTGTGCTTGAGCTCTTATCTGAGCTTGTGTTGCCCGAATTGCTTCCTCCAGGGTAACCAGGTACATCCTGCGTTCCTGTGCCTGCGACTCCTCCGGTTTGTCCACTACTGCCAGTGTAGCTTTCCTGAATTTGCTGGGCACTGATTTCAATGCCCTTCATTTTCGTTTGATCAACTGGTGTGACCATCTGCTCTTTTGACGTTACTTTGTCGAAATTCAGCTGTGACATAACCAGCACATTCACTTTGTCTTCGCCAACAATTTTCGACAAAAATTGTTGGACATTATTCCTTACATCGCTCTCAAACTTCTTCTGCAGAGCCATGTTTTCCTCAACACCACTGGAGAGACCTCCTTGACCGCCCTTGGCCGTTGGAAACAGTTCATACTCCTTATTGGTGATCGTAATGTTTTCTACAGGCAAATTCGGCACAGCCGTCTTTACCAGATTAAAGTATCCGTCGATGGCTTGCTGATTTGGCGTAAAGCCAGGTTCGAATTCCATTTGAACCGAAGCAGAAGCTTTGTCTTTTTCTTCAAGCCCGGCAAAAATGTTTTCCTTCGGCATATTAATGACAGCTTTAGAGCTTTGGACACCATCCATCCGTTCCAACAATTGCTGCACTTCGCCGTTCAATGCGTTATTGTATTTCACATTGAACTCGTTCTCCGTCATACCAATTGCCGAGGAGGACTGGTCAAAGGCACTCATGCCGATTGAACCCTTTTGAATTAGGCCCTGAGACCCGACATCTACCTTTGCCTTATCGGCGTTTGCGGTTGGGACTGAGATTTGCGTCCCGCCAGCATTGAGCTGATATGGAATACCCGCTGAATCGAGATATTTAATGACCCCGGCAGCATCGTTTGCGTTTAAATCCCGGAAAGCCACTTCATACTCGGTTTTAGTAAACTGCATCGTTAGCACTACAATGGCAATGATGATGAATGCCATTGTCGAAACAAGTAATATCTTCTGTTTTTTGCTGAAATTATTCCAATACCCGGAAATCTTATCCCGATATTGGGCGATTCTCTCGTTCACTCCGTCACCCCATCCGAAACTTTGCTAGATCCTCTTTACATCTGTGTACGCATGATCTCCTGATAGGCTTCAATCGCTTTGTTTCGGACTTGAGTAGTAAGCTGCAGAGAAAGCAGCGCTTGTTGGGAAGTGATCAAGACCTGATCAACATCAACTTTTCCTGCCATGAACTGGTCGGACATCGTGTGTGTAGCGGCTTCCTGCTGCCCCACTTCATTGAGCGCATCCTTTAGGAACGAACCAAAATCCTTCAAGGATTCGGAAGGTGTCGCTTTCGTCAACTCATTGTTAGGCGATTGAATTTGCTGTATTGCCGGTGTCTGTACATTAAACATGGCGTTCTGGATCATGTTTTACTCTCCCTATTCTGTAGTTAGTAGTCCTGGAACTTAGCGACCGATTTCAAGTGCCTTGGAAACCATTGCCTTGGATGCATTCAGAGCTGTTACATTGGCTTCGTAAGAGCGTGTTGCGGAAATCATGTCTACCATTTCTTTCATAATGTCTACGTTAGGCATATATACATAGCCATCTTTATCAGCATCCGGGTGACCCGGATTATACACAGGCTTCAAAGGTGACTGATCTTCCTGTATTTGCGAAACCTTAACGCCAGCGGCGCCTATTCCTTTTCCTTCCATTTGAGCCTGCAAAACATCGGCAAACCGAGATTGGTTAGGCTCCAAAACAACCGTTTTTCTCCGGTATGGAACCGCTTGCCCATTCTCCACTTTTGCCCGGGTTGTCTCTGCATTCGCAATGTTGCTTGATATGACATCCATCCGCAACCTTTGGGCCGTAAGAGCAGAGGCGCTGATATCAAAGCCGTTGTTAATCTTCACCTGGTCCTATCTCCCTTCTACCGCTGTTCTCATCATTTTGATGCGTTCACTAATTTCTTGGATGTAGGTATTATATCTCAGTTGATTCTCAGCCATAAGGCTCATTTCTCTGTCGATATCCACGTTATTCATATTGTTGTTCATGACAGAATACCCATCTTTGGTGACGACAGCATCTGGAATGGAGTTCACAGGTCCTATCTGAAAATGTTTCGCATTGGTTACTTTTCCACGTAATGGTGTCACGTCGCCACCCATTTGCTGCTGAAGCAATTCTTCAAATGAAACCTCTGAACGCTTAAAATACGGGGTATCCTCATTGGAAATGTTGTTGGCTATCACACGTTGTCTCGTATTTGCCGCCTGAACACCTGCCTGAAGTTTTTGAAAGCTCATATCACCCAGCAGATTCATTTAGCTCCTCCTTCCAGCGTCTACTCCAAAGTAAGATTCAATAAAACAAGATTTTTCACTTTTTTTCGACAATAAAATTTCATAATTATACATTTCTCTTAGGTCTTAAGTAGAAAATAATTGCTTTGTGTCATATATTCTAAGTTTCGTAGAGTTGGGACCTAATTACAATAAGAAAAAAGCCCTATCTTTTTTAAAAAAGAGGGCTTTCGATGCATAAAATGTTAAATTTTTCAGGTTTTTTTCAATGAAATGAATGTTTTCTTAGCACTTTGCACCTGTAAAAGATTATACGTCCTACTTTTGGAATAGACAGAAAAATCATCTAAGGGGCGCTCATCTAGGTCTATGTGACGGTGCAAGATAGTGTTATTCTAGACAACGCATCCTATTTTAAAAGCTCCCGCTCATAAAATATACTGACTAAGGTCCCTGTTTTGGGCAATATCACCCAGCTTCTCCCGAACATATTCCGGGGTAATGATCATGCGGTCTAAAGTAAGCTCTGGAGCCTCGAAGGACAAATCCTCCAACAACTTCTCCAAAATCGTATGCAAGCGGCGCGCACCGATGTTTTCCGTGTTCCGGTTTACAGACTCGGCAATGCTGGCAATTTCACGGATGGCTTCCGCCGAAAATTCTACTTCAATCTCTTCGGTACGAAGCAAATCCGTGTATTGCTTAGTCAACGCATTTTTAGGCTCTGTTAAAATGGATACAAATTCATCCAATGTGAGACTGCTCAGTTCAACACGGATTGGAAAACGTCCCTGCAGCTCAGGGATCAGATCAGAAGGCTTAGCAACATGAAAAGCTCCAGCGGCGATAAAAAGAATATAATCTGTCCTTACTGGGCCGTATTTAGTCATAATGGTAGAACCCTCGACAATAGGCAAAATATCGCGCTGGACACCTTCTCTAGATACATCAGGACCACTGCCCTTGCCCTGGCTGGCAATCTTGTCGATTTCATCAATAAAAATGATACCGGATTGTTCAGCACGTTTCACGGACTCCTGAATGACATCATCCATGTCGATCAGCTTGGCAGCCTCATCCTGAATGAGCACCTTGCGGGCTTCCTTCACTGGCAACTTGCGCTTTTTAGTCCGCTTTGGCAGAAAGCTTCCAAACATTTCCTGCATATTCATACCCATTTGCTCATTTCCCTGCCCAGCAAACATATCCAGCATATTGGGTGCGGTATCCTCCACATCAATCTCAATAACTTCATCTTCAAGCTTGCCAGACAATAGATCGAATTTAGCCTTACGCCGTTTCTCTGCCAAGGATGTGTCCTGTTGCGGGGGTTCTTCCTCTACCGAATTCCCGGTGTTATTGCCAAACAGCATTTCAAAAGGGTTGCGTTGGGATTTATTTGATTTCTCCGTAGGTACAAGAATACTGACAATCCGTTCATTCGCCATGTCCTCGGCTTTGTCCTTCACATTCTCCGTCCGCTCCGCTTTAACGATACGAATCGAGGTTTCCATCAAGTCACGCACCATGGATTCCACGTCCCGGCCGACATAACCCACTTCTGTGAACTTAGTCGCCTCTACCTTAATAAAAGGAGCTCCCACGAGTCGGGCCAGTCTGCGTGCAATTTCGGTTTTACCCACGCCCGTCGGACCGATCATCAAAATATTTTTGGGCACAATTTCATCCCGGATATCATCCGGCAGCTTGCTGCGCCGATAACGGTTGCGCAAGGCAACGGCAACGGATTTTTTAGCCTGCTTCTGTCCGACAATATATTTATCCAGCTCGGATACAACTTGTCTGGGCGTCAACGATTGATTATTCATTTTGCACTCCTCCACCCTTGAATACTCAGAGCCGATTTACAGTTCTTCCACGATAATCTGATTGTTCGTATATACACATATTTCCGAGGCAACCTCCAGCGCTTCCCTGGCCATATCCTTTGCCTCCATACCGGAGCCATGACGCTTGAATGCGCGCGCCGCCGCCAATGCAAAATTTCCACCTGAGCCGATGGCAAGCACATCATCGTCCGGCTCGATAATTTCACCACCCCCGGAAATGAGTAGCATTCCGGATTGATCCATAACAATCATCAAAGCCTCCAGCTTACGCAGGATACGGTCCTGCCGCCAGTCCTTAGCCAGTTCCACCGCAGCCCGCTGAAGGTTGCCGTGATGTTCCTCCAGCTTGTTTTCAAACTTTTCAAACAATGTGATGGCATCCGCCACCGAGCCGGCAAAACCTGCTACCACCTGACCACGGTATAATCTGCGTACTTTTTTTGCCGTCTGCTTCATGACGACACTGTTACCGAACGTTACCTGACCATCACCAGCAATAGCTCCCTTGCCATTGTGGCGTACAGCACAGATGGTGGTAGCATGAAAGGACATATCCATAACGCGCTCCTCCTTTTCCTTCATCCTTATGCCTGTACTTCGGCTGACATAACTTCCGCTTCGTTGATGTAACCACGCAAGCTTTCCAGCGCACGGTTAGCAAGCGCTTCGTTCTTTTCCTTCTTGTTGCGAATACGCATTTCCAGCTTTGGCAGCAGACCGAAGTTCGCATTCATCGGCTGAAAATGCTTGAAATCAGCGGTTGTGATGTAACGGGCCATACTTCCCAGTGTCGTTTCCGCTGGGAATACAAACATTTCTTGTCCACTCGCCGCACGTGCTGCATTCATTCCCGCCAGCAAACCCGAGGCCGCAGATTCCACGTACCCTTCTACTCCAGTCATTTGTCCGGCAAAGAACAGATTACTTCTGCCTTTGAACTGATAGGTCGGATGAAGCTGCTGTGGGGAATTAATAAAGGTGTTGCGATGCATTACACCATAACGTACAAACTCTGCATTCTCCAGGCCCGGTATCATGGAAAATACGCGCTTTTGCTCTCCCCATTTCAGATGAGTCTGGAACCCAACCAGGTTGTACAGTGTACCCGCCGCATTATCCTGACGAAGCTGTACAACGGCATGTGGCAGCTCTCCTGTATGTGGGTTCACGAGACCCACTGGTTTCATCGGTCCAAACAATGCCGTCTGCTTACCTCGCTGCATCATCACTTCAATAGGCATACAGCCTTCGAAATAAATTTCTTTTTCGAATTCCTTAACTTGTGCCACCTCAGCCGTAATCAGCGCCTCATAAAAAGCGTCAAATTCCGCTTCATTCATCGGACAGTTCAAGTAGGCTGCTTCTCCCTTATCATAGCGGGAAGCCAGATAAACCTTGCTCATGTCGATAGAGTCCTTCTCCACAATCGGGGCCGCCGCATCGTAAAAGTAAAAATACTCTTCTCCCATCAGCGATTTAATCTGTTCCGACAAAGCCGGAGAAGTTAAAGGACCGGTAGCAATGACCACGATCCCATCCTGTGGAATTTCCTGAAGCTCCTCATTGACAACCTCAATAAGCGGATGTTGATGAAGGGTATCTGTAATATGGCCGGAAAATCCATCTCGATCCACCGCCAGCGCACCACCAGCCGGAACAGCATGACGATCTGCGGCATTCAAAATCAAGGAGTTCAATATTCTCATTTCTTCCTTCAGCACACCTACCGCGTTAGTCAAACCATTTGCCCGTAAAGAATTGCTGCACACCAGCTCGGCAAATTTATCTGTATGATGTGCCGGTGTTTTGACAACCGGTCTCATTTCATATAACTTAACAGGCACACCACGGCTTGCAATCTGCCAGGCAGCTTCGCTGCCCGCCAAACCTGCTCCGATGACCGTTACCTTTTGTAGTTCACTCACGTTTAAATCCCCCTGCTATTGTTGTTCTTATGAAGTCTCTACACCCTCGTCGCTATCTTCCAGCATTTCACTGTGATCGCAGACGGTACAGTTGAGCTTCGTTCCCTTTTTGGTACGTTTTTCAACCATTAGGCTAGCACAACTTGGACAAGGCTTAATAGACGGTTTATCCCAGGATACAAAATCGCATTCAGGATAACGATCACATCCATAAAAGATACGTCCTTTTTTACTCCGCCGTTCCACCACATGGCCCTCACCACATGTAGGACAATTAATTCCGATATCCTTGACAATCGGCTTCGTATTACGACAATCCGGGAACGCAGAGCAAGCTAGAAATTTACCAAAGCGGCCGAGCTTATACACCATCGGGCTGCCACATTTGTCACAAATGACATCGGATTCTTCATCCTTTATCTCAATTTCCTTCATTTCTTCCTCTGCCACTTCCAGACGCTTCTCAAACGACTCGTAAAAGTCACTCAAGACCTTGACCCAGTCTCCTTCGCCTTCTTCTACGTGATCAAGATCACCCTCCATATTGGCCGTGAACTCCACGTTCAGAATTTCAGGAAAGAATTCCTCCATCTGCTCGATGACCAGTTCTCCCAGCTCTGTAGGGAAGAACTTCTTCTCTTCAATGGCGACATAGCCACGCTTCTGAATAGTTTCCAGTGTCGGTGCATACGTACTCGGACGCCCGATACCCAGTTCCTCCAGCGTTTTCACCAGCCGTGCTTCTGTATAACGGGGAGGCGGTTGCGTGAAATGCTGCTTCGGCTCAACCGATTCCTTTTTCAGCTTGTCGCCCGGTTTAAGCGGCGGCAGCAGCTTATCTTCTTCGGTTTTGCCGTCGTCATTCCCCTCCACATACACTTTCATGAAGCCTGGAAAACGAACCTTCGAACCGGCTGCACGGAATATAGTCTCACCCGCTTCAATATCAACGGACAAGGTATCCATAATTGCCGAAGCCATCTGACTGGCCATAAAACGCTCCCATACCAGTTTGTACAAACGGAACTGATCACGGCTCATAAACGGCTTAACCGTTTCCGGATCACGCAGCGCGGAGGTTGGACGAATCGCTTCATGTGCATCCTGGGCGTTGGCCGCTTTTTTGGAATATTGACGAGGACTTTCAGGTACAAAAGCTTCACCATATTTCTGAATAATGAATTCCTTCGCTTCCTCTTGGGCCGAGACGGCGATTCGTGTGGAATCCGTACGCATATACGTAATCAGACCCACGGTTCCTTCCTTGCCCAAGTCCACACCCTCATACAGCTGCTGGGCCACGGACATTGTTTTGGATGCACGGAAGTTGAGTTTCCGAGCCGCCTCTTGCTGCAAGGAGCTAGTCGTGAATGGTGGAGAAGGATTGCGCAAACGCTCTTTCTCTTTCACATCACGGACCTTGTAAGACGACTTGCCGATAGCCTCCAGCACTTCTTGTACATCCGCTTCGCTGGAGAGCTCTTTCTTTTGGCCACGAAGCTGATGGAATTTCGCCTCAAAGGTACTTTCCTTAATCGCCAGTTTGGCTGTGATCGTCCAATACTCTTCCGGCACAAACTCATTAATCTCGTTTTCCCGGTCCAGGATAATTTTCACGGCAACCGACTGCACACGCCCTGCGGACAAGCCCTTCTTTACCTTTTTCCAAAGCAATGGACTGATTTTGTAGCCAACAAGCCGATCAAGAATCCGCCGTGCTTGTTGGGCATTGACCAAATCCATATTGATTTTGCGTGGTGTTTTAAAAGCATCCTTGACGGCCTGCTTTGTGATCTCATTAAATACAACGCGGCAGTCTGCTGTATCGTCCAGATCCAGCGCATGCGCCAAATGCCAAGCAATAGCTTCGCCTTCGCGATCCGGGTCAGCCGCCAAATATACTTTTTTTACTTTTTTTCTGGCATCCTTTAATTCTTTCAAAATTGAGCCTTTTCCTCGAATGGTAATGTATTTGGGATTAAAATCATTTTCAACCTCTACGCCGATCTGACTCTTTGGCAAATCCCTGATATGACCCATGGAAGCCTTGACGATATATTTGCTGCCCAAGTATTTGCCGATCGTCTTCGCCTTGGAAGGCGATTCCACGATGACGAGTGAATCCGCCATAGGCTCTTCCTCCTCTCAATTACGTACAATAGGATAGACTTCCTGAAATGTGGTGAGTTATAGCGCAGAGACGCTCCGAGCTATAAAGTCAACACATTTCAGGAAGAAGGTAGGGACCAGGAGTCCGCTATGCGGATAAATATCTAAACTCCCATCCCCGGATGTTTAATACTGAATTTGTGCAATTACTACATTAAGGATTTGCAAAATCAACTATTAAATAAGTTTGTATTTTGTACCCGCAAGCTGGGCGATCCTTTTTTTTATGATTAACGATAACAGAACTGAGTGTAAAAGTCCAAAATCCCAAGCAGTTGCTTCAAGCAGTTCATCCAGTGTCAGGGTTCCCTGCTCCAGTAACAGCACGACACGCTTTTCCTCGGAAGTCTCACTCACTGCTACTTTGGAGACCCCATTCACAACCAGACTCTGCTCTCTATTGTATGAAGAAACATCCCTTGTACGCAAATCGGCTACGTACTCCTCTACAATATCCGAAGCTTCGGTGACCGTTTTCGCCCCTTGCTTAATCAAACTTAACGTACCTCTGCTCTTCGGTGATGTAATCGGTCCCGGAACGGCGAACACATCTCGATTTGCCTCCAACGCAGCATCAGCTGTAATTAGAGAACCGCTTCTTACATCTGCTTCCACGACAACGGTTCCCCGTGTCAGACCGGCAATGATCCGGTTACGCTGGGGAAACATTCCCGGATGCGATCTGGTGCCTGGTGGATATTCCGATACAATCAAGCCTCTGCTCGCCATCTCTGCAAATAAAGATGCATTTTGGGGTGGATAAATTTGATCAATCGCTGTTCCAAGCACCCCAATCGTATGGCCTCCCCGGCGCAGGGCAGCTTCGTGGCAAATACTGTCGATCCCTCTCGCCAAGCCACTGACTACTGTCATGCCTGCATCACACAATCCCTCTGTCAGCATTTCGGCCGCTCTGCGTCCATAAGCCGTAGGAATGCGGGTCCCCACCATAGCTACAGAGCATGTATGCAAAAGTGAAATGTCCCCTTTCGTATACAATACCCAAGGCGCGTCAACCGTTTCCTTCATTAATAAGGGATAATCCTCATCCAGATAAGTAATCACTCCGATATGGCCGGATCGAACGCGCTGATATATTTCATGTACCCAATCTTCATCGTAACGCTGCGCCGCTATACGGGCCTGAGCGGGATTTAAACCTACCTCAATCCATTTCTGCTCGCTAAAATGCAGCAGTTCATGCAGTCGGTAGTCACTCGACCAAATACGCTGAATTGTTTTTCTACCGATACCCTCTAATTCATGCAAACCCAGCAAAAGCCATCTTTCTTCCAAACTGCGGTTCCCCCATTCACGGGAAGAGTGAACCCTCCCTTATTTTGTGGCACAACGTATCATTTTGCAAGCGTTTCCCATATGACCCTGTCCTAACGCAAAAAAAAGCAACCTTTTCATCCCCTGTTTAAGAAGACAAAAAGGTTGCTTACCTTTCTTTCATTATACACTAGCAAGCGGCAAATTTCGATGCCATTTTACAGCTTGTATATTAATGAAGAAACACGATTTAATGTGTAGTACATAAATTCAAAATACCACGTGCTTCCAGCACACTGACCAGCGTCGAGCCCATCTCGGAAGGAGTCGGTGCCACCTTAATACCACAGGCTTCAAGCGTAGCGATTTTCTCCTTGGCAGTTCCTTTTCCACCGGAAATGATGGCGCCCGCATGCCCCATTCGTTTGCCTGGAGGCGCAGTCACACCGCCGATAAAACCGACCACCGGTTTCTTCATATTGTCTCGAATCCACTCGGCAGCTTCCTCCTCGGCTGTACCGCCGATTTCTCCGATCAGAATGACAGCATGCGTGTTAGGATCTTCATTGAAGCGTTGCAAAATATCAATAAATTCCGATCCTTTAACCGGGTCCCCGCCGATACCTACCGCAGAGGATTGTCCGATGCCCCGGGTAGTCAGCTGATGCACCGCTTCATAGGTCAGCGTGCCACTACGTGACACAACGCCTACATGGCCCGGCAGATGAATGTAGCCCGGCATGATGCCAATTTTGCACTCTCCCGGTGTAATTACGCCTGGACAGTTAGGACCGATCAGAACGGTCTTTTTACCTTCCATAAAACGTTTTACCCTGATCATATCAAGCACCGGAATGCCCTCGGTTATACAAATCACGAGGTCCAACTCTGCATCCACAGCCTCCAAAATGGAATCCGCAGCAAAAGCAGGCGGCACATAAATAACACTCGCTGTCGCGCCTGTAGCAGTCTTCGCTTCGCTGACTGTGTTAAACACGGGCAACTTGACCTGCTGTCCGTTCTCCAGCGTAATTTCCACCTCGGTGCCGCCCTTGCCTGGAGAGGTGCCTCCTACCATCTGTGTGCCATAATCAAGCGCACCCTTGGCGTGGAATAACGCCGTTTTTCCCGTAATCCCCTGTGTAATCACCTTTGTATGCTTATCAACCAAAATACTCACGATCTTCACATCCCCTATCGTTTATTCGGCATATCGGAATGCAAACAGGCTATTGAACAAGTTCGACGATTTTCTGGGCACCGTCCGCCATGGAATCAGCCGCCACGATATTCAAACCGGATTCCGCCAAAATCTGTTTACCCAACTCGACATTCGTACCTTCGAGACGGACAACAAGCGGACGTGTCAGCCCCAATTGCTTGGCAGCCTCCACCACACCGTTCGCAATAATGTCACACTGCATAATTCCGCCGAAAATGTTCACAAAAATGCCCTTTACCTTCGGATCGGACAAAATGATTTTGAACGCTTCGGTTACCTTTTCTGTCGTCGCACCGCCCCCTACGTCCAGGAAGTTGGCCGGATCGCCACCGTAATATTTGATAATGTCCATCGTCGCCATTGCAAGACCTGCCCCGTTGACCATACACCCAATATTTCCGTCCAATGCGATGTAGCTCAGATCGTATTTGGAAGCTTCGATTTCTTTCTCGTCCTCTTCGTCCAAATCACGCAGCTCCAAAATATCCTTGTGGCGGAACAGCGCATTAGAGTCAAAATTCAGTTTGGCATCCAACGCCAGCACATTCCCGTCACCTGTGACGACCAACGGATTGATCTCTGCAATCGAACAATCCTTGTCCACAAAAGCTTCATAGAGCGCCTGCATGAACTTAACCACCTTGTTCACCAGCTCATTCGGGATGTTAATGTCATACGCCAGTTTGCGCGCCTGATATACCTGAAGCCCAATCGCCGGATCAACAACCGCTTTAAAAATTTTCTCCGGAGTAGCCGCAGCTACCTCTTCGATTTCCGTACCGCCTTCTTCTGAGGCCATGATCACGACACGTCCGGTCGCACGATCCACGACAACACCGACGTAATACTCTTTACGAATATCGCAGCCTTCCTCTACCAAAAGGCGTTTAACCTCTTTGCCTTCAGGCCCGGTCTGATGTGTCACCAGTACCTTACCCAAAATTTCAGAAGCATAGGTACGCACTTCATCCAAGCTTTTGGCCACCTTCACACCGCCCGCTTTACCACGTCCACCGGCATGAATTTGCGCCTTTACCACCGTAACAGCGCTTCCAAGCGATTCTGCTGCAGCAACGGCTTCCTCCACCGTATAGGCAACCTTACCGTTCGGTACAGCCACTCCGTACTGCTTCAATACTTCTTTACCCTGATATTCATGGATATTCATTCTGGAATCCTCCTATCAACATGACTGCAACAAGGGCGGTTCACAAGGAAATCTATACTAAACCTACATCATTGTAACATGTTTTTAAAACGCTTTCCTTATAATTTAACCTTATGAATTACAGTATTTTGATATCATTATCATTCCCAAAATCGAATGCTTGGATATTAATGGATATTTATCTTAATAGAATACAAAAAAAAGAACCTCTTCAAGTGCGGAATTTATTAAATCCGTATGAGAGGTACTTTAGTTCATTGGGGCATTCCTTCATCCAGCTACGGGCTGCTACATAACAAGAAATTCGTAATGTAGCCGGAAATACCGATTATGATTTTTCAACCTGCACATTCGCTTCATGAACTCGATCCAGTAGATCATTGAATTGATGCAGAAGCGAACCGAAATGATCATGGGTCATGCTTGTTTTTTCCTGAATACATCCCGGTACAGATTGCGCTTTTTCCCGCAATGCACTTCCTTCAGGAGTCAAAGAAATCAGCACCTTACGTTCATCCTGAGTCGAACGCTTCCGGTCAATGAGTCCGGCATTCTGCAATCTTTTCAATAACGGGGTCAGTGTGCCTGAGTCCAGATACAACGCCTCGCCTAATTCCTTCACTGTACATTCCTCGCGCTCCCACAACACAATGAGCACCAAATACTGTGAGTATGTCACACCAATATTTTCCAGATAAGGCTGGTATAGCTTCGTAATCTCTCTGGAGCACGCATATATGGCAAAGCATAACTGATTATCAAGTTTTAATGCTGTACCTTCATTCAGTTTGTTATTGTCCATGCTGTCAGATCACCTACTTTCGTCATAATTTTATCACATTATATATCAAAAAGCATGCTAATTGCACAAAACACTTTACAAATAATAATTATTTTGATAAATTAAATTGTGTAAAATATAAATTGAACGAGAGGCAGTGATCGAATTATGATGACCATTCAACAAAAAATGTATGAAACCACAGTGAAAGCAGTTGGTGGACGTAATGGTTATGTCGAGTCTTCTTCCCCTGAACTTCGTTTAAATATTGATACACCCAAAGAAATGGGCGGTGCTGGTGGCGCGGGTACGAATCCTGAGCAATTGTTCGCAGCAGGCTATTCAGCGTGTTTTGACAGTGCTTTGAATATGGTTGCCCGCATGCAGCGTATTAAACATGAAGGTACCGAAGTAACAGCAACGGTCAATTTCGGTAAAGTTGAAGACGGCGGCTTTGGAATCGGAGTAAACCTCGATGTACTGGTGAAAGGCGTTGACCATGAAACAGCGGTAAAGCTGGTAGAAGGCGCACATGAACAGTGTCCTTACTCCCGCGCTACCCGCGGCAACATTGAAGTCAAGCTGAACGTGCTCTAATCCGATTTTTACAAAAAAGCCTCCGAGCTGTTTCTGGTTCGGAGGCTTTGTATACTTTCAGCTACACCTTCTCAACAAAGGATGGATAGCTGGTTTTTCTTCCATCAAGTAACATGGGAGATGATGCATAATCGTATATACGGAATTGATATACTTATTGTATAATCACGTTGTCATAATCTTTTTTCTTCTCCAGAACTTAGCGTCTGGAGCTTTTTTTGTCTATGGAATTACTTCTATGCCGCGTTATTCTTCTGAAATATTGGCATGTGCCCTGTCCATATTCCGATATTGAATGGCTTCAGCTATATGCGACACAGTGATCTTCTCTGATTGACTCAAGTCTGCAATCGTGCGTGACAGCTTGAGAATTCGATCATACGCACGCATGCTTAAACCGAGCGCATCCATCGTCTGATCAAGCAGCTCTGCCGCATTGAGTTCTAATACCGCATATTTCCGGAGCATTTGACCGGATAGTTCGCTATTCCATGAAAAAGGAAGCTTGCTGTACCTATCGATTTGTATCGCTTGAGCAGCTAGTACCTGTCTTCGCATTTCAGCGGATGACAGTGACTCCTTTTCCTCACGCCAATCCTTCGGTTGCGATACCTCAAGCTGAAGATCGATCCGGTCCAGTAATGGACCAGAAATACGCGAACGATAGCGGGCTACCGCAGCAGGTGAACAGGTACAGCGCTGATGTTGCGTATCACTTCCGAAAAAGCCGCAGTGACACGGGTTCATAGAAGCTGCAAGTAAAAAGTGTGCCGGGTACTTAAAAACTGCACGTGAACGGCTAATTGTTACATTGCGATCTTCCAACGGCTGCCTCAGTACCTCTAGCACATGACGACTAAACTCAGGTAACTCATCCAGAAATAAAATCCCCCGATGGGCAAGGCTAATTTCTCCCGGCTTGGGAATGCCACCGCCACCCACCAGTCCAGCAGCGGAAATCGTATGATGAGGTGAACGGAAGGGGCGAATGTTCATCAAATGAGGCGACGACTCCTTCCACTTGCCGGCGGCGCTGTAAATTTTGGTAACCTCCAATGCCTCTTTTTCGGTCAAGGGCGGCAGAATGGATGGCAGCCTGCGGATAAGCATCGTTTTTCCGGCACCTGGCGGCCCGATAAGGAGGATATTGTGCATTCCAGCAGCAGCGATAACCAGCGCTCGTTTGGCGTGTAGCTGGCCCAATACATCGCTGTAATCCTCCATAGCGTCAATTATCTCTTTGACCTCACCCATAGGTATCTGATCTGCCTGAGGCAAATGGTCATAAGTGTGGATAATGATCTGCTGTCTAGCAGTAATACGCTTATCTTGGGCATAGTGTTCGGCTTCATTCGGGATTGGCGTAGGAGCTGGATCCATAGCTTGCTTAATGTCTTGACTAATTATTTGATTAGCTGTTTGATTAGTTGCCTCATCATCCATTGGATCAGGTAAGTAGTTAGAATTCCGATCTTTTGATTGATCTTCAATAGCGTATTGTCCGTGATCTTTTGCTGGAATGAGATCCATCAGATGACGAACCGCGTAAATACGTATACCCGTGATCAGACATGCCTCACCTGCATTTTCCTCAGGAAGCAGCACCGAATGAAATCCTTCTCGCTTGGCCAAATCAACCATAGACAATACCCCATTCACGGGGCGAATACTTCCGTCTAACGCTAGTTCACCGATAAATAACGTTCGTTCCCCCACAGGTAAAACGACTTGTCCGCTAGTTGTCAGCAGTCCCAAAGCGATTGCAAAGTCAAAGGATGAGCCTTCCTTACGTAAATCAGCAGGAGCCAAATTTATGGTTACACGCTGGGACGGATATTTGAAACCGCAGTTTTTGATCGCTGCTCTTACGCGCTCTACAGCCTCTCGAATGGCTGAATCCGGCAATCCGATGATCGCAGTTTGAGGTAACCCATTAGACAAATCAGTCTCAACTTCAATCAGGACACCGTCTATTCCATAAAGACAAGCTCCATGTAGTTTTCCATACATAACAAAAAAACACCTCTCCTCATATTGAAATGTCTCCCCTAGGGAGCATTGCATATATGAAAAAAGGTGCTTCCAAATTTTCATCTGTTGCAAATGTAATGTTACATCTTTAATTTTCAAGCTGTCTAATCAAGGTTATTCGACAAAAGATTATTTGTCAAACAGGGTTAGCTTATCTGCTGCTGGAATACGTGGTCTTGGTTCTGGGATGACTTCAGGATAACCTGCATACACCATGCCTATGACCTTCTCACCAGGCTGGATTCCCAAATGCTTGCGGAATTTCGGCGAATAAAGAAAAGGCTTGGTGACCCAGAACGTTCCGATTCCTTTACTCCATGCGGCAAGCATAAAGTTTTGTACAAGGGCACTAACCGCTGCAAAATCCTCATCCCAAACTGCCTGACGAGGGTCTTCCTCCAACACAACTAAAAGCTGAATCGGATTGTGTAAAATGCCGCTTTCGAATTTATTATCCTTGCCAATATCGGCTTCAATAGCTTCAGCAAGCTTTTTCCGGCCGTCACCGGCAAACAAGAGAAAACGCCATGGCTCACGCATTTTATGATTGGGGGCCCATACAGCAACGTCCAGCAGTTCTTTAATGGTATCTACCGAAATGGGGTCGGATTTGAACCGTTTAATGGTCCGTCGTTCCTGAATTACATCTATGACATGTTCACTAAAGGGTTGCTCTGTCACGTATATCCTCCTTCACAGGTATAGCTCGTGGATATCACTATAACTATATTTTCAAAATGATAACCATTCTCAATAAAATATACCTTTAGCATTCCTTCCTGTCAACCTGTACATATAAAATTCGAAATGAACCTTCAAAAAATTTATCGCTCTTTTAAAATGCCTCAATTATGTGCTCCGTGACGACTGCGGTTTCGTCAATCAATCGTACAGAGATCATATCAAAACGGATTGGAACATCCTCTATCCCGTTCATATGCAGATAAACAGCGGCTGTCTGGCGAACCTGGGTTATTTTACGTGCCGTGATTGATTCTGCAGGCGTTCCATAATTGGAGCTACTTCGGCTACGTACTTCAATAAACACGAGAATATCATCCTGCGCGGCAATCAGATCCATTTCACCGCTACGACATCGCCAGTTACGCTCTATGATACGATAACCCCGATTTTCCAAAAACGAAGCCGCTGCCTGTTCACCCAAAGCTCCTTTGGCTTTTCGGTGATCCTTGCCTCCGGTCCTCATGTCCCTCATCAGCTGTCATCCCTTGGAGCAAGCTTATCTATTTGATATATATAGGTGAGCACCTCTGCCACTAACTGATATAGCTCAGCAGGAATTTGCTCATCCAAATCAAGCTTGGACAATACCTCAACCAGTGCGGCATCCTCTTGAACGGGAACGCCGTGCTCTTTGGCTTTTTCCAAAATGCTATCCGCAATACGACCGCTTCCTTTGGCAACGACGATTGGGGCTTCGCTCTCACCGGGCGTATATTTAAGGGCGACAGCCTTCTTCCTGGAAGGAGAAGGAGCCTCCAACGGCTCTTTCATATTTTAAGATCGACTCCTTTATACGGCTGAGGCACATAGCTTTGTACCTCCGAAGAGACCAGACCTTTGCTCTCCTGTCCAGTCCTTATCGGCATCGGTTCGGTACGCAACGATAAAAGCTGATATCCTAGTGATTCCAGCGCCGTATGAATGGATTCACGCCCACTGGTCAACAGCGAAGCGGCCCAATCCTGATCGTTATGGAGCTTGAGGCTCACAATCCGGTCCACGACTTGCACATCCACCAATGTCGGCCCTAGCGCCTTCATGTCCAAATCAAACCAAAGCCGGCAGTTGGATGCATCCAGCTCCCCGCGTTTACCACGTCGAGACTGAATCTGGATCGTAGCTGTTTCACGACCATCCGGACCGACAAATGGAATAAACATGTGTACCTGTGCAAAAGGGGCCGTCCGATCCGTATTCAGCAGCAGCTGCTGACCCGTCAGGTGCTGCACGACCTGCTGCGCCGTCTCTTTCAGAGCGGGCGGCAGGTCAGCGCTGCTCATTAACTGGAGCAGCGCCCCTTTCACGGTGTCGGCGTCCGCTGACACCGCACCGCCCGCCGCAGCCGCTAATCCCGGCAGCGGCTGCGCTCCTTCCGGCGGCTCCATACGGGCCGCCGCCGTTCCCTGCGCGGTCTGTGCAGCCGCGCGGTGTACCTGCTGCTCGTGCTCTGCACCGAGCAGCTTCAGCACACGGCCCACCCACGGGTCCTCCGTGGGGGTGAGCTGCGTGCTGGACGGCACGGACGCCGCTGGCTGCACAGCAGCAGCGTCCGTAGCCCGCAGAGCGCCAGCCGCAGGCTGCGGTGCTTCTGTTGCGGGCTGCTCCGGCGCAGCCGTGCCCAGCGCGGGCGGCACCGCCGCGCGCAGCTCTTGCAGCAGCGTACGCAGCCGCTGAAGAGGCGCCTCCGGCGTGGCCGCGTTGCCCGCAGCGGGCTGCGGTGCGGCGGCACGGTCAGCTGTAGCGGCGTCGGCGTTCTTAGGCTGCTGTGTACCCGCTGTAGCAGCTTGCGGCTGCTCCGCTCCGGCACGTGGAGCCCTCAATGCATCAGGGCCCGATTCAGGTGCATTTACACCAGAGTCCGCTACCACGTCCGTGGCTATGGTTCCACGCCCATTAGCTAGTGCTGGTTCCCCGGAGGCAGCACCTTTAGCTACAGATGCAGCAGTTCCAGTCGGAGCATCCGTGTCTGTCGCCGAAGCGCCCGCTTCACCCACCATAGCAGCAAGATTTGCCGCCTGAGTCCCTTTCAGCGTCTCCTTGCCTCCTGCTGCCTGTGCCACTTCTGCCTGCTTTGTAGCAACAGCAGCGGCATCTTTGGACAATACAGGAGCTTGGCCTTCTGGTGCATCTGCAATCACAGCTGAAGAAGCGCCTGATGGAGCAGGGGACATTCGGTCAGCCCCCTTTACCGCTGTTGCTTCTCCCGCCGTACGGTCAGCAGATGCTCCTTGTCCTTGCTGCTTGAATACTGCTTCAAGCTCCTGCTCCAGCGAAGACAAAAGATCATTTAAAGGAGGGCCAAACATCGCCTGTCGCAGGCCGTTTATACTTTCCGCCGTCAACGGCAATCCACGTTGAAAGGCAACCGCTGCTGCCTGCACAAAAGTCTCTATTTGTACTTTTCCCGGCTGCTTCGCCAAAGCGTCTCGTAAAGAAGCCGCATTTTCCGATGTCAACGGTACGCCATTCTTTTGCATCGCCTGTATCAGCTCCCTGTTCTGCGCTGTATCCGGTAGTCCCACCGAATCCAGTACATCTGCCAGCGCTACAGTCTGCTGCCCTGTGTTGGCTGCATCGTTCAAAGGCTTAAGTACAGTCATTCCGCTGGGAGAAGCTGGCTGGACCTGGAGTAATGTGGACTGCCCAGGTTGAAGAGGGGTTTCCAGCTTGGCTCTGACCTGGGAACCTTGAATTTGCAACACAGCCTCACCGCCGTCCTCAGACACCTTTAATACGACGCCTCGCACGACCTGACCTGGCTGCATATCGAGCTTTTTAGCCTCTCCCGCCTTCACATCACCAAGTAATCCTCGAAATACAGATCCGATATTCATAGGGTCCCTCCTCTCTTCATGCCCCATATTCAAGGGGCCTATTTTATTAGGTCAGGATTTTGCAAAATCCTTAGGTATACATTATATCGGCACAGTCCCGACTCATAATAAGTATTTACAGGTCAAACAACGTCGGTTGCTCGATCAACAAATTACCAAGAAAGCTGCGTCTATGCATTGCTGTAGGTCCCAGCGTCAAAATTTGTTCCCTATGCAGCTTCGTAGCGTAACCTTTATGTATGCCAATCCCATATTCCGGGTACTTTGCATCCCATTCACCTTTGCACAATCGATCACGGGTTACCTTGGCAATAATAGAAGCCGCAGCAATAGACTGGCTGTTCGCATCTCCTTTAATAATAGAAAGCTGGGATATAGGCAAATCCACCTTTTCTGCATCTACAAGTAAATAATCAGGAGATACATGCAGAGCCTCAACAGCCTGCTTCATAGCCAAACGAGCTGCCTGTTTAATATTGATGGCATCAATCGTTCGTGCGTCCACATACCCGACTCCTACGGCGATGGCCTTCTCCATAATCAGCTCATAGTAGGTTTCCCTCTTTTTGTCCGTCAGCTTTTTGGAATCATCCACGCCCTCCAGCAGCTCACCGTTCGGCAAAATGACCGCCGCAGCCACAACATCCCCGAATAAACATCCTCGGCCTACCTCATCAATGCCAGCGATGCGCTCATAGGATTGCTCCCAGCACTCTTTTTCATAGCGCAGCATGTCCGTTACCGCTTTTTCTTCCATACTCCCTACCCGCCTATCTATATGTATTTTAAGCTCTGCATCAATTTAATTCAGCTTAACACAGACCTGTCCATCCCAAAACCCCTTTGGTTAACCTACCTTCACATACCAAAAAACCTTCCTCTCTCCGGAGAGATGGGGAAGGTTCTTCCTTGCCACACTATGCTATGCGGTGTATCCGATACATCAGGCAGAATCGAATCAGTAAGGAGCTTCCAAACTGAAACGTCCCAGCTTACCTGCACGCAGCTCACGTAAAATGATTTTTGACGACTTTTCGAGATCTACACGTCCACCGCTGACAATACAGCCGCGTTTACGTCCAATCGCTTCCATGACACTGACAATTTCATCGGCATTTTCCGTATCCTCGGGACGTTCAGTCAGCTCAAAGCGCGCTTCCAGCTCATCCCAGTAATATTGAACCAAATATTTTGTCGCGAAAAAAGCGATATCCTCAACATTCAAAATCTCTTCCTTGATCGCGCCTGTAACTGCCAGACGATAACCAACATTCTGATCCTCGAATTTGGGCCACAAAATACCCGGTGTATCCAGCAGCTCAATTTCACCAATCTTGATCCATTGCTGTGCCTTCGTCACCCCAGGACGATCGCCTGTAGCCGCAATGCTACGTCCTGCCATACGGTTGATCAGAGTCGATTTACCAACATTCGGAATACCAACAATCAAAGCACGCATAGGGCGCGGATTCATACCTTTTGATATCTGTCGATCTATCTTTTCCTTAAGCAGCAACTTGGCCTGAACCGGAATTTCTTTCATCCCTGTGCCTGTTGTAGCATCCACCTGAAAGGCGATATGCCCTTGCTCCTTAAAATAGGCAATCCACTGCTGTGATACAACCGGGTCCGCCAAATCTGCCTTATTTAAAATAATCATTCGCGGCTTGCCCTGCAAAATATCATCAATCATTGGATTTCGGCTGGAAAGCGGCAATCGAGCATCAATCAACTCAATTACCAAATCAATCAGCTTTAATTTTGCTTCAATTTGGCGGCGCGCTTTGGTCATATGACCAGGAAACCATTGTATCGTCACCGTCATCACCTCATTGATCGTAACTCCTAACGTTTCCCATAGGGTTATGCGTCAGGATTACGGCAGCTATGCTGCATATTAGTTGTTCTAGTGGTTAATCCACTTCATATCCTTCACCGGCCAGAAAATAACATCAGCACGACCGACGACTTCCTTCAAATCAATATATCCAATCATCCGACTATCTGTACTGTTGGAACGGTTATCTCCCATAACAAAAATATGTCCTGCCGGAACTTTACCATCCTTAAAATTTTCATTTGGGAAATTTGTAAACTTGTTGTAAAGCTCACCATTTTGATGCGCTTCCTCCACTGGAGCTTTCAAGTAAGGCTCCTGAATAGGTTTACCATTCACCGTAATCGTGTCACCTTCTACCTTAACCGTGTCGCCCTCAACGGCAATGACGCGCTTTATGAAGTCTCTTCCTTCATCCGGCACATGAAACACGATTACCTCTCCCGGTTTTGGGGAACGGAAATCATACAAAATTTCATTTACAATGACACGTTCTCCGGTATGAAAGTTTGGCTGCATCGACGGACCATCCACAATAAACGGCTTAAAAAGAAACCAACGGATTAAAAAGACCAACACTAACGCGATAACGATGGCCTTGATCCACTCGAAAATCTCATTTTTCGGTTTACGCTTGGGTGTGCCATCCTGTTCAGTCGGATGCTGTATAGCTCCTTGTCCTACTTCTTGCTCCATAGCTCACTGTCCTCTCTTTACGGTCAATAATCCACAGTTCCCTATGTACGTAGAAAAAACGAAAGGAGCTTGTAATCAAGCCCCTTTCGTTATTCGTTGTATTAACGACGAATTTCTTTAATTCTCGCTGCTTTACCGCGCAGTTCACGAAGATAATAAAGCTTCGCACGACGCACTTTACCACGGCGAGCCACGTCGATTTTATCGATTTTCGGGGAATGAAGCGGGAAAGTTCTTTCCACACCTACACCGTAAGAAATTTTACGAACTGTAAAAGTCTCACTGATTCCACCACCACGGCGTTTAATTACAACACCTTCAAACAACTGGATACGCTCACGAGTTCCCTCAATAACTTTCACGTGCACTTTCAAAGTGTCACCGGGACGAAAGTTAGGCAAATCTTTACGCAGTTGTTCTTCAGTGATCGCTTGGACGATATTCATCTATGACTCCCTCCTTCCGTACAGGTGTTCATGCATCTTCTGGAAACACATCCGTTTCCTTCATCATCCACAGAGGACCACCGTATTACACACAACAGATGTATTGTATCATGGAGGATACCGCATTGCAACAAGAAAAAGGGATTTGACCAAACATTATATTTAATTAATTACATTATAAAACAGGTTAGCACCTGCTTTCAAATCCACTCATTGCTAAAGCTCTTCAATACACTCTTCCCATGATCAATCCATCTTGCGCTGTTCCTCTATCCATACCCGTTCCTTGCTTGTCAATTCAGCCTGCTCCAGCAGATCCGGTCGACGTTCCATCGTACGACACAGCGCCTCCTGTCGTCTCCAGGCATCAATATTAACGTGATGTCCTGACAACAGCACCTCTGGTACCTTCCAGCCCCGAAACTCAGCAGGTCTCGTATAATGCGGGTACTCCAGCAGACCCGTACTGAAAGAGTCCGTTACTGCACTCGTTTCATTGCCCAGCACTCCAGGCAGCAACCGTGCCACACTATCTATAGCGACCATGGCGGGCAGTTCCCCACCAGTCAACACATAATCTCCGATAGAAAGCTCATCCGTCACCAAATACTCGCGAATACGCTCATCATAGCCCTCATAATGCCCGCATATAAAAATAAGATGGTCCTCTTTAGCAAGCTCCTCCGCTTTCTTTTGCGTAAAAGTCTCACCTTGCGGACACATCAAAATAATACGCGGAGCTTTCAAACCTGCACTCAATCCGGCCTCTTCACCTTGAACAACTTCGTCTGTGTTCCCTAATATGGTTGGATGCTCTGCTTCATCCAATAACGTCTCCACCGCAGTGAAAATCGGGTCAGGCTTCAATACCATCCCGCCCCCACCGCCATAGGGTGTATCATCCACTTGACCATGCTTGTTCCCGGCATATTGGCGAAAATTAACCGCTTGCAGTGATATGATTCCCTTATCCCTTGCTTTTCCCAGAATGCTTGCATTAAATACACCGTCAAACATTTCGGGAAACAGGGTCAGCACATCCACCCGCATTACAGTAGTCCTTCCATCAACCGTACCGTAACCCGTTTTTCAGGCACGTTTACATCCAAAATGACATCTTCTATATACGGCAACAGCAGTTCCTTACCATCAGGCATTGTGACTACCCATACATCGTTAGCTCCTGGTGTCAAAATCTCTTTCACTACACCAAGCTTTTCTCCGTCTTCTGTCACTACTTCCAGGCCAACAACTTCATGAAAATAGAACTCATTTTCCTCTAGTTCGCCTAGCCGTTCAGCGGATACCTTCAATAAGCTGCCTTTATACTTTTCAACATCATTGATGTTGTGATATTCCTTGAATTTGGCTACAACCATATTTTTTTGAAAACGTGCTGTTTCAACAGTTACAGGGATCGGCGCTTTACCATCCACAGGAATGATCAACAGCTCACTGCCTTTGTCAAAACGATCCTCCGGGAAATCAGTCGTCGCTAATATTTTAAGCTCGCCGCGGATTCCGTGTGTATTCACAATTTTCCCGACATTAAAGAATTGCTGCATCGTGTTCCTCCTGCATATAATCGGTCCCGCTCCATATCATCTTCATCATGTACGAAAAAGGGTTAGGACATACATCCTAACCCACTTTCGTATATCTTTAAGATATGATGTCTACGGTAACCCGTTTATCCATCTTAACGGCTGCTGATGTAACCACAGTGCGAAGCGCCTTGGCGATACGACCCTGCTTGCCAATGATTTTGCCTACATCCTCAGGATGCACGCTAAGCTCATATACGACAAGCCGATCCTTCTCCAAGGTCTTCACGGTTACATCTTCCGGATGATCGACTAAAGCCTTAGCAATGATTATCACTAATTCTTCCATGGTTGACCCTCCGCATCAGCACCTTATTTCTGTTGTTTAAGCTCATGAAACTTTTTCATTACGCCCGCTTTGCTAAGCAAGTTGCGGACTGTATCGGATGCTTGTGCGCCATCTTGCAACCATTTCAACGCTTTATCTTCATCAATTTTTACAACTGCTGGTACTGTAATAGGGTTGTAATAACCGATTTCTTCGATAAAACGACCGTCACGCGGGGAACGGGAATCCGATACCACGACGCGATAGAAAGGAGCTTTATGTGCACCCATACGTTTCAGACGAATACGAACTGCCACGAAAATTCACCTCCTTCAAAAAGTAGACTGTATATTGTTATCCTATAATTCCAACGGCCTATTAGCCTTAACGGAAAGGAAACTTCATACCTTTACCCATACCCTTCAACTGCTTCAGAGCTTTGTTTTTGCCACCCTTGGGTCCCATCATATCTGAGAACTGCTTCATCATGCGCCGCATTTCATCAAATTGCTTGATCAGGCGATTTACCTCAGCCAGTGATGTTCCACTGCCTACAGCAATCCGCTTGCGGCGGCTATGATTAATCATGTCCGGGTTTTGCTTTTCTTGTGTGGTCATGGAATGAACGATAGCCTCAATCCGGCCCATCTGCTTATCATCCACTTTGACATCTTTCATTTGCTTCATATTGCCCATGCCGGGAATCATATCGAGAATCTGGTCGATTGGGCCAAGCTTTTTAACTTGATCCATCTGCTCCAGAAAATCTTCGAAGGTAAATTCAGCATTGCGCATTTTCCGTTCCATTTCCTTCGCCTTATCGGCGTCGATATTGGATTGCGCTTTTTCAATCAGGGACAACATGTCGCCCATACCCAAAATCCGTGAAGCCATCCGTTCCGGATGAAACGGCTCCATCGCATCCAGCTTTTCACCCAATGTAGCAAACTTGATCGGGCATCCGGTCACAGCCTTAACCGACAAGGCCGCACCACCGCGGGTATCACCGTCCAGCTTCGTTAGTACAACCCCTGTTAACTCCAAGCTGGTGTTAAAGTGCTCTGCCACGTTTACTGCATCCTGACCAGTCATGCTATCAACAACCAGCAGAACTTCGTCCGGCTTAACGTCCGCATGAATCTGACGCAACTCTTCCATAAGCTCTTCATCCACATGAAGACGACCAGCAGTATCTATAATAACGTAGTCATTACCGTTATCCTTGGCATGCTGTAAGCCCTGTTTTGCAATCTCCACCGGGCTTGTCTGATCACCAAGCGTAAATACAGGAGCATTAATCTGCTCACCAAGTACCTGTAGCTGCTTGATCGCAGCCGGTCTATATATATCACCAGCTACAAGCAATGGGCGATGATTTTGCTTTTGCAGCAGCTTCGCCAGCTTACCGGATGTCGTCGTCTTACCTGCGCCCTGGAGACCCACCATCATAATGACCGTAGGCGGTTTGTTTGCCTTGGCAAGCTTGGCTTGACTGCCACCCATCAACTCGGTCAGTTCCTTGTTCACGATGTCGATGATTACCATACCTGGTGTAAAGCTGTCCATCACTTCCTTGCCGATGGATTTCTCCTTCACCTTGGCAATAAAGTCCTTTACAACCTTGAAGTTAACGTCCGCCTCCAGCAAAGCTAATCGTACTTCGCGCATCGCCTGAGCTACATCATCCTCAGACACTTTTCCTTTGCCGCGCAGTTTACTGAATACATTTTGCAAGCGGGTCGATAATCCTTCAAATGCCATATTTTCGCACCTCCTTGTCTACCAGGGTTGTTTGTTTACTAATCTATATGACCTACAATTCCTGCAGGCGATTTACAATTTGATTAACATGTTGCAGAGTGCCCTCATCGGGTTCACCGATTTTACCGAAAGCTTCATACAACGCCGTATTTAGTTCTTCCAGATCTCGGCTTCTGCGCTCGTGTTTACTAAGCAATCCGAGCTTTTCCTCATACATTTCCAGCACCTGCTCGGCACGTTTAATATGCTCATACACGGCCTGACGGCTAATTTGAAATTCCGAGGCAATCTCTCCCAGAGAAAAATCGTCATGGAAGTAATATTTCAAAAACATCTGTTGCTTCTCCGTAAGTAAAGGTTCATAGAAGTCAAACAGTCGGTTAATCCGGTTTGTCTTTTCCAGCCGATTCTCCTGACTCATCGCGTATACCTCCATCGTCAAGGAAAAACACTTTACAGTTCTTTTCAACGATCCTTATCATACATAAAAGAAAAGAAGATGTCAAGCGTTATCCCTTGTCAACCAAAAAAAAGCCAATCCACTGCCCTTAAACGGAAGTACGAATCGGCTTTTTGTCTACTAGGATTTAAACTCTTACCGGAGTAAGGTACAACAGAACAGCCAGAAAATGAAGTATGCTGCCTGCCAGAACAAACATATGCCAGATCGCATGATGATACGGAAACGCCCGCCACACATAGAAGATTGTGCCCAATGTGTACATTAGACCGCCCACGAACAATAGCGTCATGCCCCCGGCGGGAACAGCTGCCACCAGCGGGTTCCAGGCAATGATGATAAGCCAGCCCATGACAATGTAGAACACGGTAGACATGAACAGGAAGCGCTTGGTGAAGAATGCCTTGAACAGCACACCAAACAGGGCGATTCCCCAAATAACGCCAAACAGCGTCCAGCCTAAAGTCCCGCGCAGTGCAACGAGCATAAACGGAGTGTAGCTGCCTGCAATGAACAGGTAAATGCAAGAATGATCGAATATCTCGAACAAATCCTTCAATTTTCCTTCGCGCAGACTATGAAGCAACGTGGAATTGGTGTACAACAGCAACATCGTGATTCCGTAAATCGTGAAACTGACGACATGCCAAGTGGTCCCTTTCAAGCTTGCAAAAACAATGAGCAGCACAAGTGCCGCGACACTTAAAACGGCTCCAATTCCGTGTGTGATGGCATTGGCTATTTCTTCCCGGCGGGAATAAGTATAGGTATTCGCCATTGGTTCTTCACCCGGCTTCCTGTGAAATATTTTTATATTCTAAAAATCATATCCGGCGCCGACAGACCCTTTCTTTCATTATACATCCCTGTGATCTCACGCAGCAACCGGACCCTACAACAAACCTGATTAAGCCTGTTCTTCCTCACCCGGAGCGTTTTCATCAACGCCTTCTTCCTGAATCAAACCAGCGAACAACGCGTGAACGAATTGCTCGGAGTCAAATGGCTGGAGATCATTCACCTTTTCACCCAAGCCTACCAGTTTCACCGGCAAATTCAGCTCTTGGCGGATCGCCACGACAATACCACCCTTCGCTGTACCATCCAGCTTCGTCAGCACCAGCCCGGTTACGCCACTTTTCTCCCCAAACATTTTGGCTTGATTAAGTGCGTTTTGTCCGGTTGTGGCATCAAGTACCAGCAATACTTCATGAGGGGCGTCTGGAATTTCGCGCTGGATCACACGGAAAATTTTATTCAGCTCCTCCATCAGATTGCTTTTATTCTGGAGACGTCCTGCGGTATCACACAGTAGCACATCTACCTGACGCTGCTTGGCAGCCTGTACCGCATCAAACATAACCGCGGCTGGATCGGAACCGGATTGCTGTTTGATGACCTCTACACCAGCCCTTTCGCCCCATACCTCCAGTTGTTCAATCGCACCCGCACGGAACGTATCCCCGGCGGCCAGCAATACTTTTTTACCCTCTTGTTTAAAACGGTGCGCCAGCTTGCCAATGGTTGTTGTTTTGCCAACACCATTGACACCGACGAACAGAATGACTGTAATCCCGTCAGGGCTCATTTGAAGCTGACTGTTGTCATTGCCCCGCAGCAACTCAGACAGCTTTTCCGATAATACAGGCTGTAGCTCGGATGCGTCCTCGATTTTGCGTTTCTTCACTTCTCCTCGCAGGTCTTCAATGAGGTTCATAACGGTGTTGACACCAACATCGGCACCGATCAGAATTTCTTCAAGCTCCTCATAAAACTCCTCATCAATCTTCTTGCGGCGAATCATCAGATCCGATACTTTTTCAACAAAACCTTTGCGTGTTTTTTCTAAACCGTCCTTGAACTGTTTGGTGACGGATTCGGTTTTGCTTGCAATGCTTTCCTTTAATTTCCTAAAGAAACTCATAGGTTCCCTCCGTTGATCTGAAAATATGTTATTTTATGTCAGGCAATCTCAGCTTCATCATTGTCCAGCTTGACGGATACGAGCTTGGAAACCCCGCCTTCTTCCATCGTAACCCCATACAACACATCGGCTTCTTCCATCGTTCCCTTGCGATGTGTAACTACAATGAATTGTGTCTGCGCGGAGAATTCCCGCAAATATTGGGCAAAACGCACCACGTTGGCTTCGTCCAGTGCGGCCTCTACTTCATCCAGCACACAGAATGGGACAGGCTTGACATGTAAAATGGCAAACAATAGCGCCATCGCCGTTAACGCCCGCTCGCCTCCTGACAGTAGCTGCAAGTTTTGCAGTTTTTTGCCTGGCGGCTGGGCTACGATGTCAATTCCCGTCTCTAACATGCGTTCTGGGTCAATGAGCACCAGATCGGCACGTCCGCCTCCGAACAGCTTGGAGAACACCGTACCAAATTCGCGCCGGATGGCATCGAAAGTGGCTTTGAAGCGTTTGGACATTTCATCATCCATTTCTCGAATAACCTGATAGAGCGTTGTCTTGGCCTCGACCAGATCAGACTTCTGCTCATCGAGAAACGTATAACGCTCATGCACACGCTGGTATTCCTCAATGGCACCCAGGTTTACTTCGCCCAATGCAGAAATACCTCGTTTGAGCCTTTGCACCTCGGCCTGCGTACCTTCTATATCTTCTGGTATCGGATAACGCTGCTTGGCCAGCTCATAGCTGAGTTCATAGTCATCACTTAATTTTTTCAGCACGTTCTCCAGCTCTACATCAAGCCGATTCACTCCAATTTCTGTCTGGCGAAGCTGTTCTTCGACCGACTTGAGCTGAACGCGCTGCTCTTTCGTCTCGTTTTCGGCCACTTCCAGCTTTTTGGACAAGCTGCTGCGTGCAGCACGCTTAAATTCCAATTGCTGCGAAGCCTCTTCCTTTTTAAGCCGATACTGATTGAGATTTTCAATCTGCTTCACGCTTTCCTGCTCATTGGTCAGCAGATCAGCTTCGATGGAAGCAAGCAAGGTCTTGTTCTGTCGCGAATCCTTGCCAAGGGTATCATAATCCCCCCGTAATCTACGCAGCTGTTCTTCCAGTGAAAAACGCTCCTGATCCAGCTTTCCTTCTCTTACCTTGAGATTCGTAAGTTCTCCCTGTAGCTGTTCTTTCGCAGATTCGTTGGCCTTACGGGCAAATTCAGCGGCATGGATAGCCTGGTGGGTTTTCTTCTCTTCTTCCTCCAGCGCAGCTAATTTCAGCAACGCCTCTTCACGGGAAGCTTCCAGTTCCTTGATCTCCTGATCAAAACCCTTCTTCTCCTGACCAGATGCAGCCACCTGCTCCAGAACATGACGAAGCTCATGCTCCAGTTGTTTGAGTTCCATTGCTGCCTGCTGCTCTTCGCCGCGCTTCACATCGCCGCCCTGACGCAGCTCGTCCAAACGGGTCTGTGTCTCTTCCAACTGACGTTTTGCATCTACTGCGCTCTGACGCAGCCTTGCAATTTGTTGCTCTGTATCGATAATATCCTGATCAAGCTGATCCAGCTGACGTTTACGTCCAAGCAAATTGGCATTTTTCTTGAATTGGCTACCACCTGTCATGGAACCACCTGCATTGACGACATCACCTTCCAGCGTCACGACGCGATATCTATATTGACAACGAGCCGCAATACGGTTCGCATCTTCCAGCGTACGGGCAATAACCACATTTCCCAGAAGGCTGCCTACAATGCCAGCATACCGTTCATCATACTGAACAAGATCCGCACCGATTCCGACAAAACCCTCGGCGCCTTCCACGATTTGGCGTTCACCCGCCCCAATTTGACGCGGACGGATTACATCCATAGGCAAAAACGTCGCTCTGCCCAACTGACGCTGCTTCAAAAAACTGATCGCCTGTCTGGACACCGATTCATTTTCCATCACGATATGCTGCATCGAAGCGCCCAAAGCCGTTTCCATCGCCTGCTCTAAATGCTCAGGTACCCGGATCAGCTCTGCTACAGCTCCATGCACGCCATGCAGGGTTTCTTTGCGTGCCGCCTTCAGCACTTCTTTAACGCCCAGCATAAAGCCGTCGAAGTCATCCTGCATTTCCTTCATCGTATCTCGGCGTGAAATTTGGGCCTCGCGTTTTTGTTCCCATTTGCGGACAGTACCCTGGCTTTCTTCCAGCAGCTTTTGTAGCGCTTGGTATTTTTCGCTTCCCTGAATATATCCGCTGCGTAGACTGCTGATTTCCTGACCAAGCTTCTGAACAGCCGTTTCCAAACCCTTTTTACGCTGTTCCAGTTCAGCTTTCTGAGCTTCCCATTTGCCGGATTCATCACTTACACGAGTCACCCGCCGTTCCAACGCTTCCTTCTGCTGGTCGGTATAACGGATTTCGTTACGGGCCTGTGCCATCTGATTCATCAGCTCCAGCAGTCCGCCCTTTAGGTTTTCCTCCTGCTCCTGGCTGATTCCACCTGTGACACCAATCAGCTTCGCCTCTTCGTCGGATAGCCGTTCACGTAGCTCGTCAAGCTCGACAGTCAATGCAGACAGTTTTTCGTTAAGTAGATCCAGCTCACTTTTGCGCTCGGAATGACGTGATTCGCTCGTGCTGAGCGATAATATGAGTTGCTCCCGGTTTGCCTCCAGATTGCGTGTGCGCTCTTTTAACAGTTCGCCGTAGCCTTCGCTCTTTTCCGTAGCTTCACTGTATTGCAACAGATCCCTTTGCAGCCGTTCCACTTGCTCCTCCAGCTGACGCAGCTCGTTACGATCGCTCTCCAGCATCGCATCATGACGGGACACCACCGTAGACAGCTGTAGCTGCTCCTGCTGCAACAAAGCCAGCTTGGAAGTCGCATCGCTCCACGAGGTATGAATCTGCTCAATCTGATGGACATACATCGAAATTTCTTTCGATTTCAGTTCACCCCGCAGCTCCTTAAAGTGGATCGCCTTTTCCGACTGCTCCTTGAGCGGTCCGATCTGATCCTCCAGCTCACTGACCAAATCATGAATTCGAAGCAAATTTTGCTCCGTGTCATCCAACTTACGAACTGCATCTTTTTTACGTGATTTATATTTCACGATACCGGACGCTTCCTCAAAAATCCCCCGGCGGTCCTCGGAACGGGTACTCAAAATCTCTTCAATGCGCCCCTGTCCGATAATGGAATAAGCTTCTTTACCAATTCCTGTATCCATAAACAGCTCGGTAATATCACGGAGTCTGCATGATTGTCGGTTAATGAAATATTCACTATCCCCACTGCGATGCACACGCCGCGTGACCGTGACTTCTCCAAAATCAAGAGGCAACGCCTGATCCTCATTATCCAGCGTAAGCGACACTTCGCCGTAATTAACAGCCTTACGAGCATCACTACCCGCAAAAATAATGTCCTCCATTTTACCGCCGCGCAGTGATTTGGCGCTCTGTTCACCCAGCACCCAGCGAATACCGTCGGATATATTACTCTTTCCGCTTCCGTTAGGTCCGACGACCGCTGTAATGCCGCGGACAAATTCCATCTCCGTTTTATCTGCAAACGATTTGAAGCCCGCCAGCTCAATGCGCTTTAAAAACATACTCAATCTCACCTCTAACATTTAAATATGCTTGTACAACACGTATACTTGGTTAACAAGAATTATCCCTATTGTAGCACAAGACTACCGCGGATAAAGCGTGGCAAGACATACAATGCTACAGCAGCAAAGCCACGAAAAAAGAGCAAAACGCAGTCCATTCGCCTTTGCGGGCCGGGACTCCCCGCGGACTGCCCTTTGCTCTTACTTTGTGTCCCCTGCTCGTGTAACCCGTCCGGGCCGCTCAGGTACCGATTACGATTCTGCCAGCTTCAAACGGTTTAAGGCTACTGCCGCCGCCTGCTGCTCAGCTTCCTTTTTGGAGCGTCCTGTACCTGTACCCAGCCGTTCGCTGTCCATATATACCTCAGCTACAAACTCGCGCTCATGGGCAGGTCCGCGCTCCTCCACGATCTTGTATTCAAGCATCCCCATGTTATGATGCTGCGTCAGTTCCTGAAGCTCTGTTTTGAAATCACTCATCTGTAGCTTACCGTTTAATACAATTTGAGGAAAAATATAACGTTCCAGAAACGACCGGACGGCATCCAGACCCTGATCCAAATAAAGCGCGCCTACGAACGCTTCGAATACATCGGCCAACAAAGCCGGACGAGTACGTCCGCCTGTCAGCTCTTCACCTTTGCCAAGCAGTACATATTGCCCGAACTCAAGTCCGACAGCAAATTTCACCAGAGAAGGCTCACAGACAATGGCTGCACGCAGCTTGGTCAGCTCACCTTCTGGCCGGTTAGGGTACTGATTGTACAATTGCTCGGATACGGTCAGCTCCAGAACTGCGTCGCCTAAAAACTCAAGCCGCTCATTGTCTGCATGCTGACTGAACCGATGTTCATTTACGTAGGAAGCGTGCGTAAAGGCCTGCTTCAGAAGCTGCCGGTTGTTGAATTGAATATGAAGTTTATGCTGTAATTGCTTCAAGTCTCCACTCAACGAACTGACCCCTTACGCTTCATATTTTTTTAGAATAACCGTAGCATTGTGACCACCAAAACCGAAGGAATTGGACATCACTACATTCAGTTTCGCTTTTCTCGGCTCGTTAGGTACATAATCCAGATCGCAAGCCGGGTCCTGATTATCCAGATTAATCGTCGGCGGAATGGTCTGATGCTGGAGAGCCAATCCGCAAATCACGGCTTCAACACCGCCAGCTGCACCCAACAAGTGTCCAGTCATTGACTTGGTTGAGCTAATTGCGACTTTATAGGCGTGGTCTCCGAGCGTTTTCTTAACCGCTTCTGTTTCCGATTTGTCACCGACTGGCGTGGATGTACCATGCGCATTGATATAATCAATATCTTCAGGATTCAACCCTGCGTCGCGGATCGCCATTTTAATACAGCGTGCTGCACCATCCGGATCTGGCTCTGTCATATGATGTGCATCGCCGGACAGACCGTAGCCGATCACTTCGCCGTAAATACGTGCGCCACGCTTCAATGCGTGCTCCAACGATTCCAAAATCAGAACACCGGAGCCTTCACCCATAACAAATCCGTCTCTCTCTGTATCAAAAGGACGACTTGCCTTCTCAGGCTCATCATTACGAGTGGACATCGCCCGCATCGAACAAAAGCCAGCCATTCCAATCGGACGAATCGTTGCCTCGGCTCCGCCGCAAATCATAGCGTCAGCATCACCACGCTGAATCATGCGGAACGAATCGCCGATCGCATGACTACCCGTTGCACAAGCCGTAACCGGTGATGTATTAGGTCCTTTAGCGCCGAGCGAAATCGATACTTGACCCGAACCCATATTAGCAATCATCATCGGGATAAAGAAAGGACTTACGCGTTTAGGTCCTTTTTCAATCAGCGCATTGTGCTGATCCTCCCAGGTACCCAATCCGCCAATACCGGAGCCAACGGATACACCAACACGCTCGGCATCGGCGTTCTCTCCGATTACGAGTCCGCTATCCTTGAGTGCCAATTTACTGGCGGCAACGGCGAATTGTACAAAACGATCCATTTTTCGGGCATCCTTGCGCTCCATATAATCCTCAGGATTAAAATCCTTAATAGAAGCGGCAATTTTCGTTGTATATTCACTGGTATCGAAAGCTTCGATTTCACTGACGCCAGATTTTCCAGCCATCAGATTATCCCACAGTGTGTTCAAATCCTGTCCCAGCGAAGTGATTACACCCATTCCTGTTATGACAACACGTTGTTTCAAAGATAATCACCTCTATGTCTACTGCATATTGTATTTCAAGACCGTACGCTCTTGTGTGCAAAAATAATATAGAATCAACTAAAGTTAGTAATGCCACATACTCCAGCCTTGACTAAGTCATGCCGAGCCAAGCTCAAGAACACGCGGCAATTCCGTCTTTAGTTCAATCTGTATAATTAGGAGAAAGTCCCGCCTGTAACAGAACGGGACTCTTGTTGACTTGAATTAGGTATGAGATTGTATGTACTTTACAACTTCACCTACGGTTGTAATTTTCTCTGCATCTTCATCAGAGATTTCCATATCAAACTCATCTTCCAATTCCATAACCAATTCAACTACATCGAGAGAATCAGCGCCTAAATCATCTTTGAAAGATGCTTCAAGTGTAACTTCGGCTTCGTCGGCTCCCAAACGGTCAACGACAATGCGTTTTACACGCTCCAATACGTCGGACATCCGGCTCACCTCCTCCTTAGGTATTATACGAAAATTACAATTAAAATGCCATAGAAGAGAGTTTTCAATCACTACTCTTCTTCGGGGCATGCGGATTAGCAACATGTAGCTACATGTACATGCCGCCATCCACATGCAAAGTCTGGCCCGTCATGTATGAGGAAGCATCAGAGGCCAAAAATAGCACCACATCCGCAATTTCCTCAGGCCGTCCGAGACGGGCCAGCGGAATACCGCTGAGCATATTATCACGCAAATCATCAGCAAGCACCTGTGTCATTTCGGTATCAATGAATCCCGGGGCTACGCAGTTGACTGTAATACCTCTCGAAGCAAGCTCCCTCGCGGACGATTTGGTAAGACCAATCACTCCTGCTTTGGCAGCCACATAGTTGGCTTGTCCTGCGTTGCCGAGTACGCCGACAACGGAAGAAATATTGATAATCCGACCGGACCGCTGCTTCATCATCGGACGCGTCGCAGCCTTGAGACAATTAAACACACCTTTCAGATTCGTCTCGATCACCTGATCGAACTCCTCTTCCTTCATACGCATGATTAAATTATCTCTTGTTATTCCGGCATTATTCACCAGAATATCGATCTGGCCCCAAGCGCCGATCACATCCTTGATTAACCGATCTGCCTCATCGGCGCGACCGACATTAGCCTGAACCGTAATAGCTTCCACGCCTTTGGCACGAATTTGCTCCGCAACCTCTGCCGCAGCCGCTTCACTACCAGCGTAGTTTACCGCTACATTAGCGCCTGCTTCAGCCAACGCCAATGCGATACTGCGGCCGATCCCCCGTGACGCCCCTGTAACGAGCGCCGTTTTTCCACTTAATGGCTTAGACATCATCCAGCCTCCCCTTGCAAGTATATAACCGTTAAGGCGATAATTGCTACTTTTAACGGGCCTCCAAGGCTTCCGTTACCGAAACAAGCGATTCCAGGCTGCTTATATTATACAGCTTAACCGTTTTGTCGATCTTTTTAACCAGTCCTGTCAAAACACTGCCCGGTCCAAACTCGACAAAAGTGTCAACTCCCTGCTCCAACAGCCATGCTACACTGTCTTCCCACAATACTGGGGAATAGACCTGCTCGACCAGTAGCTGGCGAATTTCTCCACCCTCACACACAGGTTTCGCTGTGACATTGGCTACAACCGGAACCTGAGCTTTGGAAAAAGCTACGTCTTCCAGCTTGCCGGACAACTTAATCGCTGCTTCCTTCATTAGCGAAGAATGAAAAGGACCACTGACCTCCAAAGTAATAGCACGCTTGCCACCCGCTTCCTTCACGCGTTCAGCGACAGCGGCTACGCCCTCCTTCGCACCGGATACGACAATCTGCCCCGGGCAGTTGATGTTCGCCAATTCGACCAGTTGACCGGATTCCGTAATATCACGGCATAGTGTAGCCAACGCTTCACGGTCGGCTCCCAGTACAGCAGCCATCCCGCCTTGTCCAGAAGGAATGGCTTGCTCCATGAACTCGCCACGAGTACGAACGATCTCAACTGCATCTTCAAATGCAAGTACGCCGGAAGCAACGAGCGCGCTGTATTCTCCAAGACTGTGTCCAGCCACGTAATCAGGGCGAATGCCCTTTTCCTTGAACGCTTCATACAATGCAATGCTCGCCGTCAACAGCGCAGGCTGCGTATTGGATGTTTGCTTCAAGGCTGTATCTGGACCTTCAAAAATCAGTGAGCTTAGCGCGAAACCCAACCGTTCGTCCGCTTGGCGGAACACTTCTCTAGCTGCTGGAACCGCTTCATAAGCATCTTTAGCCATACCTACAGCTTGTGAACCCTGACCGGGAAATATAAATGCCGTTTTGCCCATCGTGTATGCACCTCTCTGTATCCAATGCTTGTCCTGTAAAGTACCAGACAAATTCAATATTGTATCAAACCCGCCGCTTTCTTACCAGACAAGAACCGACGCGCCCCAAGTCAAACCACCACCGAAGCCCACCATTAATACTCGGTCGCCTTCCTTCATACGGCCTTCCTCGGCTGCTTCTACAAGCGCAAGAGGAATGGATGCAGCTGATGTATTCGCATATTTATGAACATTTATGACAACCTTTTCTTCCGGTAGATCCAAACGCTGCATCGCCGATTGAATAATACGAATATTGGCTTGATGCGGAACAAACACATCAATATCATCCTTGGAAAGCCCTGCTTTTGCCAGCACATCGACGGTTGCTGTCCCCATAACACGTACCGCGAACTTGAACACTTCGCGTCCGTTCATGTAAATATAGTGTTGCTTGTTTTCTACGGTATCCGCACTCGCAGGCAAACGTGAACCGCCAGCTTCCAGCTTAAGCAATCCGCCTCCTGCTCCTTCGGCACCGAGATCAAAGGATTGGAATCCTCTACCCTCAGGTACTTCACCAATTACTACCGCCCCTGCACCGTCTCCGAAAAGAACACAAGTATTGCGGTCTGTATAATCCGTGATCCGGGAAAGACAGTCTGCCCCAATGATTAACGCATTATTATAAATGCCCGTCTTAATAAAGCTCGTCGCAGTTGCCAGCCCATATACAAACCCTGAGCATGCCGCAGACAAATCAAAAGCCGCTGCGCCTTTGGCTCCGAGCTTGTCCTGAAGAATGCAGGCAGTCGAAGGAAACGCCATGTCCGGCGTAACCGTAGCCACAATGATCAGATCCAAATCCTGTGCGGTCATACCTGCGGATGCCAATGCCTTAATCGCTGCTTCATAAGCCAGATCGGATGTGGCCTGCTCTGGAGCCGCAATGTGGCGCTCCTGAATTCCTGTACGACTGACAATCCATTCGTCACTTGTTTCCACAATTGCTTCCAAATCTTTGTTCGTTAATATTTTCTCAGGTACGTATTTCCCTGTTCCGATAACACCAACCGGCCGCAAATTATTCATATCGTCACTCACTTCCTGCTGATTTCCTTGGATATACTTTCCACCAACTGGTTTTGCAAGGCCGTACGGGCCTGTCTTACCGCGTTTTTGACGGCAATGCCGTCAGATGAACCGTGACCCTTCAAGACGAGTCCGCTCAGCCCCAGTAATGGAGCGCCGCCATGCTCTTTGTAGTCCAGCTTATCTTTCAAACCGCGAAGCTCACGCATAATCAGGGCCGCTGCCAGCTTGGTCTTTAAAGATTTACTAAACTGCTCCTTTAAGAGAGAAAATATCGCACCCGCCGTACCTTCCAGCGATTTCAGCATGATGTTTCCGGCGAATCCGTCACACACCAGCACATCGCAATTTCCGGTCAGTACGTCTCTGGACTCTACATTACCTACAAAATTAACAGGCAACTGCTCAATCAGAGGGAAAGCCAGTTTCGTCAATTCATTGCCCTTCCCTGCTTCCGTCCCAACATTCAGCAAACCCACTCTGGGGGAAGCCACACCATGAACCTTTTGGCGGTACAAGCTACCCATCAGGGCATATTGGGCAAGATGTTCAGGCTTGGCGTCCATATTAGCTCCCAAGTCCAACGCCAGCACACCCTGATCGTCAATCGTCGGAATCATCGGTGCGAGAGCAGGACGCTCGATGCCTTCCATTCTCCCGACCACCAGCAGCCCTGTCGTCATCAGCGCACCTGTATTACCTGCCGATATCATGGCATCCGCTTCGCCTTCTTTGACCATTCGGCCAGCTACGACCATCGAGGCATCCTTTTTACGTCGTACTGCCTTCACAGGCTCGTCCTGCGCATCTATCGTTTCAGATGTATGGCGAATGCTGAGATTCGCGGGCAGCACTCTGCCGTTCAGCACCGATTCAATTCGTTCCCGGTCACCAACCAGCGTAATGTCTGTATCCTTCCATTCCGCCGCCGCAGATAGCGCGCCCTCTACTGTCGCCATGGGGGCATTGTCTCCCCCCATGGCATCAATGGCGATCCGCATGCTGACTTCCTCCTTCGCTATACTCTTCCTCTGTGGAGCGATAAATGACAAAGTTCCCCTGGAACACCATTTCTTCTCCCACGTAAGCAAACACTTCCACTTTGGCTTTCCCTTTTTGCTCGGGATTTGAACGTACATATGCTTTGGCAATGCACTTTTCTCCCAAATGAACGGGGCGGACAAAGCGGATATCCGCCGAAGCGGTCAACGCTATCTCATCATTAATCACGGCAACAGCCAAGGAATTGGCCTGGGCAAACACATAATGCCCCCGCGCAATGCCAGTACGTGAAAAGATATGCTCTTCTTTAATTTCAAAAATGGAAATACCGCTTCTGTCCAACTGGAGATCAACGATATCCCCGATCACTTCATGTAAAGGCAGGGAGCGAACCTGATCGTAGGAACGCTCAGCCATCAGCTTCAGTCGCTCCCGCAGCTCCGGGATACCCAATTCCATCCGATCCAGCCGAATCGTCTGAATGCTCACCTTAAGTTGTCTCGTCAGTTCCTGATCCGTTACGAACGGATTCTCATCAATTAATTGAGTCAGCCGTTGCTGTCTCTGTCTCTTTGGCAAACGTTCGATATCTGTGGCGCCTCCTTTCCCTGCAATAAAATACCGCTCAACCGACGGTTCGGGTTACTTCACGTGCTAGCGGCGATTGCTTTATGCCGATTTGTCATCTTGTATGTATAAAGAACCCCTTCGGCCCTTCTTTCTTAGAACCTGGTACTAAAACAGTATATAGCATGCCGCCGCAAAAAGAAAGTACGAAGACAAAAAAAGTAGCGCCTCACTAGAGTGAAGCGCTACTTTTCCTGCGAAAATTCCAAAGAATCCGCTTATCGGACATTATTGAGAGATAATCTCTCTAGCTTTGTACGTTCCGCAAACTTTGCACACATGGTGAGCAAGTTTCAATTCGCCGCATTCGGAGCATTTCACCATACCTGGTACTGCCAGTTTAAAGTGAGTACGACGTTTGTCGCGACGAGTTTTGGATGTTCTCCGTTGAGGTACTGCCATTATTCCCACCTCCTTAACCAGATCACCCCGTATAACGGGTGTGACTTCTTATCTCATTCAAGACTGAAGGAAACTGCCGGAAGCAGCTAACTTACAGCCGGTGAATCAAGCCTGCAACATCCATGCGTCGATTAACTCCTGCGCACAAGTGGATGATGATTTGTCAGAATTGAACTCAATTCTCATTTAAAAAAATCCTTAAGCCCTGCCAGACGCGGATCAATCTTTTGCGTATCATCATCGGTACTGTCATCAGAGCCAACGCTCCAATTTTGTCCGACCGCAGGAGCGATCCCCTGACAATCCTCACTGCACACAGGCACAAACGGCACGTGCAGTACAAACAGCTCTTCACAATACGGTGCAATGTCGAAGGAATCCCCCGTCACTGCGATAAATTCGCCAACTTCATCCTCCTCTTCGCCAACCGAAGAGATTTGCTTAAACCGTTCACGGAATTCAATCTTCAAATCCTCGTGCATCGGACTCAAACAGCGTGAGCACAGCATGTCCAGACCTGCGGTCAACGTGCCTTCCACGCTCATCAAGCCTTGGCCCAGACTAACGGCGACCAAATCGGTCTCCAGCGGGGAAACGGCCGTAACATCAGGACGATCATCCACCAATTCACTCACATTAAGAGCTTCACGGATCGGAAAAGGACCATCACTTGTTGCTACTTTTCGAAAAAATAGTTGCATCACTATCACTCCAAACAAACAAAAATTATTATACCGACTGATCGAGTCGTTTGTCAACACCTTTCACTTTACACCTCTCACAAATCCATCGGTTTTCCAATGGTTCCGCAAGTTTTATGCGAAAGCGAAAATACGTTGCATGGATCATGTACCTGAGCGTATTCGTACCCCCGCTACTCTTCGTGTACAATAATGCGAGTATAAAGCTTTTTTCTTCAGGTCTCAATGGCCTTGTTCATTTCCGATCGCGAAAAAGCAGCATCGCTGCCCCTAAGAACAATCATTTGCTGATGGAAACCATCATTTTCAGGACAGTCACCAGACTAGTAACAAAAGAAAGGAGCCGACGTACAGCCTTGGAAACCCTCGGTATTATTGTAGAATACAACCCGCTGCATAACGGTCACACTCATCACTGGAAGGAGTCTCTTCGCATCACTGGCGCACAGCGTACGGTGGCTGTGATGAGCGGTCCCTTCCTTCAGCGGGGGGAACCCGCGATTGTGGACAAATGGTCCCGCACCGAAATGGCACTCGCCATGGGTGTGGACCTGGTTTTGGAGCTGCCTGTGGCCTATGCCGTCCAGCCCGCAGAATGGTTCGCCCACGGGGCGGTCGCCCTGCTCCGCGCCACTGGCGTCGTCGACGCGCTCTGCTTCGGCAGCGAGAGCGGCGACATCGCCCCGCTGCGAGCGCTGGCCCGCGTGCTGGCGGCGGAGCCTGCCGAGCTCAAGGCCGGCATTGCGCAGCGCCTGAGCAGCGGCGCAAGCTATCCCGCCGCCTACGCGGGGGCCGCAGCGGCGCTCGCGGCTGAAGGGACGGACGGCGCTGCGCTAGCCGCCCTCATGCAGCAGCCCAACAATACGTTGGGGCTGCATTACTTGATTGCGCTGGAGCGGCTGGACAGCGCAATCAAGCCCTTCACCGTAGCCCGCACGGGATCGGGCTACCACGAAGCCGTGGCGCCCGCGGACGGAGTCATCGCCAGCGCCACGGCCATCCGCCGTCTGCTGCTGGACGGCGGGCCGGAGGCCGCGTCGCCGTACGTGCCTGCGGCGACGCTGGAGATTTTGCGGCGCGAATGGCAAGCCGGGCGCGCGCCGCTGCAATGGGAAGCGTTCAGCCAGCCATTGCTGAACGCCCTCATCACGCGCAGCCCGCAGCAGCTGGCGGAGCTGCACGAGGTGACCGAAGGGCTGGAGCATCGCCTGCGGCAATCGCTGTACACGCTGCCCCAGCCCTCCGTAGAGGCATTACTAGCCGCCGTCAAGACAAAGCGCTACACGCGTACGAAGCTTCAACGTATGCTCACTCATATTTTACTGAATCATACCAAGGCGGATATGACTCCCTCCGAGTTGGCGAAAGCCCCCGGCTATATCCGCGTGCTCGGCTTTAACAGTGCTGGACGCGAGCTGCTGGCCCGGATGAAGCAGACAGCGACCCTTCCGGTATGGGTCAAGCCGTCAGCCGGATCGCATCCCCATCTGGACTGGGATACAGCCGCAGCTGCCATACACGCGGCCGGAATGCCACGTCCCGCCATCCGTGACATGTATGCCGATTACTTGCGGCCGCCCGTCATGGTTTGATCGGGAGCTTTTCCATATAAGTTAACGCATCGTCTAGCTTGCGAACCGGAACGAGCTTCATCTTGGTTCCGATTTGCTCGGCTTTGGCCTTGGCTTCCTTATAATTGTCCGCTGGGACGAAAAACAATTCAGCACCCTGGCGGTCAGCGGCGACAATTTTATACTTTGCACCGCCGATCGCTCCAACCTTACCGCTCTTATCAATCGTACCCGTACCGGCAACACGATATCCCTTGCTCAGATCACCCGGTGTCAGTTGATTATAGATTTCCATCGTAAACATCAAACCAGCCGAGGGTCCGCCTACATCCGTTGATGTAAAATGAATCGTTTTACGTTCATCCTCCGGCTCTACTTTCTGAACTGTGGCAATGCTGACTCCAAAACCGGGTCGTGGTTTGCCTGTCTCGCTGTCTGTGATGGTCATTAATGGAATTTGCACCGTCAGCAGCTTGCCATCACGTTGTAGCTTCACCTTGGCCATGCTTCCTGCCTTTTCATCTTCCAAGGCGTTTCGGATGGATCGATTATCCGTCACCCTCACCCCGTTCAACTCCAGAATTTCATCTCCGGGATGAAACACACCGTTTGAGCTGGGCACCTTAAATACGTACACATAATCCGGCACAATGCGATAAGGAATATCGGCCCGGGTATAAGCCGCCTCCATCGCAGAAGACTGGGAATCCCCCATATACCACACCTGCTCTGCTGCATATTCGTCTTCGCTCCTGCCGTGCAGTCGATCCTCCTTGCGCTGAATCTCCGAATTGGCATCCAGCTTCGATATACCCAGCATAATGACATTAGCGTAACGCGCCGATACCGTCGTCATCATAAAGGTCCCCCGTTCGCTTCGGTCGCCTTCCTGAATGGTTACCATGGGCTTGATTTCATTTGCCCCACCTGGTCCATAGACCAGATATGGGGTTGGCATATATACGAGCACATAGACCATAGCGGCCAGGATCAGAACATATCCGGTTGTAAAAAAAGCTCTATTCCGGTTTATTCGCTTCATCGATTCTCCCCCCTCACAGCCTTAACTTCTCCTATCTCATCTAAACCAGCTCTGCGCCGCCTGTTCTCAATTCCCACAAAAAAGCATATGGTTTACCGACAGCGATTACAAACGCAAACAAGCGCTAGAAACAACATACGATGCACTCTACTATATTTATGCACGATGAGGTTCGTTTTTTAAAATGTTAGATCATATCACTTCCAGAGAGGTGAAACCTTTGCTACAAAAGGAAGCCCATTCCGCTCCCTATTGGACAACCCTGTTGCTTGGCCTTGGGGCCATTCTGCTTGTGCTGGCTGTTGTCGCCTCACCGGAAGAGGTGTTCCAAGCCTCTGCCCAAGGGCTTAAGCTATGGTGGAGCATTATTTTTCCGGCCATGCTCCCTTTTTTGATGCTGTCCGAAATGCTTGTAGCCTTCGGTCTGGTGCATGGGCTTGGCGTCCTTCTGGAGCCGTTCATGCGCTCCTGGTTCCGTCTTCCGGGGCGAAGCGGCTGGGTGCTGGCCCTAGGTCTGACCGCCGGATTTCCGGCTACTGCGGAAGCTGTGCGCCAATGGGCACAGCAGGAGGATATGACCAAGCGCCAGCTTAGACGACTGACCGCTATCGCTCATTTCTGCAATCCGATTACCATTCTGCTCGTTATCGGGACAGGATTGCTGCATAATGCTGCTGTAGGGGCCATGCTGCTCGCCGTTCACTGGATCTCCGGCCTATTGGCGGGATGGATTACAGTCAGACTGACTGCATCGTCAAAAGAATCGCAAAAACGGGAAACGCCAGTTGCCCTCCGGCGAACCTCTGTTTCCCGTACTTCTACCACTCTCATTCGGTCCGCATGGGACGCCACACGCTCTGCCAGAGAACGGGACGGCCGCAGCTTCGGAAAGCTGCTGGGCGAAACCGTATCCCATGCTGTACAGACGCTTATGGTGACAGGTGGATTCATTATTTTCTTTTCCGTGCTGATTCGGTTGCTATCCATGTACTCAGGCCAAGGAGCATTTTCTTTCATATGGCCCGCGTGGATGGAAATCCATCTCGGCTCCTATGAAATCAGCCGCCTGCCGTATGATCTCCGCACACAAGCGGCTCTGATCAGCGCCATACTAGGCTGGGGAGGGCTATGCGGCTGGCTCCAAATCACAGCCGTCACCAAACCATCGGACAAAGGCATCACGTTCACCATATCCAGGGTGCTTCATGCCATCATCGCCTTTGTGCTTACACTCGTCGCATGGACGCCTCTTAGCCGTATGACAAGCAATACACTTCCCGCTTATGTTAGCCGCAGCTCTGTTTCTTCCTTCGCGGAAGGCGGTTATGATCCCGCCGCGCATTTCGTCATGGCAGAGAGTAGCAACCTGTGGACACAGTTGGAAAGTCCGTCGCGGTATCCCTGGCAGCTGATCGTGTTGTCTATTGTGCTTCTGGGGGCGATTATACTCACACTGCTTGTCATTTCCTTTATAGCTTCATGGTGGAGCCGCCGCGTTTGGCGTTGACCTTGGCACGCAGCGCATCCTCGACCTCAGGAGCCACCAGATCTACGACCTTGCCGTCAAAATGGGCGATTTCCTTCACCATACTGGAACTCAGATATGAATAAGTCGGGTTCGTCATCATAAAGATCGTTTCGGCATCCGGGTTCAGCTTATGGTTTGTGGAAGCCAATTGCAGTTCGTATTCAAAATCTGTCACCGACCGGATTCCTCTGACGATAACCTGAGCCCCTTTGTCACGTACATAATTGGCTGTCAGGTCACGGAAGCTGTCCACCTCAATGTTCGGAATATCGCGGGTTACCGTCCGCAGCAGCTCCATTCGCTCCTCCAGAGAAAACAGTGGATTTTTACTAATATTGTTAAGTACCGCGACAATCAGCAGATCAAACTGCCTCGCCGCTCTTTGAATAATATCCTGATGCCCCATCGTCACGGGATCAAAGGTCCCCGGATATACCGCAATACGTGGTTTGTGCTCAGTCATGATGGTCCTCCCCGCCTGATTAGGTTATGCCGGATTTTTTCGTTCCGGCCTCAGTATATTCTGTATCGTCCTGTTGCTTTGCTGCAAAGCGGTAGATAGATAACGTTGTTTCGCCATAGACCGCTTTTCTGACCTGTTCGAACGGTCCAAAGCTTTCCGAGTACTCATGTCCCGACTCATACTCCAGCACAATGACTGCCTCAGAACGAAGCAAGTCCAGTTCAGCCATACGACTCATCAATTCATCACCATGCTTGAGACGATAGGGCGGGTCCAGAAAAACAGCATCAAAAAGAGCTCCACGTTTTGCCAGCGCTTTGAGCGCTCGTCCGGCATCATTGCGGAACACTTCAGCCTGTCCTTCCAATCCGGTTTTTCGCAAATTTTCTTTAATGACATCAATACTTTTCGATTCCATATCAATAAAGACTGCCTTGTCCATTCCCCGGCTAAGCGCCTCTATACCCAGGCCGCCGCTGCCTGCAAACAGATCAAGCGCGACTCCCCCATCAAAATAAGGACCTATCATGCTAAATAGCGCTTCCTTGACCTTATCCGTGGTCGGCCGCGTCCCTGTGCCGGGAACTGCCTTTAACGGCCTTCCTTTGGCACTACCCGATACCACTCTCACGCTGAAACTCACCTATTTTCTATATGTGTTCATAACCATATAAAGATTATGACGTTATCGTACCACATGGATCGCCGTTTGAAAAACGCAGGATTTGATGAGGTATAAAAAACCATATCGTGGGCATCCTTAGGATATCGGCATTCAACCAATGTCGTAGACAACCACGGAGAAGACTTACGTTTCCCCATAAGCTCTTCGTCCGGTTTCTCCTCTCCCATTCGGGCGCTCTTATTGGAGCGCCTGATTTTTTTTGCAAAAAAAGAAGCTGCTCACTGGCAGCCTATGTATATAAGGAAATAAAGTTATACTATTTAAGCAGCTCCTCGGGCGTATCTCCCTGATAGACATACACATAACTCGCTACCGATACAGCAAATGCAGCAAACATAGACAACGAGGTCGCCAGACCATATACGATTTTTTTCACCATTTTCTTCACCTCCTTCCTCGAATCAACGTTAGGCTTTGGACCAAGAAAGCAACAGCCACTACAGAGGAACCAATTACAAAATTAGTACATACAAGCAGGGAAGATAACAGTCGCAGGAGGGGATAAAACCGGGATGGAATGCGAGACTGCTTTTCAATTCTGGACGGGGCAAACCATAGGACAAGAAGCAGAGATAATCCGGTGAAAAGGTTTGTCCACCAAGCATGTAAAGTGATACAGGATATGGCTGTAAAAGCTACAGAAGTCGCCACAACACATGCCATCCCTGTTTTTAGATGGATCCCTCCTGATATTTGACGCAACAAGGCAAAAGCCACCAGAATCGTCACAGCTTCTGCCGTCCGCCCGGTAACGAACGAGGCGACTAATGTCAGCACAATAATCATGGAAGCATTAATAATGAGAGCCAGCGCATATTTAAGCACCGGGATGGAGGCCGGATGATCCGGCACAGTCCGTTTGATCTGGTTAGCAAGCTTGAAAGCCATCGTTTCAATCATCCCGATACTCCTTTCCAATCGCATAATAGATGAAGAATCCCGATACCAGTGCAAAAAACATCATATTTAACCATACCTCGTTGTAGCACAGCACGATAGAGGTGGATATGAGAGATAAAATAATGAGCGTAATCACAATGCCGTATTCAGCTTTAAATTTAAGCTTTTTGAAATTAGCGGCAAACCCGATGCCTTTTCGATACAAAATAAATGAAATGAGCAGTCCTACCCCTGCACTTATCGTTTGCAGCAGATAGCCCTTCAAGGAACCACCCTGTAGCTCAGAGACTGGCAGGCTCCCGAACATCGCTTTTAATAGCACCGACTGAATAACCGCATAAGCAAAATAACCGGTAACTGTCATAATGCCTGACCACACCATCGGAATTTTCACCACCGTAGCGAGCAAAAAAATAAAAAGCAGCATGTTAATAACAGGCACCAGATAAGCGAGGGAAAATTCCTCTCGCAGCAAATAACTTTGCAGATTCATAATCAGGCTCCCAAAAATCGCTTGCCATACATAAGGAGTCATTTTAACTTTAAAAATACTAAGAATGAGGGTAAACACCGCCACTCCTTCAAGCGTGGAAAAAAGTAAAAAGCCGATAGGCTTCTCAAGCATACGTGCATCTCCTTTTCAATTCCAACAAATCTCATCGGTGTATTAAAAAGCTTGGATGTATATCGAATATAAAGGGCTGTGGCTTAGGAAGCTATAGCTCAAGCAACACTTTCCTTGACCGAATCTTCCTGTGAGCGCACAGACTTCATACGTGATATGATCTTTTTCCCCCAACGAATGCCGGGTTGCTCGATCCATGAATAGGTGATCCAGGATAAACCTGTGGTCAACAGCAGTGTCATAACAAACATAAGAATCAAATTAACAACGGGGGAAAATGCAAGCTCAATCTGGCTTACAATCTCCAGAGCAAGCATATGGGTCAAATACATACTGTAGCTAAGGCAGCCGATCCATGACCATCCCCGGTTTAGCAGCCACACAGGCTGCCAATGATACAAAGCGTAGGCTCCCAGCAGCAACAGGACACCGATGAGATAATCCGTCATACCTGTATAAAGAGCAAACAGCACGGAGCCAAGCAGCAATACACCGCTGAACCGGTCCACACTCTTCCAATGCTGCTCGTCTTTCCATATTAAGAACAACAATATACCCAGTCCAAAGACAGGCAGTTGGTTCGGAAACCATAAATACAGATAATGCCCCCACAACGGGTGATCACTGATCCATGGAGCATTCGCAAACACCGTGGTCAGCCCAAAGCTCAGTAAAAGCGTGCCCATCACAAACCAGGCAGCATGCCGGATCAATCGGATCAGCTTAAATAATAACGGCACGCACAGATAAAACATACATTCCACCGCAATGGACCATTCCACACCGATGATGCTGTTGATCCAGTACGGATTCAGACCATTCAGAAACAAGATATGAGCTGCGATATTCGCGACAGTGACTCCTTCCTGATCCCCAAGCCAGAAACGGGGCCCTGTCCCGTTCACCACCAGATAGATGATTAACATAACGTAATACAAGGGAGCAATTCGAAAAAAACGACGCACCAGATACGCCGAGACACACTCTTTTCTGTCACCCGAACGTCTGCTCAAAGACAGAAAAAGTGTAAAGGCGCTGGCCAGATAAAATAAAGCGACCCCTTTCGCTCCCAAGCTCAAACCCTTTTGCAACCATCCGTTTAATCCGTCCACGTGCTGGCTGACATGTACAAGCAACACGCCCATAATTGCCAGCGCTCTCAGCGTATCGACAAATTGCAGCTTGTTATGTTCCGTTTCACCCTTGGTTCCTGGCATCGTAGCCCTCCATATCCATTCTCTTAGGATACATTTTGTATCTATAATACACAAAACGTATCATTAAAGTAAATATGTCGGTATGGAAAAAAACACCCTCCAGCGGCAATGATATGCGGTCAAAGGATGTTCCTGTTATGCGATTTATTTGTTTAAATGAAAGGGAACAGTCGTTACGATGACGTCTTTGTAATTGATCAGATAAGCTCTCATCAGCAGGCTGGTCTGGTTGTGCAAAATATTTTCCCACCAGTGCTTCGTGATGAATTGTGGAATAAGGACGGTAATATGATCCTCGTCCGCTTTTTTCCACTCCACCGTATCAATGAACTTGCGAAGGGGGTTTATAATGCTGCGATAACGGGATTTCAGTACCACCAAGCGGATACCTACATCCCACTCTTCCCATTTTTGCTCCATCTTGTGAATCGCTTCATCATCCACACCTACATATACAGCAACCACATTGTCCGACAAGGTCTTGGCATAGCTGATAGTATTCATCACGACCCTTGTAATACCAGCTACCGGAATAATGATCGTATTGCCTTTGACCATAGGTTTATCCTTCGTAATGTCGATTCGCAGCTGCTCAGCCGTATTTTTGTAATGTCCGTTGATCTTCATAAAGAAATACAGTACCAGCGGCAGGAAGATAAACACCATCCACACCTGACTAAACTTGGTGAAAATAAAGATAAGCGTAATGGACAGCGTGGTCAGCATGCCAACCGTATTAATAGCAAGCTTGAGGACCCAGCCTGACGGCTTGAGACGAATCCAGCGAATCATCATTCCAAGCTGAGAAAGCGTGAACGGGATAAATACCCCTACAGCATAAAGCGGAATCAGATTTCCTGTATTGCCACCAAATACGATAACCAGCAAGGCGGAGAAAATACTCAGAAACAGGATCCCGTTCGAGTAACCAAGCCGATCTCCGCGAACCATGAACATATGGGGCATGTATTTATCTTTAGCCAGCATAAATGCGAGCAACGGAAAGGCCGAATAGGCTGTATTCGCCGCCAAAAACAGGATCAGTGCCGTCACGCCCTGAATGATGTAATACATCACACCACGCCCGAAAGTGGCGTTCGCAATTTGCGAAATGACCGTTTCATGCGGATTTGGACGAACACCATACCAATAAGCCAGCAGACTGATTCCGATGAACATACACCCGAGAATCAGGCCCATCATCATCAGCGTAGTTGCCGCATTTTTGGCAGCAGGCTTGCGGAAGTTCGGAATGGCATTCGAGACAGCCTCTACCCCGGTTAGCGCCGAGCAGCCTGAGCTGAACGCCTTCAGCAGCAGAAACAGACTGACGTTGGATACCGTAGCTCCAAATTGCGGTGCCGCAGCATGGGCTCCTCCTGCCACATAATGGATGATACCGCTAATAATCAGGACAAAGATCGAAACCACGAATAAATAAATCGGTGCAGCCAGCACTGAGGCGGATTCCGTAACCCCGCGCAAGTTCATAATGGTCAAAAAGATGATCATGATCAGTGCAATCGCGATCCGATGATCATGCAAGGATGGAAACGCCGATGTAATGGCATCTGTACCCGCCGACGAACTAACTGCAACCGTTAGAATATAATCGACCAGCAAAGATCCGCCTGCAATCAGACTCGGTGCCCTGCCCAAATTGTCCTGAGCGACGATATAGGCACCACCACCACCGGGATAGGAAAAAATAGTCTGTCTGTAGGACAGGATCAGAATAACCAGCAATCCCAATACCGCGATGGATATAGGAATGGAATACCATAGGGCAGCGAAGCCCGCTGTAATCAAAACAAGCAGAATTTGCTCCGTTCCATAAGCTACAGAGGACAACGCATCTGAGGACAGGATGGCCAGAGCCTTAAGCTTGTTTAGTTTCTCATCTTCAAGAGCCGTCGATTTTCGTGGACGACCGATTAGTAATCTTTTGACTTTACTCAGCATTTCGTTAACTCCTTCTTTGGATGAGGGTTGTGCAGAAGAACTTTGAATTGTATGTTATTATGTCACCTGAACCACAGATTGATGAAACAAATGAACTATTATTTTATACTCCCCTATTCCAAAAAAAACAATAAGGAATGCTTCCTAAAAAGAGCATTCCCGCGTAAGAAAGAGTATTTCGATTAAATACCCTTATAAATACAATAATTTGAACCTTTCAGGGGTAATTCCCTCGGCCTTGCGGAAAGTCGCCACAAAATGACTGACATCACGGAACCCTACGCGCTCGGCGATCTCTTTTACCGTTAAGTGCGGGAAATCAGTCATCATTTCCTTAGCCTTGCGCAGACGTATGACGATCAGATAAGCGTAAGAGGTTACACCGAATGCCTGCTTAAATAACGTATTCAAATGACGGGCGCTGACATTCATCATCACCGCCATATCAGACAGGCCGATATCCGGGCTGGCGTAATTTTGTTCCATAAAAGCCAGCACTGGCTCCAAACGTTCTACATTATGAGACAAGGAAGGCATAGAGCTGTATTGACCATGCTTACGCAGCAAAGTTAGAAAGCGGTACATATTGGCCGAAGCGTCCAGCCCTGATAAATCCCGTTCACTCACCATAGAATGAAGCATACTTTCTCCAAAGCTGTGCAGTTCACTATGGGCGTCCCAATGATACCCGCGTGTATGCTTCAGCCCTAGCTCAGTTAGCACAGCAGCGGCTATCGGTCCGTCAAACGTAATATACAGCGTTCGCCATACTTTCGTTGCTCGGCTGTAAGCATGGGACTCACCCGGCAGCAGCAGAACTCCAGCCTGTTCTCCCAAACGGAAAGAGCCCCCCTTGAACGTGAATACCCCCTCCCCGGACACGGTCTGAATCCAGTGAAAGCAGGGATAGCCCTCTGGCCGGGATACATCCTCCTGCCTGCTGTTAAATCCGATACTTTCGATAAAAAGCGGTAAAGCATGCTCACGCGTAGTTAGAAAAAATCGCAAATGATGGGGAGTTAAAATCATAAAAGGCACCTCCGGCGCACGCGGTTATGTATTCCTTAATGCAGATCCATATTGTTATATCCATGTTCATTTTATTATATTTAAAAGCGTTTACTTGTATTATAAGATAGATTTATTCTTATATATAGAGGTGATTGGCATGATAAGCGGTAAACTGCCTAAAGTATTTTACGGTGGAGATTACAATCCTGAGCAGTGGGATGACACCACACATCAGGAGGACTTACGAATGTTCCAGCTGGCAGGAATTGATATCGCCACAGTCAACGTATTTTCCTGGGCCAAAATTCAGTCGGATGAAATCACATATCATTTTGAATGGCTGGATCAATTCATCAATAGTTTACATGAAAGCGGTGTCTTTGTGTGTCTTGCCACCAGCACTGCGGCTCACCCTGCCTGGATGGCAACCCGATATCCGGATATCCTTAGGGTCGATGCCGACGGGCGCAAACGAAAATTCGGCGGACGCCACAATTCCTGTCCGAACAGTCCCACCTACCGCAAATATGCGGAGAGCATGGCTGACCGACTGGCAGAACGCTACAAAAATCATCCTGCGATCCTCGTGTGGCACGTGTCCAATGAGTACGGCGGGGATTGCTATTGCGATAACTGTGCTGCTACATTCAGGGTGTGGCTCAAACAAAGATATGGAACACTGGAAGAAGTGAACCGGGTATGGAATACTTCCTTCTGGGGACACACCTTCTATGATTGGAATGAAATTGTACCTCCAAATAATCTGAGCGAGCATTGGGGCGAGAATCACTCCACCTTTCAGGGCATTTCCCTTGATTACGCACGCTTTAATTCAGACAGTATGCTGGAATGCTATTTGCTGGAGTATAACGCAATCAAAAAGCATAACCCCGAAGCTGTCATAACGACTAATCTGATGGGATTTTTCAAGCAACTGGACTATTTCAAATGGGCAAAGCACCTGGATATTGTGTCTTGGGACAGCTATCCGCGGGCTAATACCCCACCGAGCTATACCGCGATGGCCCACGATCTGATGCGTGGTCTTAAGGATGGGCAGCCGTTTATGCTGATGGAGCAAACACCGAGTCAGCAAAACTGGCAAGCGTACAATTCGCTCAAGCGGCCCGGTGTCATGCGGTTATGGAGTTACCAGGCAGTAGCGCATGGCGCGGACACGGTCATGTTCTTCCAGCTTCGCCGTTCCATCGGAGCCTGTGAGAAATTCCACGGGGCTGTGATTGAGCATGTTGGTCATGAGAATACACGCGTATTCCGGGAGGTGGCACAGCTGGGCAAGGAGCTAGGCACATTAGGTAGTACGCTGCTGGATGCAACCGTGAACGCAAAAGTAGCCATTTTGTTCGATTGGGATAATTGGTGGGCACTGGAGAAATCAAGTGGTCCTTCTGTAGCGCTGGATTACGTGGATCAGGTGCATAAATACTATGCCGCCCTCTTCCGCCGTAACGTGCAGGTAGACTTGATTTCCGTGGAATCAGATTTCCAGAAATATGATCTCATTATCGCGCCTGTACTCTACATGGTCAAGCCGGGTACAGCGGAAAAGCTGGAACAATTTACTGAACATGGCGGCACCTTTATCACCACTTTTTTCAGCGGAATTGTGAATGAAAACGATCTGGTCACAATCGGAGGATATCCGGGTAAGCTGCGTAAGCTTCTCGGAATTTGGATAGAAGAAATTGACGCGCTTTTGCCGGAGTCACGCAATCGGATCGTATTGAAGGAACAGATAGGAGCATTACAAGGAGAATATGAATGCGATCTGCTCTGCGACCTGCTGCATAGCGAAGGCGCCGAGGTACTGGCGGAGTATGGCGATGATTTTTATCAGGGAATGCCCGTACTGACACGCAATCGTTTGGGTCAAGGTGAAGCATGGTATGTGGCTTCGGACCCTGAAGAAGCTTTCCTGGACGGCCTGCTGGGCTATATTTGTGAGGAAAAAGGGATTCCGTCCTTGCTGCGTGCTCCTGCGGGTGTGGAGGCCAGCGTGCGCTCCAAGGCTGGAAAATCGTATTTGTTCATCCTGAACCATAACGCCCAGAAACAGAATTATCATCTGGATGAACAAAAAGGACATGAGCTGCTCAGCGGCGAATTTTTAGAAGGTGATGTTACCATTGAAGGCTATGGCTTTCATGTGCTGGAATTATCATAAATATTTAATACCTTACATTATCGTTCACTATACGGTATAAGTGCAATTTCAGGTATCAAAGGAGTTCATCATGAAACGACTGCTATGGATTGGCAGCTTGTCTTATTTTTTAATTGGTCTGGCGCACGTGGTTGTAGGGTCTCTGCTGCCCGTGCTGCTGGAGCACTATGGCCGGACTTATACGGAGGGCGGAAGTCTGATCTTCGCCCAATTTTCCGGTTTTCTGGCTGGCGTCCTGCTGTTGCCATGGCTTGCAAGGCAATTCGGCAAACGCCGGACGCTGGTATTCGCCTTGCTATTACTGTGTGCAGCAGAAGGGCTCTACTCACTGCTGCCCCCATGGAGTTGGCTATATGCCGTCGGAGCCGTAGCTGGCTTTGGCTTCGGTATGGTGGAGGCGGTCATCGGCACCATCGTGATTAGCGGTATTACCGAAGGAACGGGCGCAGCTATGAGCCGCCTGGAAGTCTTCTTCGGGATCGGCGCGTTAGCAATGCCTGCGGTTGCCAGTCAGTTGATTGCCCTTGGCTGGTGGCGGTTAGCCTTCCCAGTCATCTCCGTCTTTGCAGCGGTGGCAGTCGTAGCCTGGCTACGGGGGTCCTTCGGCAAGCTGGATGCCGTATTGGACAAATATGAGCGTCGCGGGGAGAAAGGTACGCAGTCGGGTTCGGCCCCCCATTCTTCATCCACGAGAGCTTCTAAAGTGAAACCTGCGGGAAACTGGCTGCTGCTGGCACTGTTTATCATCTTTTTCTTTATCTATGTAGGGACAGAAATGAGCCTTGCCAATTTCCTGCCCTCCATGTTCATTGAGCGGCTGGGATTGACGCAAGCCGAGGCGGCGCTCAGTGTCACCTGCTTCTGGCTGGCGATGGCCGCCGGGCGGCTGTTCGCAGGCAACATTGCTGATCGTTATGGCTATGGTGTCTTTGTCGCCCTAAGCTCACTGGCAGCGACCGTGCTGCTGTGCGTGTTCCCGTTGATCAAGGGCACTGCTGTTACCTTTGTCCTTATTGCGCTCCTGGGGCTGGGCATGTCCGGCATATTTTCCATCGCACTTGTTTTCGCCAGCAAAATGATGCCAGGCACAGAAGAATCCACCACCAGCCTACTGATTGGTGCAGGTGGAGTTGGGGGTGCTCTGCTGCCCTTATGGCTTGGAAACAGCATGGATCGTGGCGGAGCAGTCGCTTCAGCCTGGTTGCTGGCAGGCTTCGCCTGCATCCTCTGCCTGCTTGGCGGCATTCTGTACGTCCTATACATGCGTAAAAAACGGCTTCAAACCGCTACATCCTAATATATGCCTCTTTCGGCGCATCGGCTGTTCCTTGGTATCATCCTAGGGAGCAGCCGATGCGCTATTGTACATACTGGACGAATGTAACTTGTACAAAGGCCTATTTTGAGCTAAAGATAGATCATTGCCTATGAAACACAGGACAGATATCCATGCCTCCCCTAGATGAATGGAGTAGTATACAACAAACCATATGGAGGTGTTTGTATTGGGTCGTCCCGAATTAAAACGAAAAAAAGGCCGTAAAAAAGACGTTTTTATCCGCTCTTGGTTTAGTAAAAAACGTCCGATGAGAAAATGCCCCTCGAAAAGAAAGTGCTTCTGCAAGGAAATCGTCGTCAGGAAGCAAATCGTCCGTGTAAATATACCTCAAAATGTTTTAGGTATAACAGGCGCAACTGGAGCTATAGGTGTAGCAGGTAACGTAGGTGCAGTGGGTGCTGCTGGAGCCGTCGGAACTGCGGGAAATGTGGGCGCTGCTGGAAATGTCGGGGCTGCCGGAAATGTGGGTACTGCGGGCACCGTTGGGGCTGCCGGGAATGTAGGCACAGCGGGGGCTGTGGGCACTGCGGGTGCGGTAGGACCAACAGGTCCCGTAGGTCCTGCGGGCGTTGCAGGGGCGGTCGGTCCAGCAGGTCCTGCGGGTGCTACAGGCGCAATTGGCTCCACTGGGGCAGCAGGCGCTACAGGCGCAATTGGCTCCACTGGGGCAGCAGGCGCTACAGGTACTACCGGAGCCACGGGAGCAGCAGGGGGATTGTCCCAGTTCGGTTATATTTACAACTTAGGAGCTCAAGTGGTGGCAGTAGAAGCTGATGTGCTTTTCGATACTAATGGTATACTTACGCCTGGAATTACACATGCTCCTGGCACCGCGCAGATTATAGTTACCGATGCGGGTAACTATGAAGTCACTTTATCCGTTTGGGGTGTAGAGCCTAGCCAATTCGGACTCTTTGTCAATGGCATCCTGGCAGCAGGAACCGTGCACGGTTCAGGGGCCGGCACGCAGCAAAACTCAGGGCAGGCCATCATCACTCTAGCGTCCGGTGATATTCTTACTCTTAGAAATCATACTTCTGCCGCCGCAGTAACTCTCCAAATTTTGGCTGGGGGTACACAAATCAACGTAAATGCTTCTGTGGTTATCAACAAATTAAGCTAGACATGGATACATCCGGTTTAACATATGGCTGACCTGCTCATCTGCTAATATCAAACACCAGCTTGTTTCCGCTTGGGTCATGGCAGAAAATCCATTCACTTCTCCATGGGTTGCATGGCCGTCAAGCTCTATGTGTTTTTAGCTTCCACAAAGATCCAACGTCAGGAAGCAGCAGTATAATTTCCTTAACCCCTGTCGCATGAGCGGGAGGATGGGGGTTACCTTCTCCATTCCAACATTGCCGCCGATATGGTGATGATACCCGCCTGTGGACACAAATAAACCGGTATCAAACTTTCCTTGTACTTCAACCCCCATGGTATTCACATAAAAACGTAACGAATCTTCGATATTCGTATGAGTCATATTTTTCCCCTGCTCCATATTATTCATAGTTTTCAATGTGTTTATCGCATACCAAAAAGGCTTACCCCAAATCGGGCTCGAATTGGCATAAACCTTGATTTAATAAGAGAGTATCATTCACTCCTATAGCTTAAAACGCCATAATAATTCCTTTGTCATTGGCATACATTGAACTGATTCCTCTGGTGGACACAATCAGAATATCCTTAAATTGATAGCGGTTCTTTAACGCATTCATTAGCTTCTCAGCAAGCCCAGGATTATTACAATGGGTAATCACAATGCTTTCCCCCTCCGTAGCCCGACCACTTTTTTCAATCGTATCTGCCAGCTTTTCAACGATTTGATTTTGACCACGCGCTTGGGTAAACAATGCGATATTTCCGTCGCCGTCTGAACCCAAAATGGGTCTGATATGCAGGAATGAAAGTATCTTTCCCGTAATTTTATTCATTCGTCCGTTCTTCACCAAATTGTCCAGGTTCTCTAGCACAAAATAGGTTTTCATCTTCGTGATAAAGCTTTCTAGTGAAGAAATAATCTCTCCTTTATGATACCCATCGTCGATCAGCTTGCGCAACTTTAGAGCTAACAATATTTGTCCAGCCGACGCACTTTTCGAATCGAATACATGAACATCAGCTCCTTCTTCCTCCGCCATATCCTTACCAACCAATGCACTTGAATAGGAACTGGACAGATTGCTGGATATTGTAATGGCAAAAGAAGTATGCTCACCTTGAAATGCTTCCTTATACAGCATAGGTGACGGTGAAGCCGATCCAATCTTGGTAGTACAGGCTTTCATTTCTTCCATAAACTGAGGTAAATCTAGCGTTTCATCATCTATAAAGCATTTTTCTCCCAAAGTCATGTGTAACGGGATCGTCGTGATTTTCATTTCTTCTCTAAGCGCTGTCGTTAAGTCACAGCAGCTATCTGCTATTATTTTATACTTCATCCTGTAACACCCTCACATTATGATATTTTCCCAGTAGAATCCGCATTCATAATACTTATGGAAAGCTCAATCAATCGTATAAATTCCTTGACATCGTCCTCGCCCAAACCCTCTACCAGTGCTTCAAAATAGCCTTCAATTCTCCCTTGTTTTTGTTTAATCAGGGATGTACCTTCTGATGTGAGCCTTACACACATTCGTCGTCTGTCATGCTCAGACATTTCCATGGTCACATAGCCTTTTTTTCTTAAGGCCGTAAGCGCTGCCGTAATTCTTGATCTAGATACATGCAGGTGGTCACTGAGTAAGGATGGATTAATTTCATCATCTTGATGCTGAACTAAAAATTGAAGCACATGGTTTTCCCCTTGGATAAGCTCCGTCAGGCTGCTGAATAATTCCATGTCATAAATCCGGTTAACGGATTCTCTCAAATCATCCCTTAATTCATAATCTTTCATAGTGAACCTCCGTAAAACGCATAATACATACAGTTAACTATTAATACTATGTACTATAATGAATTGCTGACGATAATAACAATGAATTATTTGTGAATTTTAACACATAGAGGAGTTACATTAGATGAAACCATTTACTCTTCGCCAATCCCAAAATTCCGATGTTGAAACCATTGCTCATTTACGGGCCATTGTACTGCGTAACGATTTAACCAGGTTAGGAAGATTTGATGAAGAAAAAGTTCGTCAACGCTTCCGTGATGCGTTCGACTCTGTACATACCTGGATCATCGAAGTAGATTCTTCTTTTGTTGGTTGCATAGCTTTTAAACCGACGTTAGACGGTTATTTATTGGAGCATTTTTATATTCATCCCAATTACCAAGGTAAAGGAGTCGGCAATCAAGTATTAAGTAATCTGCTTGAACAAAATGATGTAAAAGGAAAACGTGTAACCTTAAATGTCCTGCAAGGAAGCTCTGCCAGACGTCTTTATGAACGGTTTGGTTTTAAAGTTGAAAGCGAGGATCCTATTGACGTTTACATGTCCTTAATCGTAGAGGGACATTCAAAAACCGTCGAAGGATATTAGCATCTATAATATAAACTGAACTTAAAAGTTTCATGCATTGCCACTACGCATTCGGAGTCAGCTTATATAGAAGAAAAGGCCAACCAGTAAATGCTGGTTGACCTCATCATTTGAAGACTGCCGTACATTTCTTAACGGTAAGAACAGCCTTTCAATGTGATAATATAGTTTCGTTATAACACCGATTTGACGGTGTCTTGGACCTGCTTCAACAGACCTTTATAGCCATCTTCATCAAGGTAGCCGATACTTCCAAGCAGCAAGTGACCGACGGATTCAATTCCAACAAAATCAAAAATCCCTGTATCCGAAGTGATTTTCAATCCTGCTGTCATCCCGATTCCATCGTAAATTTCATTCGGTGTACCGTGAGTATTCACAATAAAACCCTTTTTACCTGTAAGAAGCTTATTAATTCCTTCCGGACCAGACGTATATGCAAAACCGTATGCAAATACACGATCAACGTAACCTTTCAGGATCGCAGGAAGACCTGTCCACCAAATCGGAGAAATAAAGGTGATCGTATCAGACTGCGAAATGTATTCCTGCTCTACTTTGATATCGGTAGGAGTTTGCCCGGCTCTCATAGCGGCAGTATCCTCAGGTTTTAATACAGGTTGAAAATCGAGGGCATATAGATCGCGTACAACGACTTCATCGCCTTTTTCCTTCAAAGCATTTACGACTGTTTCCAGTATTGCGTGGTTAAGGCTTCTTTCAGCGTTAGGGTGAGCATAAACGATAAGATGTTTCATTTTAATTACCTCCAGATGTTTTTATGTTATTTTGACTTTCATATAGATATCTATGCATTAATTTAAAAAAATTTATAATCTGTTTTTTACATGTTCCAGCAGATATTCCAGTTGTTCTTTTTCTTCGTCTTTGAGACCACCATAAATGGTTTCTTTTAATCTAATGGAGATCGCCTCAAATACAGGCTCCAGCTCTCTCCCCTTATCGGTCAGATAAATCAGGGTTACTCTGCTATCCTCCCTCTCTTTTTTTCTTTCGACATACCCCAGCTTCACTAGCTTGTCGATCAGAACCGTGACTGTGGGCTGCTGACGAGAAATTTTCTGCGTCAATTCCTTAATAGAAAGCCCGTCCTTTTGATAGAGGAACATTAATATTCCACCATGGGTAGGAACAATCCCTTCAACTCCTTTTGATTCGAGCTCAGTCACAATCCATTTATTGATCGAGTCTCTGATCGTTCCTATCAGTGCAGCTGCGTTATTTTTTAACATACAAGCATTATTGCATAGACATCTATATATATCAAGTATTTTTGTCAGATGTATTTTCGGAGTATGTGATCAATAGAGTTGATGCTGAGGAGCGTTTGACCGAAGAGAGCATTCAGAAGCTTATTTTTTCATTATGTGACTATCACGACTCTATTAACAAATGCCTCCATAAATACAATTCAGTGAAACCGATCCTGAAAGAGCAGTGCCGTTAATATACAATGGGGTTGTCTTATCTCTAGTCACTCAGATTTCTTAAAAGAAAAAGTAAATAAAAAGGGCCGTTCCCAGTGTTGTTCGATGATTTCCTGGGACAGCCCTTATCATATTTAACACAATAATAGCAGTTTTTATTTAAAGAATTTTCTTAAACATCTTGATGACTTGTTCTTTGGTAGGTATGAACGGATTGCCCGGAGCGCAAGCATCCTTCATGGAGTTTTCGGCAAGCAGATCCAAATCCACTTCATTTACACCCAGTTCAGAAAGTTTGGAAGGAATCCCTACTTCCTTCGACAGGTCCTTGATTCTTAGAATGACATAATCTGCGCATTCCTTATCCGTTTTCCCCTTGTCTTCAAAACCGATCACCTTAGCGATGGCACGAAACTTCTCTGGTACATGCTTCGCGTTCTCCTCCTCCACAATAGGCAGCAGCATGGCATTGCAAACACCATGAGGCAAATCGTATACGCCCCCAAGCTGATGCGCCATGGCATGAACGTAGCCCAATCCAGCATTATTAAACGCAAGTCCTCCCAAGAAAATGGCGAAAACCATTTGCTCACGTGCTTCTATATCATGACCGTTTCTCACCGTACGGGCCAAATGATTAAATATAATCTCTACTGCTGCCAACGCCGTCGCATTTGTAACAGGGTAAGAGCCTGGAGTAACCAAAGCTTCAATAGCATGAGTCAAAGCGTCTATTCCTGTAGCTGCCGTTAACGCCGCGGGTTTGTCTACCATCAGTTCAGGGTCGTTTACCGAAATAGTAGCTAAGCTATTCTTGTCAACCAAAACCATTTTGACCTTGCGCTCTTCGTCCGTAATGACATAATTGATCGTGATCTCAGCGGATGTTCCTGCCGTCGTATTAATAGCGACAATAGGCAGCGATTTATGCTTGGATTTATGAACGCCCTCATACTCGGTTATATGTCCCCCATTGGTAGCAATAATGCCGATTCCCTTAGCCGTATCCTGTGGTGATCCTCCACCAATGGAAATTAAAAAGTCACATCCGTTATCTTGTAGAAATTGAACGCCATCATGCACATTTTTACAGGTCGGATTGGGTTTGACCTCATCATATACCACATAGTCCAACCCAATCTCGTCCAACACGGATGTGACCTTGCCTGCAATACCGCTTTTCATCAAAAACTTATCCGTCACAACCAGTGCTTTGTTTAAATTCAGTTCTTTTATATAGGGTCCAACTTCATGCAAACAACCTTTTCCCATTAGATTGATAGACGGTACAAAAAATACATGTGCGCTCATAAACATCGGCCTCCTAAAGGATTCACTTCTTCATGCCTCGCTAAATACGGAACCATTCTTTAAAGTGAAATGTTTCACATATAATTTTATCTTTATTTAATTTTGATGTCAACAACGAAACACAGAATTAATTTGGTTTTATTTTTGTTTTTTTGGTTTATCAAAGAAAACTTATTGATATAACCGTTTTGTCGTGTCATGACGCTAAGTTCAATTTCAGCTAAATTCAGCAACCTCCATGTTTCGGTGTATAGTGAACCTCCAAATGCTTTGCTAAACGACGAGCTGAGGCGTACATCCACCCGGCGCTCTGGTTTCGCAGGTTTCATCGGAATGGGGCCTTGGGCTTCAATAAAATACTCACGTTTGAAGTAAGCGAATACTCAACTAAATAAAAGGACTCCAACCGGCTATATACCGTCAGAGTCCTTCTTTACATCCACTCTAAATTCAATCTGATTCCTCATAAATTAACTTCCGTTAATCTTAAACGATTCAGGTGAAAACTTTACTACGGGGCCTCCATATAGTCCAAAGGGTCATTTGTGTTCTTCATTCATTCGATTGTTTAGAACAAGTAAAAGTTTTTTAATCTCAATCAGTTCGCCTTCGATCCGATGAAGGTGGCTTTGCATATCGTCAATCTCTTGTTCGGCTTTGTAGTTGATCGCGAAGTCAATGATCGATTCATGCTTATCCCTTGCAGCTTGGCGGTTCTGACTCATCATAATGACTGGAGCCTGGAATGCTGCGATAAAGGACAAACACAAGTTCAACAAGATAAATGGAGGTTCATCGAAATGAAAGCGAGTAAACGGCAAGCTGTTCAAGAGTATCCAAATGGTCAGACAGATAGCGAAATAAGTAATAAATCTCCAGCTACCGCCGAATGATGCAATCCGATCCGCAAGACGATCTTGCCAGCTTGTCGTTCTTTGGTACGCTTCATCTAAATGAGAAAGAATGCTATTTTCGTAACTATCGACTAGCCGATCAATACGACGAGTATTTTCCTGATTCAATTCAATATCAAAGCCTTGAATATGAGCAGCACTTTTATTTTGCTGCTTTTTTTGAAAAAAATTCATTTTTGACATGTCGACTGCCTCCTTGTTTTAAGGCAGTCAGGCCCAATACTACCCCGTAGGAGAGGAGTTGCAACCATACTCAATTACGGTATCTAGTTTTAACCCGACTGCCAATAGACTCACTGGTTCTGGATCCGGTTCAGTCGAACTTCGACTACTCATAGAATGGTTCCCCCCCCTCTCCCATATCGTATTGTTGGCTCCATATTTTACTGATCTCACAGGAACCATGTCACTGCCAATACCTAACACATTGAAATAAAAACGCCCCTCAGCTCAACTGAAGGGGCGTCGTTCTGCATGCAAGAAAAGGCATGCAAATATCCGATTCCCCCAAGTCGAGCTTTAGCACTATACGACGTAAAAGAACCAAAGTTCTTTAGCCACATTAAGAAGAGCCTTAATCCGGCAATTCCTGTTATACCCATTGGCATCTTTCGATGTTTCCGGGCAGTGGCTTATGTTCGTATAGGAGCCTCACCTAACGAGGACATCCAAATTTCCCTAGCAAGCATACTGCTGTCCAAATGTGCTGTCAACCCAAATATATTCACTATATTTTACATATGTTTGCACCTGGTGACAACGACGCTGGCACTCCCCCTTATAATGCAAAATAAAAAGTCGCTGTGCCGCAGGTACGGCAAACAGCTAGTCTACAAACTCCACCATATCCTCACTCAACGGCTTTACTACATATACTCTTACCTGGCTTAATGCTGCTGCAAATAGTTCGATATCCGACTTTAACACTTTATATGTATGATTCATGCTTATCACCTCAGTAATTCATATTGAAACAAGGATATCGACACATAAGGATAAAATATGACAAACAAAGACAATAAAAATATTCTTCTTCACTACCAAAGAACTATGTACAAGTATATGCCACATGTATAACATTAAATACAAATACTAGAAAGGTGGTAACAATTTAATGAAAAAAGTATCTTTACTAGCATCAGCACTGTTTATCTCATCTGTAGCTTTCGCAGCGCCTTCTTTTGCCGATCAGGTCACAAGTGACACTTATAGTTCATTTCAAGACTCTAGTAGAAGTATAGAGTCAGTTACACCTTTTGCTAATGTTGAATATGTTGTTACTGTAAACACAGCCAATCTTAAAGATGCTGGAACCGATTCAAATATTTCTATAACTCTGTATGGTTCTAATGGAGATTATACTACCGCTACACTCAATGGAAGCTTTGAACAAGGGGATTCTGATACAACAAGAATCAGCACCAGCAACCTTGGTGACATCAGAAAAATTACGATTAGAACTGATGGATCTGGATATAAACCTGGTTGGAAAATCGCTAATATTAAAATAACTGGAAACGCGAAAACTTTCTCATTTGCAGGCCCTAACCGCTGGCTTGGTGATGGCGGTTCCGCAGATTCCGAAACACTTTTCCCATCCTAATAACAAATTCTTAGTCCAGAATCCACTAACTTAAATATAATTTATAGAAACGTTTGTCCATTGTTTGCTCCCTTTCCAAGCTTATAGGAGCATCGTTATGGTCGACAATAATATAAAGCAAACTAAGGAAAAATATCAAAAAGCCCTACCAACCAATTAGGTTAGTAGAGCTTTTTTTATTTCTCTCGTTTTGACAATGCAAAATTAATTATTTCCCCTGTTATAAGTCCAGCCAAAAAAATATAAACCATCATAGCATTCAACTTATACCCCAGTGCATAAAAAACTCCTAGACACACTGCATAGCCTAGCAAAATACTTGCATCACGTTTTAATAATTTTTTCACGGAGTGCATCCAATAGGGTATGGCTGTGAACTAAAGAACTTCGCAGAGTCAGCCGTACCAATTACTTTATTTCGCGAAGCATCTTGATAGAACACCGTATGGTTAGCGTAGGGGATAGCTTCGCATTTCCTAGGATATGTATATTGATAAATGGTGTAGTAAGCTTGGGTATTCAAACTTGCTCCAGCACCTATAATTACAAGAATGGTTGATACAGGAGCTTTAGTAACCGTTGATATTATCCCTGTTGCAAAAACGATCCCTACGTTCACCCAATCATAGGAGTAATCAAACTTGCCTACAAAGGTTCCTCCTGAAGGAACAGCATTTAACGAAAAATCTGAACGACTCTCTTTAACATTAAAGTTCTCCTGTTTTACACCGTCAATCAGCAAAGTTTGATCTTTTGTGAAATACTCAATTTTAGTTGTTTTTCCATTCTCAACAACAGTTGTTATTCTATGAGTGTCATCATTAAAGTTTGTTGTTACAGTGGCCTCTCCACGATCAGTCTGAATAACTTCTGTTTGAACTAAGTTTACCTCTGGCTTAGTGACTTGTTCAGCATTACTCACCGAAGGCAAAACAGTCGCGCAGAGTAATACTGCTGCTAATAAAGGGACGAATACTTTCTTGAAAAATTTCATAAAAATGTTTCCTCCTATATAATTATTCCAAACATTTATAAATTTTATAATTTTATCAGCAAGAAGTAAGGGGAATTTTGTCGAACATTAAATTACAATAAAAAATTCAACCTCATTTTAGAAAAAGTATTTAATTAACAATTAATTTAATCTTCGGGCCTATGTATATGATATCAGCACCTGCGCCACCTTCAGCACACATTGCCGTTGGAGGATACCCGAAAAAAATGACAAGCACACACTACAAAAACTCTACCGGTTACATACCGATAGAGCCTTTTATAACGAAACAATAATCGGGCATTACCGTGACATTGCTTTAAAAATTAAACCCAACAGGCTTTAGTGATGATAACCAACAGAATAAAGAGCACCAAAATTGCTGCTGGCGATGTGAAAGCACCAAAACAGTTTTCCCTACGCTCTTCCCTACGCTCAGCTCCTCCAACACATCCACTCACATGAACTCCTCCTTTTTTTAAGATACTGTATACCGTATGTGTCATTCAATAAATTTGACAAGGCTAAACGGAAATTACTTCAATTAAAAAATTCTGTTAACCTCAGGTATCTGTAACAGTTTGTCAGGTGGAACTAATATTCGCTCCATAAGTCCACGCTTACTATAAAGCAGTATATACACGATGTTATCAGAAGTTTGAAATGACGTATATCCGTATTTCATCCTGATATCTCTTTTATATCGCTCCATGTGATTGCTTGAATAAACCATTTTCCCCATGCCGAAAGTACCTTTTTACTGTGATTAAATAAGCAGAAAACCCCTGCCGCAAGTGGCAAGGGTCGGATATAATTATGTAGTTTATGTGGGTTGTGATCTAGTTAGAGTTTACACAAACTCATGTTATTAATTAGTTTGTGTAAGTCTATTAGGCGAATCATAGCACTTTATACTATCTCCGAAAAGTGTGATTTTGTTTTATCAAGTCCAAGCAACAATAGAGCAATATAGTTGCGATGACTGAAGGGTACGATGCCACCTCGGTGGATGAAATTGCCCGCGAAAGCGGGATGGTGAAGGCTTCCTTTTATAAATACTTTCAAAGTAAAGAAGAGTTGCTGCTGGGGACAATCGTCCTGATTGAAAAACTTCTTGATGCAGATATTAAAGAACTTTATTTGAAGCACCAGCTACCTTCCCGTGAAAAGTTGAGACAACTGAATTTGATTGCGCTGGGCCGGATTTATAAGAATAAAGTTCATTTGCTGGTATACTCCGTCCCTTTAATCGGTTCCAAGGAAGAAAAAATCGCACAAGCTATTGACCGTGTTGAACATCATTTATCTAACGTGATGGTTGATTTCTTAATTGATGCTTATGGAGAGTCCATACATGACTATGCGTACGATATTGGGTTTGTCGTCAAAAGCATTATTATCAATTCCTTCCGAATGAGCGATTCAGAGCTGTCCTGGACGGAACATCAAACACTGGCTGAATTTATCGTCAGCATTACGGATATGCTGGCACAAAGTATGCTGAGCCCTGATGTTCAACATCAAATCATGTGGGGCCGCGATTCCGGATTCCATGAAGATTCTGATCAAATCTGGACCAAAGGAAGACAAATCGCCCATGTGCTTCAACATATGGAAGCAGTCTTGAAACAAATCGAATTAGATGAAGCAATCCAGAAAGAACATATGCAAATACTAAGCAGGCTACAGGGGGAGCTTTCGGAACAAAACGTGGAAACTGCCCACGTTAAAGCACTCCTCCTTTTTTTAGAGCAGCTACCCGAGTTACAGGAAGACTGTACCAAGCTGAAAGCTATTTTAGAAATGTAAAGGGTTCCGTTCAGCTTAAGATAAAGAGGTCCACGATGGTCAGATACTACTACCATGATGGACCTCTTTTTTCTGTTGCACATCCTTCTTCTACGCTCACCGTAATGGCGAATATCCAAGCCGATTCAGCTCCTCCGCAATGACGCGATAGCCGCGACTGTTCGGATGCACTCGATCCAGCGAGAGCAGCTCCCGTTCGTTGCCCTCAAACGCAGGGTAAATGTTCGCCACACGGTAATTGGGACCGCCCAGCGTAGCGAGAAATGAGTTATATTGGCGCACATATATCCCCGCCTCCCGCACGCCCGGCAAAGGATTATACAACCCCACCATTCGAATGATAAATGGCTCATGCTGACCGGATTTTATCTGATACAGGGCATGTACGATTTGACGTACATGTTCTTTTGTGCGATTCAACGCTTGCGGAATGGCTGACGCAGACGAGCCGGAGCCTCCAGCAAGAGTGCTGACATACGGACGTAGATCATTCCCGCCGATCGTCACCGTTATGAGATCAGCCCGGATCAGCCCCGACCGAAAGAGCGGATTGTTGCGGATCAAAGACAGCAGTTCCTGCGATGTCAGTCCGTTGATTCCCAAATTCTCGTAACTGACTGGAGTACGAAGACGTGCTTCCGCCATTCGTCGATAGATAGGCACAAATCCGCCAGTCAGCAGCGTCCCAGCACCTGTCGTTAATGAATCTCCTATAGCCGTGTAGTGGTACCCCATTGGAACCCAACTCCCCCGCTAATTCCTTTGCAACCAAAGGCACATCAACTTTTACATGAGAATGATGTCAATTCCAGACATATCATATCTTATGTAAAAAAAGAGACTCAGGACCCGGAGATTCGCTTATTCTTCGTCCATTTCATATACACAATGAAATTGCCCATCCTCGGACAAGTCCTCCGATCCGTATACGGCAAAGCCCACGTTGCGAAAAAAGTCTGCCCCTTCCGCATCCGTGTCCACAGTAAGCCGTTTCGGATTACGCTCCTGTATGAGCGTAATCAGCATACCTCTGGCATATCCTCTATAACGGTTTTCAGGCAATACGGCCAGATGCCGGATTACGATGGTTTCATCCTCCTGCTCCTCAAATCCGACAATACCTACAATAAGTCCTTCATCTTCTACACCGAATAGCTTCCAGTCATCCGAGGTTTGATAGGTACGTAAAGCTGCCTCTCCGCGCTCAGGGTGATCCAGCACGGCGTAGGTTAGCAGCTCCAGAACCTCCTCACGATCTGAATCTGTTTTTATATTTTTAAACATCGTTCGTCGTCTCTCCTTATATCCTGAAATGGGGATTACACTCTAGTTCTCCAACATAAGCAACGGCCAGTTATCCAGCCACTGCTTCTCAAATACACGCTGACGAAAGGCCGTCGTATGGCGGAACAATGGACTTTGGCGTACCCGCATATCCAGTAGATCATTTAATCCATGCGGACAAACGACCTCCATTTGATCCTCGTCATTCAATCTAATCGCTACTGCCGTAGCCGTCTCTGGCCAGCGGCTCATCGCATCCTCTACCGAAGCATAAGGAGCTGTCCCGTTGCGAAGATGCATCCGCGCCTGATTTTTGACAGACCAGTTGCGTCCCGCCTGCTTGCGGTTCAAGGACAGCTCAAGGTGCTCGTCCCGTTCCTCCAGCGTATTTTTCGGGTCAAAATAAATAACATCTATATCATTCAAAGGTGTAGGAGTTGTATAACCATGCAGCTGGTCCCATACCCGATTACGTACATAGCCTGCGGCAATACAGCCTTGCGGCAGCCTCAGCTCTCGCACATAACGCAAGTCTTCCAGCACCTGAGGATCATTCATATATTGTATGATTCGTAGCACATCTTCTTCCGACTTCATCCTGCACTCAGCTCCCTTTTTTATGATGACAGTTACTGCACGGGCTCCCCTCCTTGAACTGCAACCCGGGCTGTACGCTGCTCCAGACGGCGGCGTGCGACCAGCAGGAACGGAATGCCAAGCACGACCGACAGCGCAACCGGAACAAAAACGGCAAGCGGCGCTGTTTGACCATAGGTATCCAGCAGCCAGCCACCAAACAAAGGAGCAAGCACGCTACCCAAATTATTAAAGCCAATCGCACCGAAATAGGTCCCTTTATATTGAGCATCTGCAATTTGGTCAATCAATACGTCCAGCATCGTGAACAACAGCACTTCGCCCACTGTAAACAGCACCATATTCAGTATAAACAACCAGCCCGAATTTAACATACCGCACAGCAATAGGCTGACCGCAATACATATATTTCCGACAATCAAGGAATTCACCGGGGAAAAACGGCTTGCCAGCCGTACCAGCGGATATTGAAAAGCCAATACACACACCGCGTTGACTGTAAGCATATATGTAAACCACCGGGTTCCTTCCTCGAAGGATAAGGACAAGAATTGAGGCATCGTGGAATTGGAATGAGCATAACCCATGACGCAAAATACCGTCCCCAGCAAAATCGGCATAAACACCGGATCACGGCTGGCTGTACGGAACGCCTCACCCATCCGTAGTGGAGCCTCTCCCGCCGTTGTCCCTGTACGCAGATCCGATGCATACCGAGCAAATTGGATCAACAGCAACACCCCGTACAGCGCATACACACCAGCCGCTACCATAAACGGTGTACCTGAGGATGCCGATCCTAACATCAAACCAAGCAACGGCCCTGCCACTACACCTACATTAATCGCCGCATATCTCATATTGTAGATAAGCAATCTTTTTTCCTTGGGGGTTACATCGGATAACAGTGCCCGCGAGGTCGGCTCGAACAAGGATCTGCACAGTCCATTCAGAGCATTGATGACGAAAAAGGCCCAGGCCGCTTCAGCCAACGCAAAAGCCACGAATACAAGCGCCCAACTGGCGATGGACACCAGCATCACTTTACGCCGTCCGATCCGATCGGAAATGTAGCCGCCATAAAAGCTGGAAAAAATGCCAACTAATGAACTGACCGATACGATCATCCCTGTATGGAAAGGGGATACCCCCAATCGGGTAGTCAAATAAATAGACAAAAACGGGATACTCATGGATGTCGCCATCCGACCAAATATGGTACCCGCAATAATCGTCCAGGCCAGTGGGTGAATCGAACGAAGCTGTTCCTTCATATCTGTTATCTATGTCTCCTTCTCTGCCCTGTCTCCAGAAAAAAACTTGCACACAGCGCTTCCATCTGTGTGCAAGTCTAACAGGAATAATTCCAACGATTACTGATGGTGCCTATTCGTCAATTATACCTGATTTCCACCTCTACATTAACCCGTTGCCCAAAATTACGACAAAAAAATAAAATACCGGGAAACCAGTATTTTATCTAAAAGCATATTTAGTGCGTATATTCGCAGCTTATTAGTCGTTACTTTTCTGTCCCTCAGCCGTTAGCCCCAGCTTTTTTAGCAGATGAATGACCTGTTCTTTCTCTTCCACAGATAATCCGTCCACTGTCTCCATAATGACACGATGATGCTGTGGAAATATTTGTTCAAAAAAATGACGTCCCTCGTCAGTCAGTTCAGCATAAATCACACGCCGATCATCCTGTGATGCACGCCGGGTAAGCAGCTTTTTTTTCTGAAGTTTATCTACGACATACGTAATATTTCCGCTGGAGATCAGCACCTTTTCACCAATTTTCTGCAAGGGCTGCGGTCCTCGATAATACAACAGATCGAGCACACCAAATTCCGTTGTGTTCAATCCATGACTATGAATATCCCGATTCGTGCGGGATGTGACCGAATTATAGGCTCGAGCCAGCACAACAAACAAGTTCAGCGCCAAGTCCTGATCATCTGGTTTTACAGACATATTAACAGCCTCCGTTACTCATATCTTTATTCGAAGATATCTTAATTGCAAACTTTTGTCAAGCTCAACCGTTTTATACCTTTGTTCATAAGGTCTATGATGAGAAAATGACAGTCTAATATGTAAAAAAGCCCGTCTCCAATCGGTACCAGAAGCACCGTTCGTGAGAGCAGGGCTTTCATCATTCAATCCCAAACCTCTTTCGTAGAAGCTCGTAAACAACTCGGCCGATAAGCATGCCCAGTACATTCAGGATCACATCATCCACGTCCATCGTGCCTGCACCAAGCAGCATTTGGGACACTTCAAGAATGACCAGCGCGACCACCACTGTCAGCAGCAAGCTACCAAATCTGCGTAAGGATACCCAAATGACAGGCAGAAGGATGCCAAACGGGACGAATATAACAATATTACCGAGCAAATTGACACCCCACACCCGGAAAGGAAGCGACTGCGCCGCCCTCAGATATCGCCCGATCGTATCCAGCGGAACTATATTATACGAATATGGAGGACCCGGTCGTAAGGTACGTCCAAAACCAAGAAACATCCAGTATAATAACAGTCCCGTATATACAATGAATGCTACGAAGGCGACAGTACGAAGCAGACGGACGCTAGACATTACTTGTTACGAACATCAATCTGTCCATTGGCCCGTGCGATGATAACCTGGTCCGCCATGTTAATGAACAGTCCGTTATCAACCACACCCGGAATTTGATTCAATCGGATTTCCAGCTCTTGCGGGTTCTCAATGGTTCCGTAATGACAATCGACAATATAATTGCCGTTATCCGTAAGGAAACGCTCACCGTCCTTCATGCGCCATTTAGCCTGGCAGCCTGTCTGCTGTATTGCCTCCAACGTCCATACACTGGCAAAAGGTACGACTTCGACCGGTAATGGAAATGCACCTAGCACCTTCACATCCTTGGACTCGTCCACAATAATGATCAGCCTGTTACTGTTGCTTTCCACGATTTTCTCTCTCAGTAAAGCTCCGCCTCCGCCCTTCACCAGAACAAGCTGCTCATTCACCTCGTCCGCTCCGTCAATGGTTACGTCGAGTCGTCCAATCTGATCAAATGGAACGATGGGAATTCCCAGTTCTCTGGCCTGATCCTCCGAGGCTTGGGAAGTAGCTACAGCCTCTATATGTAAGCCTTGCGCCACACGCTCACCTATTTTTTGAATGGCCCAATAAGCTGTCGAGCCTGTGCCGAGTCCTACTTTCATGCCGTCCTGAATGGCTTCAACTGCTTTTTCAGCTGCTTTTTGCTTCAAATTCATTGTCATCTCTCCCGCTGTATAGGCTAGTATGGATCATCATTTATTTTATATGAAAACGTTTTATAAAGACACTGTCAGGTTCTTACCGTAACAAAGACTATTTTCATCCTCTTCATATTCACCAAATCGTTCAATAGGCTCATATCCCTGCTTCGTATAAAGCGCAATGGCTTCAGGTTGAGGAGCCCCTGTCTCCAGCTTGATTCTTACAGTGCCTCGTTTCCGGGCCTCACCTTCCAGAAAAGCTAACAGACTGACGGCAATGCCTTGCCTGCGATAAGAAGAATCGACATAAAATCGTTTAAGCTCCATCTCTTCCACATCTATAGGCCTAAGTCCACCGCAAGCGACCGGTTTTTCATCCAAATACACAACAGCGAAAATCATTTCTTTAACTTTCGGATTGGAAAAATCAACCAAGTAAATTTCATCAGCAGGATACCTTTCCAGCAAATCCTCATCCAGCCTTTGAATCAATTCATGTAGATCTGCATGATCGCTTTTAACCTTTACAATTGTAAGCTTGGACATTCTTTTCATCCCTCTCCCTATGTCGTGTTGCTATATTGGCTCATTTTGCAAGGAATCCGCAAAAACCGCGGCAAATCAAGCATCTGTAACACCAAATATGAAAAATGTCCCAAATAGACAAGTGCATTTGACTCTATTATAAAGTATGATGGTTTCTATTGGATACCTACTTGAAGCCTGAAATGAATTCGAATTTCAAGTTGAAGTATAAAATGGAATATACTGAAATATACACAGGAATTACCCGGTAAAAATTAAATTTTTATTGGGCAAGGTATTCATTTCAAGGGCTTGTTGTACGACATATATATAGGGATACATACTCATCCAAAAAGGACTAAAGACCTATCAACAAAAACTCAAGGGGTCTATTTCCTTAATTACTATGTTTGTAAGGGGGACTAAATTATCTCATTCGATAAGCGGTTCAACACCATATACAAAAATTACAACCAGGGAGTGGAACATTTTGAAAAAGTGGAGTAGCTTATCTTTCTTCACCAAGAACTTATTATTATCTTTCTTCAACATCGTATTGATCGGGCTAGTCCTCATCGTGTCCAGCTATTTGATCCAACGTACGATTTTGATAGACCAGCTACATGGGCAAGTGGAAAAAATCACATTAAAGTGGGCTGAGGGAATTAATGTAAATGAAGTAACCCAAGCCGTTCAGGAAAAAAGTTATGATGGTCCCGTTCAGGCCAAACTCCGCGCTTATCTGGATAACATTACAGCAACGAACCCGAATATCTCTCAAGCTTATATTTTCGGAACCGAACTGGAAGACGGTGACAAGACATCTATTGTAGCGATGCCTACCGCTCTGAGAGAAGCATTCGAAAAAGATAAATTGGGTGTCGGCGGTATGTATAAACAACCTTCTGTAGTTGCGGAAGGCGTAAGCCACATGCTGGATACCGGAAAACCAACGTTTACCAGCTTCTATGATGACAGCTTTGGTACGTGGACAACCTTGACGTACCCGCTTAAAGATTCAAGTGGCAAAATCTTTGCATATTTTGCTGTCGATGCTGATGCAGGCGCTGTACCTGCCGGGTTGACCAAGCTGCTGATCAGCGGTGCTACCATTCTGGCTATCTTCCTGCTCATCTGCTTGGCGCTCCAATATTGGGTCGTGAAGCGTACGCTGTCCCCTATTAAACAACTGATGTTCGGTATCAGTGAAGTAAGCCGTGGAAATCTGGACGTTCAGATTCAAGCAGGGCAAGACGATCTGGGCGTTGTGAATAGAAACTTCAACGATATGGTAAGCCATATTAACAGCATTATGACCAAAGTGAAGCTGACAACTGATGAAGTGAATGAATCGGCGAAGGAATTACTCGCAATCTGCGAACAAAACGGAATCAATTCGAACATCATCAATCAGAACATCAATGAAATTACGGGAAATATCCGTTCACAGGAAAAGGCAACGGGCGATAGCGCACGTGCCATGGCTGAAATGGCCTCGGTTATCCAAAATATTGCCGCCAGTTCCGCCACAGTTGCAGAGGAAGCCAATTCGGTAGAGAAGCGTTCTAATGAAGGCAACGAAATCATGGGCAAGGTTTCTTCACAAATGCATTTGATTACCGATACAGTTACAAATACATCCCGTATTATCAAGTTACTGAACGACCGCTCACAGGAAATTGGTAATATCATCGGTACGATTTCAGGCATTTCCAGCCAAACGAACCTGCTTGCCCTGAATGCTTCAATTGAAGCAGCGCGTGTCGGTGAGGAAGGTAAAGGCTTTGCCGTGGTTGCCAGCGAAGTACGCAAGCTGGCAGAACAAACAGCGGATGCAACGAAACAAATCACGCCACTGATTGAAGAGATTCAAAGTGAAATCGGTCAGGCTGTGAAGTCGATGGAACAAGGTAACGTTGAGGCACAGAGCGGAATTGTCGTAGCCGGACAAGCAGGAGAGCTGTTCAATAACATTCTTCAAGCAACCAAAACGGTGGCATGGCAAATTCAAGAAGTATCCAGCGCTACCGAGGAAATATCCGCCGGTACGCAGGAAATGACGGCGACAGCAGATGAACTTTCTTCCACCGTAAGCAAGACAGCCAACAATAGTGTTCACATTGTGCAAACAGTGGAGGAACAAAAAGCTTCTCTGGATTCGATCATTGAATCGTCCCATAAGCTGTCTTCCATGTCGGAAGAGCTTCAGGAGATTACTTCTTACTTCAAAATTGCAGACCCTAACCGCACCAAATCATAATTTTCATAAGTAAGTCGTTCGGTAGTGCCTCCCTCCTATTCATGCATTTGAAGGGATGAGAGGCATTTACTGACTTTAGCATTCATATTACGACATCATATGTTCAGGAGGTTAGCGTAATGACTTCATTGCTACAAAACGGTACACAAACAGCGCCATCCCCATTCCTGGTTCCTTTGAATTTTGCACGTCTCCAACGCAAGTATACATACTCTGCTTATCAGGTAGAGTTAGAACCATTCATTTCGAAGCTTTTGCATCAGCAAACGTCGGCGGAAGAACAACATGCTTTGCTTCTGTCCGTGTATGCAGCATGGTTGTATCGTCTGTCCGCAGAAGAAGAAGTCTCCTGCTCTACTTTAGTGCCTCAATCTGGTGTACTCACGGCCTCGCTGACGATGGAAAAGAATACTACTTTCCATGAGCTGGCAGGCTTGTTTAAGGACATGCTCTATAAACCACATGCTTATCTGGCAGACCCGCAGGCTGATACCTCGTTCTCGGCAAATTTGCTGGCGGATGAAGGCGCAGAGCCTCGTATCATGGATTGGGCTGTCATCGAGAGCAACGGCACTTACCAAATCCAGATTCGGTATGATGATTCACTTCTTCTGGAAACAACGGTTGTCCGGTATGCAGAATACTTCGAATTACTCCTACGTGGCGCACTCACCAACAGCCATGCCCTTGTCAATTCGATTGACATCTTATCCGAAGCAGATCGGGCTGCTCATGAAGCCTTAAATAATACAGTTGTGAAGTATCCTGAGCATCAGACCATTCATGGAATGTTCGAGGAAGCCGCTTCGCAGTATCCTGATCGTCCGGCCATCGCTTCCCACGCCGGGGAATATACGTACCGCGAGCTTAATGAACGTGCCAATCAAGTCGCACGTGTGCTGTTGTCCAAAGGTCTTGCTAAGGGCGAATTCGTGACCATCTTCATGGAGCGAAGCCTGGAAACCGTCATTTCCCTGCTTGGTATTCTGAAAGCTGGGGGCGTATATGTACCTGTCGATCCAGCCCATCCAGCCGATCGGAGTAGCTACATCGTCGAAGACACGCGTTCTCCCTTCGTCCTTACCACTTCCGCGCTCGCTGGGCAAGCCGCTGAACTATGCGGCTCCATTGAGACGGTAAAAGAAATTCTGGCCATTAACGGGCCTCTGGCAGGCTATGCTGCCAGCAATCCTAACGTCAACGTAGGACCAGATGATCTCGCTTATGTGATCTATACATCCGGCTCGACAGGCAAGCCGAAAGGGGCCCTGATCGCTCACCGTGGCGTCGTTAACCTGGGGGCTGTCGTACAACGTGATTGCGACATTACACCTCAGGATGTCTTGACTCAATTCGCCACCTATAGTTTTGATGCATCCGTTTGGGATACGATTGGAGCCTTGTTCTACGGTGCCAAGCTGTACCTGCTGTCCTCCGAAGAACGCGTGTCTGTTGAAGAATTCGCAGAAGCCATTGCACGTACAGGCACGACGATCATCACTATCTTGCCAACCGTATTCTTTAATCAGCTGTCCACGTATTTGTCAGACGAGGGCTACCGTAAATTGGCTAAGGTACGTATTGTCACCGTGGCAGGCGAGGCGCTGTACGGCTCACAGGTTCGGGCGTTCCAAAGCAAATTCGGTACAGATACAGACATCGTTAACGTGTATGGACCGACCGAGTGCACTGTAGCGACCACGACCCACCGGGTTCGTGGTGCTGTGCCTGAGCACGTCGTCAACATCCCGATCGGCAAGCCGATCTACAACTACAAAGTCTATATCGTCAACGATGACAACAAGCTATGCCCGATTAACATTCCGGGAGAAGTATGCATTGCTACGCCGGCACTGGCTCATGGCTACCTCCATCAGCCGGAACGGACAGCACAATCGTTTGTGGACAACCCACTTGTTCCGGGTGAAAAAATGTACCGCTCAGGCGATATCGCCAAGCTGCTGCCAGACGGTACGATTGAATACGTAAGCCGGAAGGATTCACAGCTCAAAATCCGGGGCAACCGGATCGAAATCGGAGAGATTGAAGATCATTTCTCCAAGCATCCAGGCGTTCAGGACGTGTCTGTCGTAGCCGTCAAGGATCACACGGATCAAAATATGCTGGTCGGCTATTACACCACTTCGGATGGACAATCTATTCCGCAAGACGTGATTCAGTCTTATATTGCGGGCAAGCTGCCTTCCTATTTTGTACCGAGCCATGTCGTTCATCTGGAAGCTATGCCAATTTCACCGACTGGCAAGATTGATCGCAAGAAGCTGACCCTGCTTCCGCTTCCCGAGGCGCCGGACAGCGCCTACGGCGGGGAACCTCTTCGAGAAGGAACAGAAACGCTCATTGCTGAAGCATGGACACAGGTACTTGGCAAAACCAACATCGGCGCAACGGATGACTTCTTCCTGATCGGTGGCGATTCCCTTCGTGTCATTCATGTGCTGGCTATTTTAAAGCCACGTTATGGCGCGTTACGCATTGGAGACTTTTTCCGCTACAAAACCGTTCGCGAGCTTGCTGAATACGTGGAGCAACTGGGTACGGAACAAATGCCGCAACGCAAAGCACTAGCGATTCCACAAGAAAAAACAGACCTGAATGAGCATCCTATCGAGCTGTCAGGCACTGCGGGTGTAGCCGAATTACGCGACATGAATGTTGTTTTATTGACCGGGGCTACAGGTTATCTCGGTTCGCACATTCTGTACGACCTGCTTCAACGGACAGCAGCCAAAGTGTACGCGATGGTACGCCCATCTCAGGACGGACCATCTGGCATCGAGCGTATTCAGGCTGTACTGACAGGATATTTTGGGCAAGATATCTCTGCCCTGTTCCAAGGACGGGTCAAAGCTGTGTACGGTGATCTGGAGCAGGCAGACCTTGGCCTCTCTACCGTTGACCGCCATATGCTGGAGCATCAAATAGACGGCATTATTCACAGCGCCGCTGACGTTCGCCATTTTGGTGATTCGACTGCCTTTGACCGTACGAATGTAACCGGAACACTGGAGCTGTTGAAAATTGCTCAGGCCAAGCCAGGTGTATCCTTCCATCATGTCTCTACTATGGGCATACCGGAGGATCTGGCGAATGAAGGACAATGGGAATCTGCATTGGAACTGTCCTCCTTCCCGGACGAGCTACAGGTGGACAATCTGTATACAAACAGTAAGCTCGCTGCGGAAAAGCTGTTGTTCCAAGCGGCTCAGTCAGGCACGCCTGTCTCTATCTACCGTGCAGGTAATTTGACGGCCCATTCGGCTAACGGACGCTTCCAGCGCAATATCGACAGCAACGCTTACTATCGGATGATGAAAGCCATGCTGCTGCTGGGCAAAGCGCCACAGGCTGATTGGCATACGGACTTTACGCCGATTGACTATGCGAGCCGCGCCATTGTAGAGCTGTCTGTGCATCAAAAAAGCGCGAACCGTATTTTCCATATCTGCAATCCGAATCCGCTGCCATATGATGAGTTGATCGCTATGATCAACCAGCTTGGATATGCAGTAGATACGATGCCGTTTGACGATTATAGCGCTTGGCTGCTGAACCCCTCTTCCGGTATTCAGGAGGACGCGTTGCATCTTGCTATGGGTCAGCTGGAAGGTGATGGAGCCAAGGATTCCGCTTACCGATATGGCTGCCCTGTGACCGCCGCGCTACTGGAGCAGGCTGACGTGAAGTGCCCGCCAACCGATTTGGAATTTATTCGAAATATGATTCAGCATGCGGTTGAGATCGGTTATTTCCCTATCGCGTCATCGGTATCCGCAAAAGCAACACAGAGGTAACAAAGTTGTGATATTTTCCCCGCGTGTATTAGGTATGATAAACTAGATTTTGCTAGTTGATATGAGGTTTACATATCTATACTTTTAGAATTTTCTGCATGCGGGGGATGTCATTCATATGAAACACGTCATATTCAAAAGAACAATGCTTATTATGAGCATGTTAGCTATTTTAGGGATTTTAGTGTACGAAGCACGTACCATCTATCATACACCCCTTGTTAAAGGAACTCACCGTACACGCACAGCAAATGCAGATCGGCTGGTACGACACCTGTTCTCTTTAACACCCACGCCGGATAAAGTATATTACCAGAACAAGGTTATTGTCCTGATGTATCATGAAGTAACCAAAACTCCACCGGATTCCGGTGCTCTCAAGCTCAGCAATTTTACGAAGCAGCTGGATGAAATGAAAGCCAACGGCTTTCACTGGATTACGATGAAAGAATATACGGACTTTATTTTATATAAAGCCAAGGTGCCCGATAATGCTGTACTTATGACCTTCGACGACGGCTATGAATCTTTTTATACAGACACCTTTCCCGTGTTGAAAAAGTACCGTGTACCTGCAACCAATTTTCTCATCACATCCACGATCAGTAATCCCAAGCACATCGGTATTAAGAAGCTGACGTGGGAGCAAATCCGGCACATGCATGCCGAAGGTGTTGATTTCTACAATCACACCAATGATCAGCACGCGTATGGATACACAAATGTAGCACGCACCAAGGAAAAACCGCTTCTCATGGGCCCGGTATATTCGAAAAAGCTGGGGCGTATGGAAACCGAGGACGAATTCAAGCAACGGGTTTACAATGATTTGGACACCGCCGACAAGAAGCTGATCAAGCAGCTTCACAATGATCGCAACGTCCTGGCTTTTCCTTATGGAGGATATACCAAGGAAACGCTGGAAATTTGCCGCGCCTTGGGCATTGACGTTACCTTCACGGTGAAGCGTGGCATTAACTCACCTGGACAAACGAATGGCTATCGCGTTAATGCAGGTGGGATACACAATATTCCGGAAGTATTGGTGCAATACATGAAGGAAGGCGCTCCGGAACGACCGTTGCCGTTTGCCCAAGGTCCTAACAAAGCGTCCTAAACTTTGGAATAAAAAAGAACCTTTGAAACCATCTATATCGTGGTTTTGAAGGTTCTTTTGCTGATTTTGAAGATGATGAGCTTATGACTTGAGCCAGAGACGAATGGCTGCAATAACAGCCAGATGGACCGGATAAAAGCTGCGCCACAACCAGCGCGGTGCCCGGCTGTAGAAGCCACTTTCCCCGGATGCAAAGCATTCGATAAGAATGGTGGACAGCAGGCTAAAATGCTGGAGATTCGCGTGATGCACCATATCATACACCACATTCAGTGCAAAATGCGCCGCAACCATCGTATAGGAGCGGGTATAGCGGTAAATGAGGACGAGCAGCAGTCCATAAGCCCCGTAATCCATCAGGCTAAGCTCCATGACCAGAGCTGTCAGCACATATAAGCCTGTTATAGCCGCCCAATTCTTCAATCGCGACGCAGCAGCCAGCGTCAGCAGCGAGATCAACAGCGTCCAGACCACGTTTGGCCTATACACATCAAACGCCAGCATATAGGGCACCTGAGAAATCAGGGCAATTCCGAGCAAGCGGAGCATATAGCTTCGCATATTCCGAGTGTGGGCATACCCCATATACAGCGCATATGCATAGATTGGAAAAGCAAGCCTGCCGGCAATTCTCCAGGCCGGATCAGTCGGAAAAAATACAAGTCCAACATGATCAATCAGCATGGTCAGCATGGCCAACCAGTACATATAAGGCCCCCTTTTTTTCTTCTTTCACGTCTTCTCTTCCGTCAAGCTCAAAATAGCGTTCATGATATCCGTTTTGGTAACCCGACCCACCAATCCATTGGTTTGAATGAAGGAGGTCTCCATACACTGCTCGTCCATGACCGGAAGGCAATTGACCTGATGACGAACGAGCCTGGATATCGCCTCCAGCAGAGAATCGCCCGGAGTGAGTGTCGTCATTTGGGCGCGTCGTGTCATTGCCATCGTTACCGGAACGGCGTGAAGATCGGTATGCCCCAGCGTCACCTTTAGCAGATCCTTGCGAGTAACAATTCCGATCAGCTCCTGATCCTCTCCTGTGACCATCAACGTACCAGTATTTTGCTGAAATAACATCAGTACCGCATCGTAAGCCGTAGCGTCACCAGAAATTAAAATCGGATCACTGAGCACATCGGCCACGGTCAGCTTTTTGAGCATGGTGCCAACATGACTATCGTATTTAGGGTAACGGCCTGGCAGATATCCTACCTTTGGCTTGGCGTCTACCAGACCGAGCATGACGAGCAGCGCAAGATCGGAACGGAGGGTCGGTCGCGTCAGCCCCAACTCCTCAGCAATTTTATCCCCCGTAACAGGCGCCAGGCGCTGGACAATATCAACAATTTCACGCTGTCTTTCAGACAGTTGAATAATGATTACCTCCTTATAGAATGGGGTAGTATACATTATAGATGAGCATAGATCGGTAAATTTCCGCATTTTCCGACAATTCATCAAATTTTAATCAAAGACAGCTTGTTTTCAATTTTAAAATGTGTCACAATTGAGTATGTAATACATACTAATTATAAGTTTAACGTGTGCAATATGCTATCTTTAATTTAGCTGATGTACATGGTGTGTGATATGTATTATAAAATTTTAAAAAACCTGAGGAGGAAATCAAATGAAATTTTTCTTGGATACTGGTAACATTGAAGAAATCAAACGTATTGAACGTTTGGGTCTGGTTGATGGTGTAACAACGAACCCTTCGCTGATCGCTAAGGAAGGTCGGGTGTTCAAGGAAGTCATTCAGGAGATTTGCGGTATCGTTGAAGGTCCCGTGAGTGCTGAGGTCATTGGCTTGAAAGCCGAGGATATGCTCAAGGAAGCTTATGAGATTGCCAAATGGGCACCGAACGTTGTTATTAAGCTGCCTATGACTGAAGACGGTTTGTATGCTTGTAACGAACTGACCAAAAACGGGATTAAAACGAATGTAACGCTGATTTTCTCCGCGGCTCAAGGTTTGATGGCTGCCAAAGCTGGCGCTACTTTTATCAGCCCGTTCGTAGGACGTCTGGATGATATCGCTGTTGATGGTATGAAGCTGATTCGTGAACTGAGACAGATTTTGGACATTCATGGTCTGAAAGCCGAAATCATTGCAGCCTCCATTCGTAACATCAAGCATGTGGAAGATGCTGCTCTGTCTGGTGCGCATATTGCCACCATTCCTGGCTCCCTGCTCCCTTCCTTGTGGAAACACCCGCTGACTGACAGCGGTATTGAACGCTTCCTGAAGGACTGGGAAACTGTACCTAAAGCCTAATTCGCCCGAAACGGCAAACCTATATTGCTTTAAACCCGAACAGCCCGCATATTGCGGGCTGTTTTTTAGATTGGTGAACAACTTTTTTTGACAAGAAAACTTGTTTTACATATAATTGTTTTAACAATTAATTTACTGTTGAATTAATTTATGTACGGAAAACAGAAAGGAGCTACTCATGAATAACTTGCCCCCGGATTGCTCCATCGGTATGCTGCTCGGCATTACCCATCGCAAGATGAGCCAGCAGCTTATGCATCGCCTTAAACCTTATGATATTTCCCCTGAGCAATGGTCGGTTCTGTATCAAATCTACCAGGCAGAAGGTCTGAATCAGAAGGAAATTGCAGCTAAGGCGGTCAAGGACCAGCCAACTACGACCCGAATAATTGATTTGTTGGACAAAAAGGGTTGGGTGCAGCGTGTGAATAGCCCACAGGACCGTCGAGCTTATTTGCTTCATTTGACTGAAGCCGGTCGACAGCTCGTGGAGGAAACTCTTCCGGTTGAGCGCGGCGCCAACCACGATTTTGTGAATGGAATTTCCCCTGCTGATCTGGAGCAATTCCGTCAAACTCTTTTACAAGTCCACGCTAACCTGACTCAATCGGAAAAACAAGGAGAGAACGACTAACATGCAACAAGGCAAGCAGCCTCTTTGGACCAAGGAATTTATCGTTTTAACCGTATCTAATCTTTTTTTATTTCTGGAATTACAGATGATCGTATCTTCCATCCCTGCGTATGTTAAAAATACATTCCACGCCAGTTCCGTTCAGGTCAGCCTCGTCACTACGCTGTTCGCATTGAGCGCGATTGTGGCAAGGCTTTTTTCAGCCCGTATGCTGGAAAAAGGGCATCGCAATACCCTGATTTTCATCGGTCTGCTGTTCGGATTAGCGGGTACGCTCGGATACAGCGTTTCACCGACGATTACGGTGCTGCTTCTCATGCGTATGCTGTTTGGCATCGGCTTCGGTTTGAGCAGTACCGCCTTTCCGACCATGGCCTCGGATGTCATTCCCGCCAAGCGCCTTGGTGAAGGAATGGGATATTTCAGTCTGTCCACCAGCCTGGCGATGTCTATTGGCCCGACTATCGGTATTTCGATGCTGCAATACGGCAGCTTTAATCTGCTGGTATATACGACCTCAGCTGTCATTATCGTTATTTTCCCACTGGCCTACTGGCTGATTCGTACCCTGCCGAAAGGACATGTTGAGCCGCCGATGGTTCCTTTGGAAGAAGGACGAAAACCGACATTTAACCGCAAGCTCTGGATTCCCGCCTTGCTGAACATGCTCATGTCTATTACGTACGGCGGATTGCTCGGCTTTATGACGCTTTACGGGGATGAAGCAAATTTGTCGCACCCGGCCTATTTTTTCCTGTTTAATGCGTTGTCCGTCCTGATCGTACGTCCCTTCTCAGGCCGTATCTATGATAAAAAAGGAGCGAAAGCGCTACTCATCCCCGGTTCTCTGTTCCTGATCGGCGGTCTCATCCTGCTTTCCTACGCGCACAATGATGCCTTCATGTATCTGTCCGCCCTTTGCTATGGCATCGGTTTTGGCGTAATGCAGCCGACTTTGCAAACGTGGATGATTCAGGTCGTGTCGCCCAAGCAGCGGGGCATGGCAAACGGTATGTTTCTAAATTCCCTTGATTTCGGGGTCGCTGCCGGAGCGCTTATTCTTGGTATTATCGCCAAAGCCAGCGATTATGCGTGGATGTATCGCCTTTCCTCGCTGTTTATCGTATTGTTCCTGCTCATCTATATCATTCAGCTTGCTGTAGGTCGCAAGCCCAAAACGCGTGTCCCTGTCGAGGGGTAAAGCATATTTCAAAAAAAGCACCCAACACCATGGCTTCATGGAATCGGGTGCTTTTTGGTTTTAGATCGCTCTTATTTGGCCGGGGTTTTGCGTCTCAGCTTGGAAGAAAGCGGCTTTTTCCGGGATACGTCTGTCAGCCCCCCAGTGGAGTTCATATGTTCACTGGATTTTTCGTCTAAGGGTTCATCTTGCTTCGGTTTGACCGCAAACAGCATGAGCAGAGCCGCAATTCCGCCCACTCCGGCCATCACGCCAAAAAGCAAACCATGTCCACTGCTTCCGATCAGCAAGGATACAACCGGAGGACCTAGTGACACCCCGACAAAGCGCATACTGCTGTACAAGCTGGTAATCGTTCCGCGCTCCTCTTTTTCAATCCCTTTCGTAATCAGGGCATCCAAACAAGGCAGTGCCAGTCCAATTCCGGCTCCCCCCAATGTAAACAGTCCGATCACCGCATAAATATGTTGAAAAAATCCGAGAATGCCAAAGCTGATCGTCAACACTGCCAAACCGGAAAAACCGATCCATTTCATCCGTTTTTTGTGCTTGCCGATGATTTTTCCTCCGATATAAGAGCACAGACAGAGAGAAACCAACGGAATCGCCAGCACGAACCCTTTCCAGACCCCACGAAGGTTGTAACGACTTTCCAGTATGTCGGATAAGTAGAACAGGACGCCAAAAATGACAAACATACAAATGCCGCCCACGGCGAAAATCGCATATAGCCAGCGACCTTTTTCGTCAAGCACCTGCTTCACATTTCCCAGAAACTCTCGAAACATTATCGGTTGGTTCTTACGCTTGGGCGCATGAATCAGCCAAAGCACCAAAATGAGCGAAATCAGACAGAGGCCCGGAATCACTGCCAATGGCAAGAACCAAAGGACTGCGCCGAATGCCGCACCCAGAATTGGGCTTAGCACTTTACCGAATGTATTATAGGTCTCGACTACACCCAGGTTTTTGCTGGCTTCTTCCTCGTTCTCATACAAATCCCCCACGAGCGGAATGACAATGGGAAAAGCTCCCGCCGCTCCGACGCCCTGAAGCAACCGACCCCCAATAATGGTCAAGTACGCTGCCTGATCATGAAGCAGCCATGCCCCCACCGCAGAAATTCCCCCGCCAATCACCGTCAGGATCAAGCAGGGCACAATCACCGCCTTGCGACCAAATCGGTCGGAAAGATATCCCGCGATTGGAATCAGCAAAATGGCAACTACCGCATATACCGTAATTAACATGCTAATGCGAAAGGAGCTGACATGTAGCTTACGTCCGATTTCCGGCAAAACAGGAATCAGCATGGAATTGCCCAGCGTCATCATCAGCGGGATGGAACCTAATGCAAGCAGATTCCCTTTATTTTGTTGCATCCCGTTACCACCTTTGCAAAAGTAATAACACAGCTGTCCAAAATGGTTCAACAAGTGTTATTGTGTTTACATTCGTGTGGATTTATACAGCTACACCTTAAATCCTCCAACCCTTGCATTCAGCAATTTCGACATTTCTGCCAGCGTATGAATGGATGACGCGATTTCCTCCATGGAAGCCAGCTGCTCCTCAGCCGCTGCGCTGACGCTCTGGGTTCCGCCTGCGGACTGTTCCGCTACTTCGCGGATACGCTCCACGGCTCCCACCATTTGCCCCGATCCAGTGGACATCTGTTCCACAGACCGATTCACACTGTGAATCTGTTCGCTGACCTGCTGAATGGAGCTGCCAATCTGACGAAATGCCGTTTCGGCCGATTCCATGATCTTCACACCTGACTGCACTTCAACTGTTCCGGCTTGCATGGTTGATGCGACATTACCCACATGGTCCTGAATATGATGCACAAATTGTGTAATTTCCGCTGCTGAAACGGATACCTGTTCAGACAGTCTTCTTACCTCAGATGCTACGACAGCAAATCCTTTGCCCTGTTCTCCTGCTCTGGCGGCTTCAATCGACGCGTTAAGCGCCAGCATCCCTGTCTGCTTGGCAATGCCGGTAATGACAGAACCGATCATTCCGATCTGTTCAGCCTGTTCACTAAGCAGACGTACAGCACGAGCAGAGCTATCTACACTTTCGCTTACCTTTTCCATCTGCCTCATCGCCTGACCGATGGATTGCTCTCCTGCTTCTGCGTCCTTGGCAGCCGTATCCGACAGCTTGTACACCTGCTGGCTCGTCACCGCAATATGCTCCAGCCCATGAGCAAGCTCTTTTACTGCATCTGTGGTCTGTGTGATGTCATCGACCTGATACTCCATGCCAGTCGCTAGCTCTTCCATCACACCGGAAGTATGACGATTGGCCTGATTCATTTCTTCAGTGCTCAGGCTTACCCGCTCGGCGGTCACAGATATCGTACGGGCTGTATCCTGAGCATCCACAATAATATTGCGAAAGCCCGCGATCAGCTTGTTGTACGAGCTGGCAATCATGCCAATCTCGTCCTTGGTCGTAATATCGAGTTGACTACGCAAATCTCCGCCGCCCGCTGACATCTCCAGCAACTGTTCATTCATGTGGTACAACGGCCGGATGGAGCGAATCAAAATGATCGATTGTGCAATACTGTAAATGATAATAAGACAGCCCAGAATGCTCGTAATCCAGATCGTGTTGGTCATGGTTTGGTGGGCTTCTTGTACTTTCGCCGCTACCATGTCCTCCTGAGATTTAACGAACGCCATCATTTTCACATCAAGCTGTTTCCGTAAAACCCGTTCATTTTCATATATATCGAGTAAATCCGAAAACGGGGGAAACGTATCGATCGTACTCCGGTAACCCGCTGTATTCAATAATCCATGGACGCGGTTGAAATAGGAATTGATTCCCATTTTCAAATCATCCATCGTTCTCTTCGTATCTCCTGCATTCAGATCGAGCAAAGCTTCCGTTTGCTGAAGCAGCTTCACAATTTCGCTCTGCTTGCTTTCAATCCCTTTTCCATATTGTTCATCCCGAGTTAGCAAGTATCCTCGCTCGTCATTAGATATCCCGTTTAATAAAAACTGAAGAGACTTTGAATTATATACAATAGTCTCTTCACGATTCACAATATCCTTGTATTTATTCTCATTTTGTACGCTCAGAATGTAGTTTGTCAGCAGCATAGCTGCAATTACACTCGGAATAAGCAGCGCACTAATAATCATTTTAGCCTTAATCGTTAAATTCATGAATCGGTCCCCCAGTTATGTCTGAATATAATGTCAACTTACTATATATCGTTTAATTCGGTGAAGTTTTTGAACGAAACAAGAAAAGTGTATAGTTTTTCCGATATAATTGTGACAATATGGTGAATTAATATGTTCTTTTCTGAAATAAAAAACAAAAAAAGTAACGCTATCCTTATATTCATCTCTTATTAGATGATCATGAGAGTAGTCGGATTTGTGATCTTTAAAAATGATATACTATTTATTTATGTCAGCATTTTGCATCATTCTATGAAAAATGCTCATGTACTATAAATGTCAAGGAGGGACTTACTTGAGTAGTCTGGAACTTACACCGCTTGTTTGCGGACTAACCGAGCTGGAAATCCGTAGCTGCCTGATCTTCCAGCATGGGAGCATGGCGCTGGAATACTACCGTGAACCTCAATTTGCGAATGAACTCTATAAAATAAATTCCTGCACCAAAAGCGTGCTTGCCGCATTAGTCAGCATCGCCATGGATCAGCAAATCGTACCACAGCCGGGTACGCCTATCCTCGAATTTTTTCCCCAGATTGCCGAGGACAGCGATATACGAAAGCGTGATATTACGATTGAACATCTGTTAACGATGTCCGCGGGCTTTAGCTGGACTGAATTTGGCGGGCAAAATTCATTTCCGACGATGAGCAAAACATCAGACTGGGTGCAATTTGTGCTGTCGCAGCCGCTCGCTGATGTACCAGGTACGCGAATGGAGTACAACTCCGGCTGTTCTCAGCTTTTGGCTACCATTTTGCGTCATGCTTCTGGACAAGCGGTAGCTGAATTTGCTGAGCAGCAGTTATTCCAACCGCTGGGTATCGAAAGCTACCACTGGGAAACCGATCCTCAAGGCACTCATACGGGTGGCTTTGGGCTGCATCTCAAACCCATGGACATGCTCCAATTTGGCCTGCTTTACCTGAATGAAGGAAGCCGGGAAGGCCGTCAGTTCATCCAGGCAGAAACAGTCCGACGGTCCACCCGTGCGCTCCTTCCGACGGCCAAACCCCAAAAAGCCTTTTACGGCTGGCACTGGTGGGCTTCTTCCTTTTCAGACGAAACGAAGCAAAGCGCTGCAACGGATTATTATTACGCGCTCGGCTTTGGCGGTCAATACATTGTTGTCGTCCCGTCTTATGACATGGTGGTTGTTGTTACTGCTGACAAGTTCACAAAGAAGCGGACTCCTGTGGATATATTCAGGCAGTACATCGTACCGATGCTTATTCAGCAAGGGTAAATAAAAATCGAAACCTACGTTGAAAATTTCCATTACGACTCCAAAGCAAAAAGGGCCTACCCGTTTGATCAGGCAAGCCCCTTTTTGCAATACATTGCTACACTATAGAAAGACGAATTTTACTTGTGAGCGAGAGTGTACATGACCTATTTCAAGTGAATGGCAAGCTCCTGCTGTCCGCTTGAGGCTGGCGTAATGATCACACCCTGCTCTCCCGCTTGACTGCTACCACCCTCGACCTGAATAGCCTCGTGCATGCCCCGCAGTACCAGTGACCATGGTTTAACCGTACCCTCAGTCTTCACCGTAATCACAGCATCCTTGCGACTGGCAGTGACGGTTAGCTCTTCTTCACCAGAAGTGTTCACGATAACCGTCCGAGCCTGCTGCCCTTCACCCAGCTCGAACAAGTGAAAAGCCACTTGCTCTGCATAATCATAATCCGGACGGCTGTCCTCATGACCGATTGCCAGCAGCGTGTTCGGCTTCACCAGCACGGGCAGGGTTGTAAAATCGTGCTGCTCGTTAACCCAGCGACCACCCGACACGGTTTCATTCGTCAACAGATTCGTCCACTGGCCCTCCGGTACGTAATACTGTACGTTGCCTTCCTTATTAAAGACCGGAGCCACCAAAATGGAATCGCCCAGCATATATTGCAGATCCAGCGTTGCACAGGTCGGGTCCTGCGGGAATTCCAGCACCATTGCCCGCATCATCGGCAGACCCTTCACCGAGGATTCCACAGCGGACGGATACAGATACGGCATTAATGAACATTTGAGCTTCGTAAAGCTGCGTACCACATCCACGGATTCTTCATCGAACAGCCAAGGCACGCGGTACGATTCATTTCCGTGCAGACGACTGTGGGAAGACAAAAGTCCAAATTGTACCCACCGTTTATACACGTCCGGCGCAGCCGTTAATTCAAAGCCGCTAATATCATGGCTCCAGAAGCCAAAGCCGCTCAAGCCAAGCGATAAGCCGCCCCGCAGCGATTCCGCCATCGACTCATATGTCGACGAGCAGTCACCGCCCCAGTGAACCGGGAACTGCTGTCCCCCCGCCGTAGCAGAACGTGCGAACAACGCCGCTTCATTTTTACCCAGCTTTTCCTCCAGCACGTCAAATACAGCCTTGTTGTACAAATGCGTGTAATAATTGTGCATTTTCACCGGATCAGAGCCGTCATGATACACCACATTCGTAGGAATCCGCTCGCCAAAATCCGTTTTAAAACAATCCACACCCTGATCCACCAGCACCTTCAGCTTTTCCTGATACCAGGCCACCGCAGCTGGATTCGTAAAGTCAACCAGCCCCATACCCGCCTGCCACATGTCCCATTGCCACACGCCGCCATCAGCGGTTTTGACCAGATACCCGTTCTCCATGCCTTCATCGAATAAAATGGATTTTTCCGCAATATACGGGTTAATCCAAGCGCAAATTTTGAGTCCCTTCGCTTTCAATCGCTGTAGCATACCTTCCGGGTCCGGGAACATATCTTGATCCCATTGGAAATCGCACCATTGGTATTCCTTCATCCAGAAGCAGTCAAAATGGAATACAGAGAGCGGCAAATCACGCTCAGCCATCCCGTCCACAAAATGATTCACCGTCGCTTCATCATAATCGGTCGTGAACGAGGTCGTCAGCCATAAACCAAAGGTCCAGGCAGGTGGTAACGCGGGCTTGCCCGTCAGCTTGGTGTAATTGTCCAGCACCTCTTTAGGGTTGGCTCCGCCAATAATAAAATACTCTAACGATTCGCCAGAGACGCTAAACTGCACCTTCGAGACATTTTCCGATGCAATTTCATACGATACCTTTTCCGGATGATTGACAAACACACCATACCCTTTATTAGACAGGTAAAATGGAATGTTTTTGTACGCCTGCTCACTGCTCGTGCCGCCGTCCTCATTCCAGATATCGACCACCTGCCCATTTTTCACAAATGGAGTGAAGCGTTCCCCGAGGCCATATACGTACTCCCCGATTCCCAACTCCAGCTGCTCCCGGAAAAAAGGCTGATCCTGTGGGTCTGTAATGTATCCAGGCCCACGATGTCCGCTACCCGTGATTTTACGATCCTCCACATAAAAACCTACGTCCCAGCTCTTTCCACGACCGACACGCACACTCAGATTACCGCTTTTCAACACCGCTGCGTCCTCACCTGCCGTAATATCCACCTCTGTTGGCAAGGTATGAATTTCAAAATCCGGTCCATGATGCACCCGCCCCTTGTGGTGGTTAAAGCGTACCCGAATGACATTCGGCATCGGCGAGCTATAGGTCGCTTTCAGCAACGCCCCGTTCAGGGTGTCTCCTTTATGCTCGATCCGGTGGGTCGACGCGTATACCGTCATGGAAGCATCGTCCGTCACAATATCACGGATTTCCGCAGGATTTTGGATCTCATAGCCTTTGCGGACCATCCAATAGCCATCTGTAAATTTCATCTGTTTATTTCCTCCGTTTCGATCTATATATTGTTGAACCCAAATAAAATCGCTTGTTGGATTTTTTCGAAATCCTTACTATAATAATATTGATTTATGTAAGGGTTTACTTCTTTTATTTTGACGTATTGTATCAATATTTTGATATTTTCTATACAAAACAAAAATCAGGAAGGGAGTGGATGAAATGAATCGGGAAATGCTGCGGGAAAACCGTATTCATGGTAATCCCATGTATCCGGTCAGCGTGTATCCGAGCGTAGAGCAGTTGAACGGAAACAGCGTGCTGGAGTCTCATTGGCATGAGGAAATGGAGTTTATCGTCGTGGAGCAGGGTAGCGCCGTCTTTCAGACGGATATGGAATACACCGAGGTCAGCGAAGGTGAGGCTCTTTTTGTCAACAGCGGAGAGCTACACGCCGGATATTTAAAAAAAGCGCCAAGCTGCGTATTCTCTGCTGTGGTGTTTCATCCCGATCTGCTGCACAGCCGGACACAGGATACGGTGCAGGAGCAGTTTATCGACCCTTTTATCAGCAAAAAGCTCATCGTTCCCCCTCACATTCGCGGGGTCCTGCCTTGGGAACAGGAGGTACTGACCTCGCTGCGCCGCATCATCACCAGCCATGAGCAGAATGCGCCTGCCCGTGAGCTGGCGACCAAAGCACAGCTCTATGGCATCATCGCCAGCATGTATCCTCATATGACCCTGGCTAACGGAGAAGACGTGATTATGGCAGGTCAGCGCAGCAAAGTCGAACGAATCAAAAAAGCGCTGGCGTACATCAACAGTCATGCTCATGAGCCCATTCGTTTGCGGGATATCGCGGATGAAATTCGTATGAGCGAGGGACACTTTTGCCGTTTCTTCAAGCAGATGGTGCAAAAAAGCCCGGTCGAATACATCAATTATCACCGGGTTCAGAAGGCTTGCAGACTGCTGGAGCAAAGTGACCGCAAGGTGGTCGATATTGCGCTGGAGGTTGGCTTTGATAATCTGAGTTATTTTATCGCAACCTTTAAAAAATGGAACGGCATGCCTCCTTCACGATATCGCAAGCAGCACGAAGCCGAGCAGATGCTTGCAGCAGTCCCCTTTGTCACAGATATAAGTTGAATACAGAAAACAGGGGCTATCCCTCCAGTCTTTACAGACCTTGTGGGACACCCCCCTTTCAAAAAACACATATCGTAGCTACACCCGGATGGGCAAAGTAGCCTGTCAGGCTTCCGCAGCATCCTCTTCCACGAAGAGCGATACCTTGCGGATACCGTCTGCTCCGATCACAACAAGTCCCTGATCCGACAGGCGGATTTCAGGAATGACGACCAGCGCCAGCAGCGACAATGTCATCAGCGCGTTGTTCAGCACACAGCCGGATTGATGAAGTGCCCGGCTTATGCTCTCGGACTGCGCGGCCACCTCTGCAAACGGCGCAGGAGACATCAGCCCGGCGATAGGCAGCGGGAAGCTCGTTTCGCCCGAGGCGGACACGACCACTACGCCGCCGCGCATAGCCACGGCCTGCTTCGCCGCCTGGGTCATCAACTCGTCATCGTTGCCAATGACGAGCAGGTTGTGGCTGTCATGCGCCACAGTCATGGCAATGGCGGCTGGCTCGGTGAAACCGACGCCTGTCACGAGTGCCACCGCGTGGCTGCCACTGGCATGATGCCGCTCGAAGACGGCTATTTTGCACAAATCCTGCGCGGGATCTGCCGTGACCTCACCACCCCGGACCGGAACGGTCATCCGCACTTCCTTCGTGTCCACATGATTTTCCGTGACACGAATGACCCGTACAGTTACGTTCCCCTCCTGTACTGGAGCTGCAATGCGGAAATCCGCAGCACTCAGGTCGCGTCCCAGACGGACCGTGTCCATCACTTCCGCAGGATAAACGAAGCCCTCCCAATCGGCGACCATTTGGTCGTGCTCGGCCACCAGTTGACCCGCCGCAATCGTAGCGGTCACGTTCACTTCAGCCAGACGGCCATCAAGCAAAATAATATCGGCAATCGCCCCCGGAATAATCGAGCCGATATCCCGAGCTACGCCGAAGCGCTCTGCCGTATTCAGCGTAGCCATCTGAAACGCAGTCACGGGCTTGACGCCCTGCGCAATGGCATGACGGACGACGAAGTCCATCTGACCCTCATGGAGCAAGGATTCCGCGCTGCGGTCATCCGTCACCAGCATCATGCGACGGGTGTCGAGGCCCATTTCCGTGCTGGCGCGGATGGTCTCGGCCACATCATGCCATGCGGAGCCCTGCCGCATTTTGGCATACATGCCGAGCCGGATACGCTCGGCTACATCCTCGGGCGTGACACACTCGTGGTCGCCCGTAATCCCTGCGGCTGCATACACCGGCAGCCGCCAATCGTCGGAGGCCCATGTAAAATGGCCGTCCGCCACCTTGCCCGCCCGCAGCGTGGCCTGAATTTCCCCGATCATCACATCGTCTCCATAGACGACGCCCGGGAAATTCATAACTTCGCCCAGCCCGATCATATCCGGGCCCCAGCTTAAGGCTTCCTCGACTTCCGCCGGGCCGAAGGAGGCCCCTGTCGTTTCCAGTTCCGGCCCTGTGGACGGAACACAAGAAGCCACCTGCATGTAAGCAGCCAGCGGTGTCGTACGTGCTTCATCAAGCATCAGACGAAGCCCTTTCAGACCGAGCACATTGGAAATTTCATGCGGGTCAAAAAATCCGCCCGTCACGCCCAGCGGCAGCACCGCTTTTGCAAACTCGGTTACCGTAAGCTGCGTGCTTTCGATGTGACAATGTCCGTCCAGTAATCCCGGTGCCATATAGCGGCCTTCCGCTTCGATGATTACTGTGTCTTCTCCGATGGTATGGCTAACGTCCCGACCGACGTATGCGATACGGGAGCCCTGCACAGCAATAGACATTCCCGGTAATAATTCGCCCGATACCACATTGACCAGGGTTCCTCCGCGGATAACCAGCGATGCCTTGCGCTCCCCTCTGGCTGTAGCTACCAGCTCGGGTACACAGTCCGCCAGCGGCGGGCGTTGAAATACACTCTTCATGTCCATTACGATTGGTAACCTCCGTTTATGCTTCTGACCTGTTTTGCTTATGTTACTGGAATACTTACAATTATGCCAGTCTTACAGAACTGGATCACTTTCTTCCACTTTATAGGTATACGTATCCGATCCCTGCGAACTCACGAACGGTGTAATTTCGCCTATCGTATAGATGTGCAGCAAATGCATAGCCCGTGTACAGGCAGTGTAGAACAGCTTGCGCTCACTTTCACGCTGATATTGCTCCGCTGAACCATCATAGATCAGGACCACATCAAATTCCACGCCTTTTGCCAGGTAAGCCGGAATGATATGGACTCCCTTTTCAAAAGCCGGGGTTGTCTTCTTGATCAGCCTTGGCTTCACAGGCAACTCTCCTTCAAGCGCTTCATAAGCTGCCGCACTTTCTCCGGCATTTTTGCAGATCACTGCCACGGATTCATAGCCTTCTGCCAGCAATTCCGTGATGTTTCCGACGATCAGACGATGCAGCGTTTCACGCGAACGTACCTCCGTAACACGTGGCTTCTCACCCTTGCGGTTAAACGGTACAATATGCTCGCCTCCGGCCACCATTTCCCGGGTAAACTCCACAATTTCCTGAGTCGAGCGGTAGCTGCGTGTCAGAGAGATCATCTCAGTCTGTTCCGCTCCATACAGCTCATAGAGAGGTTCCGCATCCTGAAGCACCGAAGCATGCGCGTAGATCGCCTGATTAAAATCGCCCAGTGCCGTCATTTTAGCCTGCGGAAACAAGCGCTTGAAAAAAGCCAGTTGAAACGGTGAATAGTCCTGTGCTTCATCAATAAACACATGACGGATATGGCTATTGGAACGGAAGCCCAACATCAGCTCACGCAGATATAAAAATGGTGTCACGTCCTCATACGCCAGCTCCCCAGCCTGCATCCGTTCCAGGGTTTGACGACTGATTTCGCTCCAGCTATCTGGCAGCTCGGCGTGATTGGCCAGCTGGCTTAGTAGCGTCTCATTCAGGAACAACTCGCTATATAAGCGGGTCGTATCCACAAAGCGAAGTGCTTTGATCCATTTACGCAAGGGCTTCAAGCGGTCACTGACCACCATACGCGCCAATATTTCCCGTTCACGTGTAAAATCGTCAAAGGTATGGCCTGTATTCTTGGATTTACGCCGCATGCGATTATAAGCACGCTGGTAATCCTCCGGCTCCATCAGGTCCATCTGCTGGTCCACCCATGGAGCGGAGCATTCCTCTTTCCCAAAACGGGCCAGCTCCTTGAGCATCCAGTCCCTCAGCAGCTCCAGCCGATTCGCCAGCCGAACCGAAGAATCAAATCCATAAAACTTATGCACCATTTCCTCCAATGGAACCACCTCGCGCCCTTGAAACCGGATCGGTTTAAAACGCATACCCTCCTGCTCTAAATACGCCTTATATCCGGTAATGGCTTGCAAAAACGTCTTGGACGACTTAAAACGGATGCCTTCCATTCTGGCCTCATACCCCGGCTGTGACGATGCGGACAATACATATTCCAGCTGCTCAAAAGGGTCTTCCAATTGAAACTCCCGGCCCAGCCGACGCTCCAAATACTCCTGAAGCGTGGCCTGGAGCATGTTTTCCTCACCCAATTCAGGCAGTACCGTTGAAACATAACTGTTAAACATCGGATTGGGCGAAAATAGCACTACCTGATCCGCGCGCAAGCGGTCACGGTACTTATACAGCAAATAGGCTGCTCTCTGGAGCGCAGCAGATGTTTTGCCGCTTCCTGCCGCCCCCTGTACGATAAGCATCCGGCTTCGATCATCACGAATGATGCGATTCTGCTCCCTTTGGATGGTTGCCACGATACTTTTCATCTGAGCATCCGAGCTGCGGCTCAGCACCGCCTGGAGCAGCTCGTCTCCAATCGTTACCCCTGTATCGAACATAAAACGAATCTGTCCACCTCGGATCGAGAATTGGCGCTTGAGCGTCAGTTCTCCTTCCATTTCCCCTGCCGGAGACTTATAGGAAGCGGGACCCGGCATATGATCGTAATACAGATTGGAAATAGGCGCACGCCAGTCATAGACCAGAAATTCCTCGTCCTGATGATCCAGCAGGGAGGCGATCCCCAGATAAACACGCTCTGCGGGCTGCCCTTCCTCAGCGAAATCAATACGTGCAAAATACGGTGATTCCAGCAGCTTTTTCAAACGGCCCAACGCCTCAGTGGAATGCTTGTGCCTGCGCTCCCTTTCCGACAAAATTTCGGATTGCTGACGCAAGCTGGTGGAGGTCTCGCCCACATCATCCGCCTCGCTGAAATTGATCGTTACCTCATCCCAAAAGTCTTTACGCATATCTACGACATCTCCGCGTACAGAGCCAACCTCCGTCTCAAGCCTCCGAATTCGCCCGCTAATGACAGCAGTCACGTCCTCTACTCTCCGTTGTTCCTCGTTCCATTGCTGCTCAGTAGCCACTGGCATCACTCCTGTTCCGTTTCCTCCTGCTCCACCGCAGGGCTAAACTATGCTCTATTATGGACCTGGGTATACCCCTGGCATCCCTCTGATCCGGGAAAATTGACTTACACTTTGAAACATGCTATAATGTGATAAGAAGTGTTAATAACGACTTTAAAATCACGGTTTTATCATAAACATAGCATTCTCTATTGTAGCAAGTTTAACCCCTGTTCGCAACCAGTGGGCTTTTTTTATGCCTTTATATACGTAAAAGCGGTCGTCCATCTATAAGATGAATACGGCCGCTTTTTGCTTTTTCATACATTCGCTACTTGCTCTCTTCCACAGGATGAATATGTTCCGCCAGTCTGCTCAACCGCTCCAGTTGATGACCATAGTCATACATCGCAGCAGCCACAATCGAGAGTCTCAGCATTCCCTCCTGACAGTGGTCAAAACGGGTAATCGCTTGCTTCATAAACTCACCGTTCGCCTGCTGGAACATTTCGCTTTCTTCCTCGTTCGGTTTCAGCTTATCTTCAAATTTCAGCAGCGCATGTTCATGGAACCGGATCAGCAGTTCCAGATGACTATCAAAAAACGCATCCGTTCCCTTCGGTCGCACAGACTGGAAGTAATGCCTTTCTACCGCGTCCAGTACCTCATACCCTTTATGCAAACTACCGAGCATTTGCTTGTATACCACCATCTGTCTCGTCTGACTGAACCGGGAGCGCTTGAGCTTCTTCTGCTCTTCCTCGAACAAATGATATTTATCCGATAGCGATTTTATGGCTCCCTCCAGATTTCCTTTTTCCTCTTTAAAGACAGACTCCTTAATTTCATCGGAAATAGCGGTGCGCAGCAGCAAGGACATGGTGTTAAATACACTTTGAATCTGATTGATAAACTGTCTTTTCGGTTTCGGAGGAAACACCGTAATATTAATTACAAAAGCAGAAACAATCCCGATTAAAGTAAGCACAAAACGGGTCACGGCAAATTTCCAGTCATCCGAGGCTTCCATGACAGAAACAACGGTTACCAGTGTTAGTCCTACCGTATCAGCCATATTTATTTTCAGACATATCATTAGTACCAGTACACATACCAATCCGACCGCAATCGGTTCATTTGAAAATACCATTCCGCCCACCAACGCCATGATTGCACCTAGTGTGCTTGTTTGGAGTTGATCCAGAAAATAACGCCATGACCTGTATATTGACGGTTGCATGGCAAAAATAGCGGCTATCGCTGCCCCCACAGGCGAATGGGTGTTCAAAAGCATGCTCAGAAAAAGGGCGAGCGTCACTGCGATTCCCGTTTTTAACACCCGTGCTCCAAAAGCCAAAGCCATCCCTCCTGGTTACCCTTCTAATTTATTCATACCGAATTACTATAATGAAATTTCAAGACAAAGTCCATGCTTTATTATTACCCAAAAAAATCGGAGACAAGGAATATTTATGAAATGCACAGATCCTGCTAGAATACATATCAATACAATCTACTGATCTGCATCAACGTCACAGGAGGACCGCATCGTGCCATGGATTAGCAAAATGTTAGACGAGCCTCGAAAGTGGCCGCGTAATATCCAATTGTTTTTTATCGCCAATCTGCTGTACCAGATGGGTACGGGGATGTTTTCCGTTCTGTATAACCTGTATATCCAGGGGCTGGGCTTCGGGGATGACATGAGTGGCCGGGTGGTGAGCATGCAGGCGCTGGCTACAGCCTTGCTGTTTATTCCGGTCGGTTTTTTAGGGGATCGGACGAACCGCAAACACATGCTGGTCATCGGAGCGTTATTCAGCGGTGTCGCCTTTCTCATCCGTACCTTTACGGATACCAGTGGCAGTATGCTGGTTTTCGCCGTCGTTTCGGGCGTATTCGCCGCTTTTATTCAGGTGCTGGCTGTGCCCTTTTTGGCGGAAAGCATAAGTAAAGCCCAGCGCTTGAAAATATTCAGTTATTACTCGGCTCTTGTACTCGCGGCACAGGTCATAGGGAGCTTTGGCGGTGGTGTGCTTGCGGATGGGCTGCAAACGTGGGGAATCACACAGCTCTCCAGTCTGCGGGTTGCCCTGTTCCTCGGAGGAACGGCAACATTGACCGCTTTTATTCCATTATTGTTCATGACAAAAGCGACTCATGTTGAAGAAGAAGCGGCCCTTGCAAAATCGACACCTGAACCGGTATCAGCGAATACGGCGAAATCCACGCCCGCTTTACCCGTACCACCTGCTGCTGCTTCTTCGGATACCCGAGTCATCGGGCAATTTGTCCTTGCCCAGTTTTTTCTCGGGTTGGGCTCAGGTCTGGTCATCCCTTATCTCAATTTGTATTTTACGAACCGCTTTTCCGTATCGCTCAGTGCGATGAGTTTGCTGATTGCTCTTGGTCAGCTGATGACGATCCTCTCTATGCTGATCGGGCCTACGCTTGGCAGCCGAATCGGACTGGTCAAGGCTGTCGTTGGCTTTCAATTGCTCTCGCTCCCGTTTCTTCTGATTACCGGCTTCACGAATGTCCTCTGGATTGCTTCCATCAGCTTTCTGTTCAGGCAAGCGTTGATGAATGCCGCCAATCCGCTGCAAACCGCCATTCTGGTGGAACGTGTATCGGATAAAAACCGGGGGATTGCCAATTCGGTTCTCCAGACGACCTGGATGCTAGGAACCGCAGGGATGGGACCTGTACAAGCCTATCTGGTTACGACCTACGGCAATTACTGGGGCTATGCCATCACATTCAGCATGACAGGTGTGTTTTATATTTTGTCCTCCCTTGTCTACTTTTGGATGTTCCGAGAAAACCGCCCGTCCGCGGGTCAGCTTTTACAAAACCCGGCAAGCCCGTAAACAAAATCATGGCACAATAAAGGAATGAGTCAGCTCGAAATCTGGGGCCGGGGCATTGATACCCATCGCTTCCAACCTAAAGTGGAACGTCAAGCAGTATGGAGAAAATGGAGCGTTCGTGCAGACGCATTCATTATTTTATATGTCGGCAGACTTGGGATCGCATTTTCGAACGACTACTGGACAGCCACATGGATGCCGCAACCCTGCATCTCGACAGCCGCCCTATGACGTATATATAGCCTTGGAAACTGTGGATCTCAGGATACATCAAAGGGTGGTTACAAAATGCTTTAGCATGCATTCTGTAACCACCCTCCACTATCATTACAGCTTTATTCTAATTAGCTACGATATGCTTGACTCGCCCAACCTGTCCGTCTGCCAAACGCACTTTAATTCCATGCGGATGACGCGGAGAATTGGTCAAAATATCCTTCACCGTTCCTCGCGTCAGCTTTCCGGTAGGCTGATCTTTTTTAAGCACAATATCCACCTGGAGCCCTGCGCGAATATCTGATCGGTTCTGTCCGTTCATGAAATCTATTCCTCCTCTCTATTCAAGCTCTCTATTCAATCTTATGGAGCTACTCGGCTACTCAGTCGCATCGAAATCACCAGTTACGCCATTCATCCCGACGGCTATTGCCGATCCAAACGACGCACATCGTGGATACATAGCTAATGAACAAAATAGCAAATACCATACCGCTAAACTCTACAAAATGAGTACGCTGTAGGGTATCTGCCCATATGGAGGACACCTGCGCATACAGCTGAGAAGGCGCAGAAACAATATCCCACGTGTTCCCCCGAAAGAAACGGCCAATATAAATGCCCAAGCTGCTGAGCAGCAGTACCGCCAGCACAAACAACCAGCTTATAAACTCGCCGCGTGCACGTCGTACCAGCTGCCGTACAGATTCAAGTGATACAAATCCCATCGTCAACCCAAGGACAGCGACCAACAGCATCCCTAGTACATGATTCCAGAAATACGGCTCTCCCCAGAAGCGCTGCTCCGCAAGAAATGGATATCGGGCGAATACATGCAGCAAATCTGTGATTAAATATGGTGTGTTGGGATAAAAAAAGAGCCATACCGCTCCCGTTATCCACAGCAATAACGTCCTCGTTCCCCTTCTCCAGGAACAATGAACGACGTCCAGCAGCAAGGTCAAAATCATGGGAATCCAGGCCAGCATCATATTCCACCATATAAAACGATAAGGGCGTCCCCCCGAGGGCAGCTGCACGTTAATGATCCATAGAGTGCTGATCACCGAGCATACAGCCAATACGATAAAAACATACCCTTTTACAGGATAATTTAATGATCTTAAACGGGCATACATGTGTGTCTTATCCTCCTTTGTAGCCGTCCAGCCTTTTGACGTTCCAATTTACACCTGTTCTGGACAGTGTACACCACAATCGCTTCAAGCTCAATGGAAGCGCTCCATTCAGCATGCATCAAAACGGGAAAAAGCACCTGCTCCGAGACTGACCTCATCCTCGGAACAGGTGCTCATCGTACCTCAAACTTACCACAGATATACAGGGGCGCCCTTCAAATCGTCTATGATCGTCTTGGCCTCCTGCAAGGTAGGCATCTGATAGCAGCGTGAACGCGTTTCCATACCAATTGCTACATCATAGTCCTTGGAGGTGATACGGTCACACACCTCTTCCAGACTGTCGCGGATACGTTGTACATAATGCCCGCTCAGCGTATTCCGCCGCTCCAGCATTTGTGCCCACAACACCTGATAAGCAGCCGAATCCCTGCCCTGCTCTCGGTAAATCACTTCCAGCTCGCCGCTGATATCGTAAGGAAACGGAACCTCCCCGGGATGCACAACCACCGCCTTTGCACCATAACGATACGCATACTCCGCGGATTGTACCAGCAGCTCTATCGCGCGTTTTCGCTTCGTCTCATCATCAAATCCGAGCAGAACGGAATCCGTACCGTAATCCGGGTCAGGCGTATATGGAAACGTATTATGCACACTCGATATTCCGATTTCTCCCCGCTCAATCGTCGTCAGCATTTCCCGGGTAATGTTATAGTTCAGCTCCACCCGGCCAAAGCCCAGCTCGCGGATTTCCTCCACAACCTCTATGCCAACGGTATGCTTTTTAATATTCCAACAGATGGAAAAGGAGTATTCCCCCTTCGCCTTCATCGTCATCATCCTTTCACCGCTCCAAGCATCACGCCACTGACAAAATACCTTTGCAGCCACGGATAAACCTGATCTGTTTATTTTCTATCCCTGTACCCAATCTACCAACGAGTGTACGGTCAGTTTGCCTGGAGAAGCTGCCTCAAAAGCCAAGCCCTCACTGCCCCTAGCCAAAAACCCCACTGCTTTAGGAATACCGGGAGCCAAATCCAGATGATTGTCGCTAAAAATGCCTTCCCGCTCCGCTGACAGCCATACATGCCTCGTCAGTACATCCGAGCGAAGGTTAAAGCTGGTTCCTCCGCTTCCCTGCACCTCTGTTACTTCAATATTCGGCTGCGGCAAATCCATCTCTTTTGTGTCAGCAAAATAAACTTCACAGGAAGCCACCGGTTCACCGTTTTGTATCAAACGTGCGACCAGCATATGCTCAGCAGGGTTCAGGCCATTCAGCCATTTGTCGGCAGGCAGTATATGTACCGGCCCCGCTGCATTAGCTTGCTGCTCTACCTGAATGTCCTCTTCACGGATGGCCTTACTACCCCGGATATGCAAAAGCGTCAGCCGCAGCGTGCCTTGAACAGTTTTTAGCGTATCGTTGACAATATGCAGCTCCTTATGATCCTGCTCCGTATCTGCCACGCTCAGCAGCACATCGGCAAAGCTGCGCTTAGCCGTATATTGCAGCGCCTTCCAGCGACCAAAATAGTCCATGCTCGACCAGGAGGCAACGAGCCAGCAATCATTCATTTGCCAATACAATGTGCCCATGCAGTAAGGCTTGCGACGTCGATGCGCCTCGATGGCCATTTTCATCGCTTCCGCCTGTAAAATCTGACTCATGGGAAGAAAAGCTTTAAAATCCTTCGGCTCCCGCATGTACCGTTCCATATATTCTTTAATCAGGCGATTGCCCGCCCCGTTCTTTTGATGCGCCAGCATTACCGTAGATTCCAGCTCCAGATCGTTTTCTTCCGCATAAGCGCGCACGGACCTGTATTCGGGAAAGGACTGAAAGCCATATTCACTCATAAAGCGCCCCACATGCACATGGTAATGCTCAAAAGGCTCAGATGCGTGCCACACGCCCCAGTAATGAACATCCCCAGCCGTCGAGGACGGATGAGCATGCTGATTTCGGTTTCCAGACAGGCCAATCAGTGGAGACGAGGGCCAATATGCCGTCTGCGGGGACCAGCTGTGTACCACTTCCGGTAAAATCCGGTGAAAGAGCGTCTCATAATCAGACCACAAGCGCTCTCGCTGCGCTGGCGTATAATTCTTTTTCCAGCCCCAGCCTCCCTTCTCCTCATAATGCGCCCAAGCCGAATCAATCTCATTATTGCCGCACCATAACGCGATACATGGATGATTGCGCAGACGCTTGATGTTGTCCTCCGCTTCCTTAGCCACATTGTCCAAAAAAGCTTGATCCCCCGGGTACATACTGCACGCGAACATAAAATCCTGCCATATCAATAAACCGTATTCATCGCAAAGCTCGTAAAATACGTCTTCCTCATAAATACCGCCGCCCCAGACCCGCAACATGTTCATATGAGAGGCGGCAGCGCTGGCAATCTCATGCCGATACCTTTCCCGTGTCACTTCAGGGGCAAAGCTGTCATTCGGAATATGGTTGGCTCCCTTCGCAAACACTGGAACCCCGTTCAGTTCAAAATAAAAACTCTCTCCCGCCACATCCCGTTCACGCACAAGACGAATCGAACGCAAGCCCGTCTTCACCGTTTTTTCCGCGATTACAGCTCCTTCATCCCGCTCCACAAGCTCGGCTGCAAACGTATATAGATGCGGCTCTCCAAGCCCCCGGCACCACCACAGCTTTGGCTGCTCCATATACAATTCCAGATCCACCGTTTGCCTTCCCTTCAGCAAACGAACAGGCTTCGACCACTCCCTGCCGTCAGCGGAAATACGCAGATCGGATTCTCTGATCTCACCCGCATTCTCAATCTCTGCCACAGCCGTGAGTCTGGCTCCCTCTGCACTTATTTCATCCTGCCGGATAAACAAGTCCCTTACGATCAGGCCGGACCATGCCTCCACGCGCACCTCTCTCCAAATGCCACTCGTCACCAGCCTCGGCCCCCAATCCCAACCGTAATGGTAAGGAGCCTTACGCGCGAAAACGCTTACCTTTTTGTCCGCCAAACCACCCGCTTCGGACTGATCATTCGGCGCAGGAAGAGCGTAACCTAGTTGTTCCAGCTTGGGCACATCCTCAGCTATTGGAGAACGGAACGCGATTTCCAACCGATTCTCTCCCTGTTGAACCCATGCCTTCACATCCCGCCTCCACATCCGAAACATATTGTTGGCCGTCAAAACGGGGTGGCCATTCACTTTTACCTCCGCATACGTGTCCAAGCCCTCCAGCACCAGTTCTATACACGGGCACTGAAGCTGTTCCACACTCATTTCAAAATGGGCTTCGTATATCCAGTCCTGTTTGTCAATCCATTGTACCTTCTCCTCGTTCGTTCCGACAAAAGGATCAGGAATTTTGCCATGTCGTAAAAGGTCCGTATGCACACATCCCGGTACCTTCGCGCTAAGCCACTCATCACCTTGCGCTACCCTAAACCTCCAGTTATCCAACCCTGTCACATTGAACATCTTCGCAAGCCTCCCTGTAAGGATGATTGGGAACATCTTGACTCCTCTATAAACATAACAAAAATAACATCAAGCTAACAAATTGATCAAATCGTTGTTTTTCAAAAAAAACAAATTGCAAAACAACAAAGAAAAGTCGCTCTCTCCCAAAAAAGGCTAAAAGCGACTTTTTTATCTTCCCCATGTACAGAGCTCAATCATTTACATCTGGATATCGACTATATTTGATTGTACTAATCGGGTGTTCATGAGCATCATTTCCCTGACTGAGCCGCGGCGCATACCCCTCCCGTACGACTAGCTCCGCGTGCAGCAGCTTTTTCTCGACGGGCGAATCCGGGTTGGTTATACGCCATAGCAATTGATCCACCGCACGCATTCCCAGTAGCTCCTTATCCACTCTCACCGTAGCATAAATCGGCATCTGCTCGCTCGTATCGTCAAAACCAGTCACTCCACAGCGCCTTGGGACATCAACTCCCTTTCGTTTGAGCGCATCCACCACCTGCCCGGCAGTCACATCATTCACACTTACAAACATCTCCGGCAATTCATCCTCGGACAGCTTGTCCAATTCCTCGGCAAGCTTCTGCGCTCCCATGTGGAGCAACGCTCCGTTTTGCTTTAAGTCTATTCCTCCAAGCTCCAGTGTGGAGCGAAAAGCTTCCCAACGTTCATAGAAACTGTGAGCATCGTCGACATTTCCGACAAATTGAAAACGGGTATAGCCCTTGGACAGCACATTTCTCATGAGTTCAGACATACATGTACGGTTATCTGTAAACACCGTATCGCTTAGAAACGCAGTATCCCAATGGTCCACCATGACGACCGGAATGCTCATCCGATAAATATTCAGCAATATAGAAGTAGAAATCGACCCCACTGTGATAATGCCCCTGATCGCTTCTGGATTCAGCAAAGTAAACATATCCTCTGTTGAAGGCTCCGTTAACGTCAGCATGTTCAATCCCTTTCCATTCAAGCGCTCAGAAATGCCTTCAAACACAGGACCCCAATACCTGGATTCTCTATTTTGGTGACGTATATTTGGAAATAACACCAACACAGTTCCCGACCATTCCCCGGCATCCGTGTCCCGAGGTTCCACCCCCGTTGTCTTTGGATGATTGCGAAAATAGCCCATCTGGGCAGCCAGCTTGACCAACACTGCCCTCGTTTCCTCACTTACTCCGGGCTTGCCGGACAATGCACGTGAAACAGCGAACTTTGAAACACCAGCCGCATCCGCAATTTCCTGCAACGTTACTTTTCCACGCATCTTCTCACCCAACCCTATTCGGAATCTTTTTTTGCCTCTGACTTTCCAATACAAGGGTGTACCCATAAACTGGTATCATCGTAGCACACTTTGTTTCAGATCATCAAACGATAGATTAGCACAAATCCACACCATCCACCAAAATATGTTTGCATAATAAAAAAACAAACACATAACAATTCAACATAAATGACTTGACGGAAGGTTCGGTATTCCCTACAATTTACCATTGAAAGCACTTACATTATGTAAATCATACTTATAAAGGGGGATTTTGCAGATGTTCAAGATCAGGTCGGTACGACAAGGCTCCATCCTGCTCCTGGCTTTGTTGCTGCTCGTCACGACGGGCTGCGCAAACGGAACAGGCGGTACAGCAGAAAATGAAAATCCCGATGATACCAGTCCTGTTACACTTACTTTCTTTGGTGGTGACGCCAGCTCGAACTGGAATAACATGAAGGATGCAATTGGACAGGAAATTATCAAAAAAACGGGCGTGACACTGAACGGAGAACATGCCGTCAATGGCCGGAGTGAGGAAAAGTTTGCTTTGATGGCTGCCAGCGGAGAGTATCCTGACCTAGTCTATCCCAAAAGCGATGTCGGTAAGCTGGTCGATGCCGGGGCACTCATTGACTTAACCGACCTGATTGATAAATACGGCCCCAATATCAAGAAAGTGTACGGAGACTATTTTAACCGTATTAAATATAGCAATGACGACCCTGCCATCTATACCATTCCGACAAATTTAGGTGTAGATCACATCGCATTTGACGCACAAGCCGGGTTCGAAATCCAGCATCAGGCGCTGGAGAAGCTCGGCTATCCGAAAATTCGTACGGTTCAGGATTTTGAAAAAGCACTCAAGGACTATGTCGCCAAATATCCCACCACTAACGGCCAGCCCACCATTCCCCTCTCCCTGGATGCCGAAGATTGGAAAATTCAAATTACCGTAACAAATCCGGCAGTTACCGCTACAGGCGGCCCGGATGATGGAGAATATTATATCGACCCCAAGACGCATAAAGCCATTCTCCACTACAAACGCCCGGAGGAACGGGAATATTTTCGCTGGCTGAATCACATGTACAACGAAGGACTGCTGGATAAGGATACTTTTGTGCAAAAAAGCGATCAATACAAGTCCAAAATCGCCGCAGGTCGTGTGATTGGACTCATTGATCAGGAGTGGAACTATCAGGATGCCGAAAACGCGCTCAAAGCGTCGGGCAAGGATGAATTTACCTACGCTCATTTCCCGGTTACGTTAAGCGAGAAATACGAGGATCATTCCCTCCAGCCGCTTGGCTTTGATGCTGCATACGGGATCGGAATTACGACCTCGTGCAAAAATCCCGTGCGTGCCATCAAATTTCTGGATTTTCTGGCCTCCGACGAAGGACAAATTTTGCGCAACTGGGGAATCGAAGGCCAGCATTACAATGTAGAGAATGGCAAACGGGTTATTCCGGCCGATGTGCAGCAACGTAAAAACACCGATAATTCCGCTTTTATGAGAGAGTCGGGCATCGGTTTATACTGGATATGGGGGCCGCATTACGGTGACGGCATCAAGGACCCTTCCGGCAACTACTATACGACGAACTATCCAGAGATGATTACCGAAAATTACAGCCGGGCCGAAAAAAAATCCCTGCAAGCCTACAATGCTCGAACGTGGAAGGACCTGTTCCCGAACGAAAAGGATTTTCCAGTGAAAGAATGGGGCGCCGCCTACAACATGCCCGTTCCGACCAATACGAACTACAATGTCATTTATCAGAAGTCGCAGGACATTGTGCGCAAACGGATTCCCGAAGCTGTACTCGCCAAGCCCGACCAATTTGATGCTGTCTATGACCGTATGCTCCAAGAGCTGGATCAGGCAGGTGTGCCGAAGGCTGAAGAAACCTACACCGGACTGATCCAAAATCGGCTGAAGCTGTGGAACGCGGAAAAATAACGATCAAATAAGCTGAACTTAAAAGTTACTTACTGTGCCACTACGCAGTCGGATGGTGCTTCGCTTGTACAGCACCATTCCGCCTACTCCGTTTTGATGCTTATTTTTTCAAGTCAGCTTATAGTTCGAGTTTGGCTTATATGAATGAAAGATTACAGGGCTGACAGCCTAATGCTGTTCAGCCCTTTTACATTGAACGTTCTGTTTCGTTCCATATATACATGACACGATGATGACTGTCTGTTTCCCTACACGTTCTGCGAAGATTCCGTCGTTTGCTCCGCAGCCTCATACTCACTTCGCAAAATGCCCATTTGAATAACGTCATAGTATTGGCCCTCCCTGAACAGCTTTTGCCGCAGAAGACCTTCCTCCTTGAAGCCACAGGACAGATAGCAGCGATATGCACGTTCATTATATGAAAAGACTTCCAATTCCAACCGATTCAGATTCAGCGTATGAAATACAAATTTCTGTAATAGCCGGATCGCTTCACGTCCGTAGCCTTTGCCCAGGTTATCGTCGCGTCCGATCACTATGCCAAGTGTGGCATGCCGATTCATCCAGTTGATTCTAAATAAATCCAGTTGTCCGATATAATCCAGCGTGTCTTTATGCGCAATGACAAAGCCCTTCGTCTCCGAACTGCCGTCAATCATCATCTGTACATAGGCTTCGCTGTTCGTCTGAGAATGAGGATAAGTAAAAGCATCGCTCAAACCGCATGTAATATCCGGGTCATTGACCCATTTTCGTATTTCCGGTATATCCTCCTGACGATACTCTCTCAGCACGATGCGTTCCCCAATAATATGTGGCATATTACATCTTCTCTCCCATCATACTTATTTTCCTACAGTAAAAGGTAGATTTACTGCTGTATCTCCTATTGACAAATCGTACATCTTCATACTCCAAAACTCCAGTACATTTGTAAAATTGGCACGAAAAAAAAAGTTATTCTGCTTATCCCGCACCCCGCTTGGACTTGCCCTCAATCCTTGTGCCCAACCTTTTAAAAGTGATTGACCTCACCTATATATAGATATAAAATAGAAATCGTACTCTAAATATAGTGTACAACGCGTATTTTACACATATATCTTGAAAATACAGATATGGAAATACCAATATAAATAGGCGTTAAAATTTTGGCGAAGCACGGCCAGCAAGGGGTTGCGAATCTTTACAGGATTTCGAGCCTTGGACAGATGCTGTTTTGCCAAATGTCAAGGAGGTTGAATACAATGCTGATTGCCTATGATTCCAAGACCGGCAATGTAAAAAGATTTATCGGGAAGCTCAAGCTTCCGGCGGTCCAAATCCAGGAGCAAATGACTATAGAGGAACCTTACGTACTCATTACATATACAACGGGGTTTGGACAGATACCTGAGAGGGTATCTTCCTTTTTGCAAAAAAATGCTCAAAACCTCGTGGGTGTGGCTGCCAGCGGCAACCGTAACTGGGGCGAGAGCTTTGCCAAAAGCGCGGATTTGATCTCCGACCATTATAACGTACCTGTCATCAGTAAATTTGAATTATCCGGAACGTTCGGCGATGTAGAGCGTTTCAAACAGGGGGTGAGCCGAGTTGCGGCATATTGAATTGAACAACATGTTGATGAAACGCGATACAGATGGCTTTTTCCAATTGGAAAAGGACCAAGAGGCTGTAGACGAATTTATGAAGGAAGTCGAAGAACGGAGCTTGAAGTTTGCAGATCCAGCGGCTCAAGTGCTCTACATGATTGAGAATGATTATTACGAAAATTTCTATAGTAGCTATACAGCTGACGAAATTAAGGATATTTTCCATATCACTCATAGTTATCATTTTAAATTCCCTTCCTATATGGCAGCATCCAAGTTTTATACGGATTATGCAGTGAAAAGCAATGACCGTAAGGTTTATCTGGAGCACTATCCTGACCGGGTGGCGGTCGTCGCCCTGCATTTGGGCCGCGGTAACGCCGATACGGCACGTCTGTTGTCCCGCTCGATGATGGAGCAGCGTCTCCAGCCGGCTACGCCAACCTTCTTGAATGCAGGCAAAAGCCGTCGTGGGGAGTTGGTATCCTGCTTCCTGCTCGAAATGGACGACTCCCTCAACTCAATTAACTACGTGCTAAACACTTGCATGCAGTTGTCCAAAATCGGCGGCGGTGTCGCGGTCAACCTGTCGAAGCTGCGGTCACGTGGCGAAGCGATTAAAGGTGTAGAAGGCGCGGCTAAAGGAATTATGCCTGTGCTGAAGCTGATGGAGGACGGCTTCTCCTATGCGGATCAGATGGGTCAACGTAAAGGCTCCGGCGCTGCATACTACAACATTTTCGGTTGGGATGTACTGGAGTTCCTGGATAGTAAAAAAATCAATGCCGACGAAAGAGTACGCCTGAAGACACTCTCCATCGGACTGATTGTTCCGAACCGCTTTTATAAGCTGGCTCAGGATAATGAGCCGCTGCATGTATTCGCTCCTTATAGTGTGTTCAAGGCCTACGGTACGCATCTGGACGATATGGATCTGGATGAAATGTACGATACACTGCTCGCTGACGACCGGGTGAAGAAAAAAGTAGCGATGAGCGCGCGTGACATGCTGACCAAAATTGCCATGATCCAGCTGGAATCCGGCTATCCATACATGATGAACAAAAGTAACGCGAATCAGGCACATGCTCTTAAAAACGTGGGCCAGGTTAAAATGTCGAATCTGTGCACGGAAATCTTCCAATTACAGGAAACGTCTGAAATTACAGATTACGGCCAACAGGATACAATCCGTCGGGATATTAGCTGTAATCTGGCTTCTCTCAACATTGTAAATGTGATGGAGCATGGCAAAATCCGCGAATCCGTTCACGAGGGTATGATTGCCCTGACCTCGGTCAGCGATATGACCCAAGTCGCGAACGCGCCGGGTGTTGCCAAGGCAAACCGTGAGATGCATTCTGTCGGTCTGGGTATCATGAACCTGCATGGCTATCTTGCCAAGAACAAAATTGCTTATGAAAGCAACGAAGCGAAGGATTTTGTCCGCACCTTCTTTATGACGATGAACTATCACTCTTTGGAGAAAAGCATGGAAATCGCGCAAGCGGCCAGACAAAGCTTTTATGGCTTTGAGGAATCGGATTACGCGACTGGGGTGTATTTTGACCGTTATCTGAACACCGATTACCGTCCGACAACGGAACGCGTACAAGAGCTGTTTGGTGGCATCTATATTCCTTCTCCAGAGGATTGGGACAAGCTGAAAGCAGACGTGCAGAAGCATGGCCTGTATCACGCGTACCGTATGGCGATTGCGCCGACGGCCAGCATTTCATATATTCAAAATGCGACGTCCAGCGTAATGCCTATCGTGGAACAAATTGAAACACGTACCTATGCGAACTCGACGACCTATTATCCAATGCCTTACTTGCAACGAGATAATGTGTTCTTTTATAAATCCGCGTATCAAATGGATCAGTTCAAGGTGCTGGACCTGATTGCCGAAATTCAGCCTCACGTGGATCAAGGAATTTCGACCGTGCTTCATGTGAACAGTGACGTGACTACACGCCAATTGGCGCGTTGCTATCTCTATGCTGCTCACAAAGGACTCAAATCGTTGTACTACACACGTACCAAAAAGCTGTCTGTAGAAGAGTGCCTCACCTGCTCGATCTAAGACCGTACTCATAAATTAACATTAGAAGTCCTCATACTATATGGATGCTTTTCATTAGAAGCTGTATCCAGCGCGATGTTCCGCCCTTTATGGGTTGGGACACGGCCTCGCGGATGCAGCTTCCGTATGTCAAGCATACGATGATTCGTCTATGTCATTTCATGATGCCTCTAGGGAATCTCGAAAGCTGAAGGGAGAATGCTAAATAATGACAGGTATACAAGCTGTAAACTGGAACCGCTCAGACGATGATTTCACACTGATGTTCTGGAATCAGAACATTATGCAATTTTGGACGGATGATGAAATTCCGCTGTCCGACGATAAAATGAGCTGGGTAACCCTCAGTGATATTGAAAAAGAAGCCTATATGAAAGTATTAGGTGGCTTAACGCTGCTGGATACGATTCAAGGCGGCGTAGGTATGCCGCAAATTATGGAGCATGTGGACGGGCTGCAACGTAAAGCTGTATTAAGCTTTATGGCGATGATGGAACAAATTCATGCGAAGTCGTACAGCAGTATTTTTACAACCCTGGCTTCCACGGAAGAGATTGATAATATATTCCGTTGGGTAGAGGAAAATCCACATCTCCAGACCAAGGCGGAAACCATCCGTCAGTACTATATGAATATTCATTCGCCAAAAGACTTGTATCTCGCTATGGCAGCGTCAGTGCTGTTAGAAAGCTATTTATTTTATAGCGGCTTCTTCTACCCTCTCTATCTGGCGGGTCAGGGCAAGATGACATGCAGCGGAGAAATTATCGACTTGATTTTACGGGACGAAAGTATTCACGGTGTTTATGTGGGTGTGCTGGCACAGGAGATTTATGCAGAGCTGGACGAGGAAGAGCAACGGGATCTGTACCAGACGCTGGTAGGGTTGCTGCGCTACTTGCACAATAACGAGGAACAATACACCGAGCAAATTTATGCTCCCATCGGGCTGGTGGACGATGTCAAAGTCTTTTTACGCTACAACGCCAATAAGGCTATGATGAACCTGGGCTTTGATCCATTATTTGAAGAAGAAGAAGTCAATCCGATTGTGTTCAACGGCATCAGCACCCACACCAAGCAGCATGATTTCTTTTCTAAAAAAGGAAACGGCTACGTGCGTGCAATGAATGTGGAGCCGCTGACTGATGATGATTTTAATTTTGGAGTGTAGGTAATAGATATATGTGAAAATAGTTTGTTTAGGTAATGCTGAGGGAGACCACTCCGCAAGTGGATAGTTCTTCCGATCGCTGTTGTCAAGGGATTCTTTTGGATTAGTATTAAGGTTAGAATCCCCGGGCAAAGGCGTACGCTTCGCTTCTCCATTTTGATCATAAGGAAGTCCAACCCACATCTTGAACGAGGATTCATACAAAAAAAACGGCCAGATCGCCAAGGTAGCGAAATCGGGCCGTTTTCCATTGTTTAAGACCGAGCCTCCGTGAAAATTTGAAAGGTAATACCAAACTTGTCCGTTACATTCCCATAAGCCGGACTAAAATGGGTTTCTTGCAAAGCCATCCCCACCTGTCCTCCTTGCTGTAGAGCGTCAAACATTCTTCTGGATTGCTCGACACTGTCGGTTGTAATACAGATGCTCACCTGATTCCCGCTGCTGAACGGCGAGCCAGGAAAGGTGTCGGAAAACATAAGCTCTGTCTCACCGACTTTGAGGGTGGCATGTCCCACACGTTCCTTGATCTCTGCGGGAATCGGAAATTCCGGATTTTCAGGCATTTCACCGAAGGTTTGGATAAAAAGCAGTTGGGCATCCAATACCTTTTCATAAAATTGAATCGCGTCCTTCGCATTTCCATTCATCGTAATATAGGGGATCAAACGCTTTGACATTTTCAACACAACTCCTTCATTTTTAAAGCTATCCTGTCATTTCTCCTGTATTATATGCAAAAAGTGTTAAGATAAACAGAGTTGTTTGTTATCTTTCTTCTACCGATATGCCAAGCTGCTGCTCCACATGCGAGGACATACACGAACACACCTGCCTTCTTGGTATCGAAAAAAGGAGTTAATTATGGTACATTTTTGGAATACTGCTACCGATATATTCTATAGAACCCAACACTGCAAACGTTCTCTTCTACTTTGAGGGTCATATAAAAACTTCGAATAACAAGGAGATCACAATTCATGAAAAAGAAAATCGGCATAACCGCTTCCGTCTTACTGCTCGCCCTAACCGGTTCTTTATCCGTATCTGCTCATCCGGGCAGAACAGACTCCAGTGGCGGCCATACCTGCTGGACCAACTGCTCGAAATGGGGCCTTTCCTACGGGGAATATCACTATCATAGCGGGGGTTCTTCCTCCAGCAGTTCTTCCTCTTCCAGTAGCTCTGCATCCAAGAAAACCACGAAATCAAAGCAAAAATCAAAACAGAAGCAAAGTACACAACAGAGCCAAAAACCCGCTTATACTACATCCAATCTGAAAGTACTCGTGAATGGAACGCCTATTTCTTTTACAGCCAAGCCCATTGTCTACCAAAATACAAATCTTGTTCCCTTGCGCGATATAGCAGAAAGCTTGAAGGCAGAGGTCGTATGGGATCACGGTACTGGAACCATAGGAATTACCAAGGCCAACCACAAAGTCACGTTAACCCTGGGAAGCCAAACCGTATTTTACAACGGACAAGCGGAACAAATCGCTGTAGCCCCCAAGACGATCAATGACACCACTTATGTACCTGTACAGGTATTCGCCAAAGGATTGGGTGCGCAATTAGTCTATGATGAAAACACAAATACGCTAAAAATCTCTCTATAAGCCAATCCAATATGCCAAAAAGCCTTTTGATCGCACTTGGCGCAATCAAAAGGCTTTTTGGTTCAACTGGATCAGCTTAACCTACTCTATTGCGGCTTCTCAATCACAAACAGACAGGTGCTATCCGGCAGGGGAACAGGCTGACCCTGCTCATCGGTAAATCCAATACGCCCGGCAAGCGCTTCCGTATAGCCCTCCTGCAAATAGTGACGGCTCTCCCGGATTATAGCCTGCGATCCAAGCGTGCGGCGAATACACTCTTCATACTGTGAAGGGGTAAAATACCCAAACTGCTCCTGCACTTCATGCATATAGGCTTCCGTCCCCCAGGTGTAGGTATACAGAAATTCCATCGCATCGTTCACAGGCAAAATAGCCTCATGCTCACTCACACGCTCCACTTCAATGTGGCGACCTGTAAAATCTTTGGCATATCGCAGCAACCATTCCATTCCGTCCGGCTCCAGGAACCGGATTCGTCTGCGCTGTTCTGCCGGTTCAGTCATAATGCCGTCACGGATAATGATACGTCCGCCCGGTGCCAGCACATGATAGGCGCTTTGCAAAGCAGCCTCCACCGTATGCAGATTGAACCGGGCTCCATCCCGTTCCATGTAAGAATACAGCTCGTGGAGAATGGACGAAAAAATGATCGTGTCCATGCTCCCCGGCTCTATAAATTCCTCCAGTTGGAGAGCATCTCCTTTAATCACATCCCAGCGGTGGCCCTCCAATTGCTTTTTACGTTTGAGCGCTTCAATAACATTCACAGAAATATCGAGTCCCAGCGGCTTCACGTCCGGTATCTCCTGTTCAATCAGGTCCAGCAGCACACCCCCGCCCGGTCCGATATCCAATACACGAGTTCCCGTCACGTAATCCAGAATGACCTTTTTGTAATCTACGGTTTGATTCATATCCGCAAGGTATGTTTCCTCATTGTGAAAACGATCATAAGCATCACGGCGCAAGCCGAACAGGTCAAACAGTAGTAATATGGCTTTGTCATACAAAGACGTTTTTTCCGCCTCGATGCAAAAGTCAATCAGCTTCTCAGCCGCAGATGAAAAATGAAAATTAAAAAACACGGTACTCTGCAGCTCCTCTTTATGCTCCACGACCACATTCAAATGAGGATTATGCTTCCGTTTTCCTTGCAAGATATCCTGCCAGGATAGCGCGTGTAAATATTTCTCAATCATCCGTTTTTTATAAACGTTAATTTTCTTGATGCCGCGATAGTCATAATGCATCGTGTTCATGAGAGATTCAAAGCTGATATGTCGCACCGTTGCAGGCAATTCCTGTCCCGTACCATCCCGTAACGCAAGTAAAAATACCTTCACCAGCTCCTGCAACGAAAAATCCTGTAAAGCCGACTCCACATACCAAAGCGTTCGATTCTCCAACGGAGCCAGCGCCTTATCTACATTCAGCTCGTGCTCCAGCTCGGCGTAAGCCTGCTCGAAGGGTTCCCCTTCATGAATAGAAACCGACCGTAATCTCTCCAGTCGTTCCTTCACACTCCAGGCCACAGGCGCGTTATCCCATGCGATCCAGCCAATCAGTTGCTCCACTTCACTCCGTACCTGCTCCCATAACTCAGGGTCTACCCCGGCGATAATGCACTCATTTAGCGCAAGTAAGGCAAGCTCCAGTTCTTCGTGGCTTAACCAGCCCTTACGGGTAATTTCCAGCAGCGCCCGATTTTCCGCAAAAGGAATTTCACCCCGTATATACTGCCCGATTAATCCATGGGTCTCAATCAGAATCCGAGTCATAGTGTTGCGGGGGAACGCCGGTTTCTCCGCTTGAGCCTGTCTGACGTACAGCTGGGCGGAACCAATATTATGCACAAATAAATTGATGCCCTCCTGCTGCCAGCGCAGCCGTTCGCGAACTGTGCCTCCTTTGGCCGTCTCAGACCATACCAGCACGTCTTCCAGCAGCTCCTTAATCCAGAAAGACAATGGAAGCCCGTCCAAAATAAGCAACGTACGCTCCACATAATCCAGTACGGGATTAGCATCCTTTAACTCCCCTATGGAGTGGATGCGTTCCAGATTCACAATGCGCTCCTCAGCCGAAACGAGCAGTTTCAGCCAAGTCGGCGTATCCCAGGCCAGATCACTTTCTTTTCGATAGTTGGCAATGGCTTTTAACGATTGCAGCATTTTTCCTCACCTCGATTGATTCGGATTCGGTAAATACGTGTAGATAAGAGCCTTGTATAAAATACACTTTACCATACATTTATTGTTTACATCCCGTGGAAAATATTAAACTTTTTTAACAATCATAAACCGAGGTTTTGAAAAGGGGACTCCCACTGCCGCGAAAACAAAAAGATATCTCCCAGCCTTACGGCTTAGAAGATATCTAATCATCCTTGTTATACGTAGTTAATTTATCATTTCCTGCATTGTTCAGAAAACTTCGCCGCTGTTATACAACACGCCACTTCTGTAACATTCGTATCGCTTATTTACCAGCAGGAACTCCATCCGGTACAGGAATGCCAAAATCAGGCGTCCCGTCCTCATGCCAGTTCAACGACTGAACACGTGTATGGCGATTCGGGTCATACAACGGATCACCCGTAATCTCCTTGTAATTCCGTGCATGATACACGATGACGTCATTACCGTCAGCCCCAACCGTAAAGCTGTTATGACCGGGTCCAAATTGGCCCGTTTCCTCATTCGTGCAGAATACGGGCTCAGGCGATTTCGCCCATGATTTAGGGTGGAGCAAGTCTCCATTCTCGTCCGCTGTCAGTAGCCCCATGCAATAATTATAATCTGTGGCGCTGGCTGAATAGCTGATAAAGATTCGTCCGTTTCGTTTCAGAACTGCCGCTCCTTCATTCACCTTAAAACCGATGACTTCCCAATCATATTCAGGGGTTGAGATCATCACCTGCTCACCGCGCAGCGTCCACGGATTGCTCATTTCAGAAATGTACAGATTGGAATTACCGACAATGTCCGGGTCCTTCTGGGCCCACACATAATACAGCACTCCATGATGCTGGAAGGTTGTGGCATCCAGCGCGAACGTTTCCCAACGGGTTTTAATCTGCCCCTTTTCCACCCATTCTCCTTCCAGTGGGTTAGCCGAAGCATTTTCCAGCACGAACATCCGGTGGTCAAACAGACCTTCCTTCGTTTCAGTGGTGCGAGCTGCTGCAAAATAAATGTACCATTTGCCATCAATAAAATGAATTTCCGGTGCCCAAATATTGGCGCTTAACGGGCCTGTTTCATATTTATGCCACACGGCGACAGGCTCTGCCGTATTTAAGCCCTGAATGGTAAGCGCCCGTCGAACCTCAATGCGGTCATACTCGGGTACAGATCCGGTAAAATAATAGTATCCGTCACTATGCTTGTAAACCCAAGGGTCTGCACGTTGCTCAATGACCGGATTAGTAAAAGATACAGGTTGATTCATGGTTTTTCTCTCCTCTATGTGTAGTATGTAAGTTCATACAATTAATCGCCGATACGCTTACCCCAAATGGAAACTCCCTTGTCGTCCATACCCGTAAAAATTAAAGTTTGGCGACCCAGCTCCCAGTCCCATGAAGGAAGCAATAGCAGTTGTTCCTTGGTCCTTTCGGATGTATCGCTCCAATCCAGTGTTAAAGTACGCTTGCCGTCAAAGCTCCACTGGCCTTCAAGCGTTCCGCTGGTTGCCCGACCTCCATCTTCCAGACGAAGCGGTTCAGCTTCCACTTGACCGTCCACTTCCTGCTTCATCACGATGCGTTCCCAACTGCCGGATAATAATCTTTGAGGTATATCCTGCTCCTGCTCGCCCGCATACCGTTCCGGCGATACGACAGGCCAGCCCTCAGCGGTCCATAATATTTTACGTACATGCAGATACGGCCATCGCTTATCCGTCTCTCCCCGTGCATGATGCACGATATAATAATCCTCTCCGTCCTTCAGAACGGAATTGTGACCTGGCGCAACCCAGCCTTCTCCTTCGCTGAACCGATAGCCACCCAATACCTTGTTTCCGATCTCATATTGGGGCAAATAGCTGGTATCTGCCATATCATGTCCATTGATATCCACATACGGACCTGTAATCGAATCCGAGCGGGCAACGCGTACATTATAGTCCTCGAACAAAGAATCATATGAGACAAACAAGTAATATTTGCGGAATGCGGGATTGTACACAATGTATGGCCCTTCCACAGCACCATCCTCTGTTGCTCGATCTCTGGCGGCAATATTTTTCCCGTAGCTAGACTCCTTCAGCTTTCCAGTCTGGGGATCAAGTGGCGTAATATAAATGCCTCCAAAAAACGAGCCGTATACCATCCACGGATTCCCCTCCGCATCCAGCACCGGATTGGCATCAATTGCATTCAGCTTGTCATGCTCCTTCGTTTTAACGACCAGCCCTTCATCCTTCCACGGGCCTTCCGGCGAGCTTGATGTCTGCAATCCGATGGCTGACCGTGTGCTGCCAAAAGTAGAAGCTGAATAATACATCCGATAGATATCGCCCATTTTAATAACGTCCGGTGCCCACAGATTGGTTGCTGACGACCATGCCTCTGCTTCTTTTGGAATGCCAGGCAGCGCATACTGCACCCAGTTCCAGTGAATCAGGTCAGTCGAATTACGTACCATGACCCCCGGCCTCAGTTCTCCGCCTGCCTTTACATCCGTGGAATATACATAATAGCCCTGATCTGTTTTGATAATCGCAGGATCATGCGCATTGTTAATCGTCCAGCGCTGCTCATCATTTATCGTACTTTGGTCATACAAGTGATCGGGAGGCGGAGCCTGCGGATATACAGGGTCCGGGGTATTATCTCCACAGCCGGATAGGCCCAGCATAAGCAGCATTACCATAACTGTTATTCTCCTCCTTCCTTTACCCATTACATATTGTGATTGCCTTGCATCATTCATCCGTGCCCTCCAGTGGCTACACTTAACCTTTGACACCGGAAATAGCAACCGACTCAATAATCTGTTTCTGGAAGATCAGGAATATAATCAGCACAGGTAACAAAGCGACTATGGAAGCTGCCATAATGAGCGGATAATCCGTCTGAATGGCATAGGTCGCATTAAAGTTCGCTATGACCAACTGCAACGTCTGCGTTTCCGGTGAATTCAAGTAAATAATCGGTGCCAAATAATCGTTCCAAATTCCCATGAACCATAAAATAAGCTGTGCCGCTACTGCCGGCTTAATAAGCGGGAATGTAATGGACGAATACAGTCGGAAATAAGAGCTTCCGTCAATTTTAGCTGCTTCGATAATGGCGTCCGGTACACTGAGCAAATACTGCCGCAGGAAAAAGATCATAACCACATTCCCGAACAAACCTGGAACGATCAGGGGCAAGAGCGTGTCTACCCAACCGAGCTTGGAAAACATCATAAACTGTGGAATCATAACCGTTGGGTATGGAATCATCATCGATGCGATGAGTAAAAGAAACAGTTTATTTTTATGAGGGAATCTCAGTTTTGCAAATGCAAAAGAAGCCACACTGGATGTAAAGGTACCCACAACGGTAACACTGACAGCCACAATCACGCTGTTCTTGATCCCGCTTAACAAAGGTCCCGCTTCCCAAATTTCCTTATACTTGCTAAAATGGAATACTTCTGGTATCCATACCGGTGGAAGAGCAAAGACATCCTGCTTTTCTTTCACAGAAGTGGACAGCATCCACAGCAGCGGCGCGATCATCACAATCGCTCCAATCGCCAGTGCAATAAAAATAATGATATTGGTAACTTTCGTTCTTTGACTATGGGACATAATCAGACTCACTCCTTTCCGCGAAAATCAATCCCCATCATAGGACGATTTTTCATTCATTTTGAATTGAATCAAAGTTACGATAAAAATGAAGATGCCAAGAATCATAGCCATCGCGGAGGCATATCCCATTTGAAGGTTTTTAAATGCCTTATCCCAAATATAGAAGACGATTGAGGCGGATGAGTATTCCGGACCCCCTGTAGGAGTCATAATGTTCATTTCAGTAAAGATTTGTGAACCACCAATGATATTGGTTACGACCAGGAAAAAGGTCACTGGTTTTACCATTGGCCATGTAATGTTGCGGAACATTTGGAATCCGCTGGCTCCATCCAGCTCTGCTGCTTCATAGTAAGAGCGAGATACACTTTGCAGGGCTGCCAAATACAGTAACATCGTGTAGCCAAGACCCTTCCAGACCGTCATAAGGATCAAGGCAGGCTTAACCGTATCCTTATCCATCAGCCAATTGGGACCTTTAATACCAAACAATTCGAGGAATTGGTTCACCAGACCGTAGTCTCCGTTGTATGCCCAGTTCCACATAATAGAAACAGCAGCCAAAGAAGAAATAACCGGAATATAGTAGATCACACGAAACGTTGTCGTGCCCGGAATCTTGCGATTCAACCCCAGTGCCAGCAGCAAAGCCAACAAAAGACCGATTGGAATACCCAGCATTAAGAAAAGAGTATTGTACATCGATTTGTAAAAGAGTTCATCGGTAAATAAATCTTTGAAATTGTCGAGACCAATAAAGTTCATTTGTCCCAATCCGTCCCAATCTGTAAAAGAGCCGTATAACGAATAGACAAACGGGAACAACGTAAAGATTAGCAGACCGAGAATAGGTGGAAGAATAAATAAGTATCCATATATTTTCTCTTTGCGGTAGAGATTAGATTTGGTTATCACAGGGCTCACCTCTGTTTCTAATTTGGAATGAAGATGATGTCAGCAGCATGATATCAGCCACTAACATCATCCTCTATCCGTTATTTACGTACTATTTCTGTGATTTTTTCTCTTGCTCCACCGCTTTATCCAGCAGTTTCTGCATCTTCGGTTGCTCCTGCTTCACATAATCCGCTGCCGTAATTTTTCCGTCCAGCACAGGCTGAATATCGGTGAAGAAAATATCATACCATTCGGCGTTATACGTATAGTTGCCTGGTAATGAGCGTCCATAGTCATTCACAATATCAATGAATTCCTGTTTATTGTTAGGCTTGGTTTTCGTATCTTTGGACCACTCATCCGCCATATCCAACAGATTCGGAATTTGTACCTTGGCATCTACGAGCTGCTTCATTCCTTCTTTGGAAGTCGTCAGATAGTTGACCAGTTCTACAGCTTCATCCGGGTACTTTGTTTTAGAGGAAACACCAATACCCAGAGAACCAATCCATGTTGCCGATTTGCCAGTCGATCCTGCCGGGAATGGCAACAGATCATATTCAAATGGCAGTTTTTCAAATGTACTCATATCCCAAGGACCTACCGGGAAGAATGCCATTTCGCCCTTCATCCAGCGTTGATAGGTGTCCAGTGTTTGTGATTGTTCAATACCAGGCGTAATCTTATATTTGTTTTGCATATCAGCAAAGTACTGAAGCGCTTCCGCAAATTTCGGATCATCAATCGTTACTTTGGTTTTGCTCTCATCCAGCCAATCTGCCCCATTGCTCCATACAAAGGCTTGCAATGCCCACTGAACGTTAAAGCCTGTACCGTACTGATCTGGCTTGCCATCACCATTCGTATCTTTTGTCAGCTCTTGACTGACCTTGATAAACTCATCCCATGTATACGGTTTGTCTTTATCAGGTAACGGAACGCCTGCTTCTTCAAACATGGTTTTGTTATAACCCAAGGCGAATGGACCCAAGTCCTTTGGCATACCGTAAATATTTCCTTGGCCGGCCATTTTACCGTCATAGCGGTACAAATCCACACCGTATTTCCAAATGTTATCCAGCTTTATATCCTTGTTCTTCTCAATGTAAGGAGTGAGGTCCTTCAGTATCCCACTATTTACATAAGCTTTCACATCTCCAGGGTTAAAATAAAAGACATCTGGAAGATTATTTCCTGTGATCGCTGCTCTGAGCTTTGTAGCATATTGATCCGCGGCCGTCACGACCATTTTAACCTTCACGCCAGGATGTTCCTCTTCAAATTTCTTGATAACTTCCTTATAAGCCTTCTGCTCATCCGTACCACCACGGAACATGAATGTCAGTTCCTTGCTTCCATCACTATTGGAGCTTCCTCCACTACAGCCAGCCAGTGCAGCAACCATCAACAACAGTACAACCATTGTCATTGCAAAACCTATTTTCTTCATTAACGCGACCCCTCCTAAAATTGAAATGAAACCGCATACATATAGTGTTAAAATAAACTCATACCATTTGGCCTTTATTCACCTGTGCGGTACATCATCCTGTTGTTCACTCGAGCCTGTGATCATCATTCCTCTCATGCACCTATAATTAATATTTTTCTTTATCAATAATGAATTCGTTTACAAACAAAATATATCACGGCATTCTACGGTTCGTCAATGCATTTATAAATCTTTTTAAATAAATATAAAGTATAGAATTGAATAGCATGAAAAACAAAATAAAATCGTATTTAAGTTATTTTATTGAAAAATTTAGAGTAAATGAACTTAAACACGATTTTATTTAGGTAAAAAATCTATTCTGAGTTTTGTTTCACTTCCCTTTTTATTTTTGTAAAATAATTTATTCCAAAGCGGTTTACTTCTTTCTGTTTTTATTTTAACATAAATCAAAACAAATATATAAGCGCTTACATTACATTTTTTATAGATAAGGAAGGTCCATTGCTATGATTTATATTAAGGACTTAATGTCAGGGCTAGATATTTTCAAAGCGCTCGGCTCGGAAATCCGCATTCAAATTTTGGAATTGCTCGCCGTCCATCAAGGACAAAGTATGAATGACATCGCTAACAGGCTTGATTTGAGCAACGGTACGATTACGATGCATATTCGTAAGCTGGAGGAATGTGGCCTTGTCGAGATCAATACAGTAAGCGGCAAGCATGGTACCCGAAAAATGTGCTATCTGAACAAGGAAAAACTGATGGTGGACTTGCGTAGCAGAGAGCAGAAAAATGTGTACGAGGTTGAAATTCGTATCGGTCATTACAGTAACTACCAGGCAGTACCTACCTGTGGCTTGGTGACCAGAGACAGCATTATTGGTGATTTTGATGATCCCCGCTATTTTGCAGATCCCGGAAGGCTGGACTCGGAAATGATCTGGATGGCAGATGGTTTTCTGGAATATCGGATTCCTAACTACCTGAAAGAGAATCAATCCTTTACCGAAATTCAATTTTCCGCAGAGCTGGGCTCAGAAGCACCGGGTTATTGCGAGGTATATCCTTCCGACATTTGTTTTCATGTCAACGGCATCCCGATTGGTCACTGGACTAGCGCCGGAGATTTTGGAGAAGTACCGGGGGTTCTGAATCCCGATTGGTGGCCACCGCATTTGAATCAATATGGCATGCTCAAATTAATTCGCATCAATCAACATGGAAGCTTCATTGACGGGTGCCGTATATCAGAAGTCACAATAGACGATATTGGGCTTAACTATAAAAGCGATATTACACTGCGCTTATCCGTATCCGATCAGTCGGAGAACAAAGGGGGTCTCACCATTTTCGGCAAAAGATTCGGCAATTTCAGTCAGGATCTGCTGGTGCGTGTGCTTTATGAAGAACACGGGGAGGCCAACGTTAGCTGATGACTTCCCATATGTAAAAAGGCCGAAGCCCGTATTCGTGGAATACGTCTCCTCGGCCTAAGCGTGCTTCTCCTCACTTAAAGAGATATAGATCAACAGATAAAAAATGACCGCGATTCCAAACACCAGCCAGCTAAAAGACAACAAATGAAGCCTTGCTCCGGCATGCACCACCCATTTCCAAACATTCATCACGATCACCATGGGTTGCAACGCCACATCCCAGCTATTCCAGCGAGCAAATCTGCCGATATATACACCTACACTGGACAGCCACAGGAATATAAAAACGATAACCCACGCAAGCCAGCTGGAACAAACCTCTTGCAGCATACGGTGGATCGTAAATATACAAATGGAAGTAAGAAAAAGACCAATCCCTGCTGCCGAAAAAGGCGTAAATAAGATCAACCAAAATTGAATATCCAGCCAAAAACGCGAGTCAGGATTCACTTCATAAAAACGGAATGCATGCAGTAATTCAGTCAGCAAATAGAGTGCATTCGGCAGAAAAAACAGCCATACGACTCCGGCAATTAATAAAAGAAGCCTTCTCACTCTTATGTTTCCCAGTCTGGATAAGGCGATCATTCCTAGAGAAATCAAGACCGGAACCCATGCCAGAAATATATCCCAGTACAAAAATTGATACATTTTCGTCCCACTTGTGGACTGCACATACATAATAAGTCCATAACATCCCAACGAAGCTAAAAGCAGTACACTCAATAAGCCGGGCAGCTTATATCTCTTCCCTTTAAACAGCAAACTCTCGTCCAACCCCCTGCATGAATATACGTATATACGTCCTTTAATAATTATATCCATTTATTACACAGTTCGTATGTCCCCGGATACATGATTTTCCACATTCAAAGTATCAAAAATAACATCACAACCTTCTCCGACCGGAGATTGTGCAACGACCCCGACCTTTAGCTCGTTTGGAACATCCATGCCAAAATATCTCGCCAGCTTCCATTGCTGACCGTCTGATGAATAATGAAAGGCAAAGCAATTTCCGGCTCTTGCCACTCGCAAATACGGATTGGAAACGTCCATCGTCCCAGATATACAATCATCGGACGTATCCCGTGTGACCACACTAAGGATAGAGGGGGTGCTTTCAAAGTATTCAAAGCACAGCTTGGCCCAATGGGTATCATCCGCCATAATCATCAAGCATCCTGAATCATAAGGCTGCTTCATATCGACACGAACCCTCGTCCATATTGTAAAATCACCTTGAAGCGTTGTATGCAAAAAGGGTGCGGACGATTTTATCGCCGCGCCGGACGGATCTCTAAAGAAATCCGCCTGTGAAGGTGCAGATACTTTTAAAGCCTTGGAATCATCGAATCTCCATACAGTCGGTTCGTTGGTCCAGCCCCATCCTGTAGGCAAAACCTTGCCGTTAAAGCGTTCAAATACGTTCATATGGACACCATCCTTCTCTAGCCAATATTGTCAAATATCATGGTGAAATCGGGGGCCCAATCCCCCTTGATACCACTATATACGTTATTTTCCAATCGTCAATGATGATGCTCCTGTCTTTAAAATTTATAAAAAAAGACTTGCCATCCTGAAATGTTGTGCTTATAATTACACCTAACTTGATACGGCAACAAATTTCAATGACGAGAACGAGTAAGCTATACAGCGGATTTGCAGAGAGTTGGGGCAGGTGAAAGCCAACATTCCGAGGGTAGCCGAACGCCATCTCCGAGAAGCGGGCTGAACCTGAAGTAAGCTCTGCCGCCTTTCCAGCGTTAACCGGAACACGTATTGATGGATACGTGAACAGAGTGTCATTTCTTATGGAATGAAACTAGGGTGGTAACACGGGTATAAGCTCGTCCCTTTACAGGGGCGGGTTTTTTTGTTTTTCAAAAAGGAGGAAATCAATATGACGAACGTATCGACCACAGTATCTATAAGCGATTTTTTAACTCCAGCTGTACGGGAAATGCCGCCTTCAGGCATCCGTAAGTTTTTTGAATATAGTACGGGCAGAAAAGATATCGTTTCGCTTGGTGTTGGCGAACCGGACTTTGTGACCCCTCAACATGTCAGAAAAGCTTGTATTCTAGCACTGGAAAATGGCAAGACCTCGTACACACCGAATGCTGGTCTTCCCGAGCTGCGTGAGGAGATTGCCGGGTATCTGGAGAGAAGTTTTAACACGTCCTACAATCCGGCAAATGAAATCATGGTAACGATCGGCAGCAGTGAAGCGCTGGATTTGGCGCTCCGCGCCCTGATTACGGAACACGATGAAATTCTCATTCCTGCTCCCTGCTATATTTCGTACTCACCGATCACGTTTCTGAATGGAGGGCATACCGTAACGGTTGAAACCTCTGCTGATCAGCAGTTCAAGCTGACGGCTGAAGCGCTCAAAGCCAAGCTGACTCCACGATCCAAAGTGCTTATTCTCTGTTATCCGAACAATCCGACAGGTGGAGTGATGACTTATGAGGACTGGCTACCGATTGCCCGCTTGGTGGAGGAGCATAATCTAGTCGTGATCTCGGACGAAATTTATGGTGAGCTGACCTATGGACAGAAGCATGTAAGCTTCGCCGCTCTGCCGGGCATGAAAGAACGAACCCTGCTCATCAGCGGTTTTTCCAAAGCCTTTGCAATGACAGGCTGGAGAGTCGGCTATGGTTGCGGCCCGCAGGAGCTGATTTCAGCCATGCTGAAAATCCATCAATATACCGTGATGTGCGCTCCTATAATCGGGCAAATTGCCGCTATTGAGTCCCTGCGCCACGGGCTGGAAGAAAAAGACCGCATGATAGAATCGTACAATCTGCGCAGAAAATGGTTTGTTGAAAGCTTGTGTCAGGCAGGACTGCCCTGCCATGAACCGAGCGGTGCCTTCTACGCTTTTCCTTCCATTACTCATACGGGATTAAGCTCAGAGCAGTTTGCCAAGCGGTTACTGGAAGAAGAGGATGTCATTACTGTACCCGGCTCCGCATTCGGTCCGGGTGGCGAGGGCTTTATCCGCTGCTCCTACGCATCATCGCACGAGCAACTGGAAATCGCTTTGGAGCGTATCAGCGTGTTCTTGAGACGTCTGTAATCAGCCCTTCATATCGTGAACATGAACACTGGATGAAAACTGTTGCACCCCATACACAAAGGAGCGAAATGACATCATGAACATTCAAATCAGTCCACTAGCCGAGCAGCGACTTACACAAATTCTCGGTGATCAACCGGGCTATATCAAGCTTTTTTACGACACAGAGGGCTGCGGCTGTGATGGTATTACAGTGCTCAAGATCGTCAGCGCACCCGACAACGGCGATATAGAAGTACAGGCGGGCAGCTTGCCTTTTCTCGTTAGCGGTCAGCAGGCGATTTATTTTGAGGAATCCATGCGCCTTGATGCAGACGAGAAATTCCCTTCCTATAAACTATCCAGCGATTCTACCTTCTATAGTAATAATGTAAAAATCAGGGATGTCCGGCTGTCCTAATCTTTAGGATGGTCCGGCATCCAGAACGTTTTGCACAAAATCGGTTTTAGCCTCCGTGTACGCTTCACGATCATGCTGATTTTCCATCGCCAGCTGCCTTTTTAAGGCGTCATATTGCTGAACCAGCTCAGGCCGTTCACGAAGACGGTTCCGAAATAACAGTTGTTGATCCCAATGCTCCTCATGTTCCAGCATGAGATGCAGATGTCCCTTTCTTTGATCCTGTTCCACTTTAACCAAAAATCTTCTCCATTCCCGACCGTCCAGCTCAGGCGGAACATAGCTCCAGCCTGCTGGTTGTAAGACGGACACAATCTGTTCCAGCCTATCCCAAGCTTCCAATTTTGCCATAATGTCTATGATGGGCTTAGCGGAAAGATTGGGAATTGCCGTGCTTCCTATATGCTCCATCTCCGTCACCTTAAACGGCAGTAGCAGCTCCCGCAACTGGTGAATGATCTGCAAGCCCTGCTCTGACCAGTCAGGATCAGGATTCACTATTTTTACAGGCTCCGTAGCCCACACTGGCCAATGTTCCTGATTTTGCTCCTCATGCATTCACTTATCCCCCTTATACCCACTCGTGCATTCTCTCATTCAACCGTATCTTTTTTAATATCCATTACTTCATCTTGAAGCTTGCGGCTGTAACCAGAGTCTGGGCCAAAGCTTTGGCATCGGTGTCAGCCTCAAGCTCTCCTGATCGTATATTCTTGAAATACAGCAGAAAGACGTAGCCTCGAATCCTTTTCCCAAAAAAAAGTTACATTGCTGCATCCAATGCCGTTTCCTCATCAAATTTCCGTGGACGAACCATAAATAATCCCTTCTTTTCGTATCGTTCAGTATATTAAAATTGTATGATCGTCAGAATAATCTGTCAAGTATGTACATGATAAATGCTTGACATCTCATATGGAATCGAGGTATATTGACCTAAATTTATTACATACCAATCGGTATTATATACTTATCGGTATGTAATTATAGAAAGCGATGTGGTATGTGAAAATGAAGACGTCAGAAGAAAAAGCGGTACTCCTATCGCCTCAAACCGTAACTAACGCTGCAAAAATCTCCCCCGTTCCTTCCATTTCCCGGTCTGTAGCACTCTTATTTTCCATAGCTTGTGGACTGGCTGTCGCCAACATTTATTATGCGCAACCATTGCTGGACGCACTGGCGGACGAGTTTGGCATCACGCATTCATCAGTTGGCATCATCATTACAGTGACACAGATTTGTTATGCATTGGGACTGCTGCTGCTAGTCCCGCTTGGCGATCTTTTGAATCGACGACGGCTGATTACCGGACAAATGCTGTTATCCGTGCTGGCGTTAATCGCGGTTAGCTTAGCCCCGACGCGTACAATCCTGCTTATGGGCATGGCAGCGGTTGGAATGCTGGCTGTCGTCACACAGACACTTGTCGCGTTCGCCTCAACCTTGGCCGCCCCGGCTGAACGCGGACGTATCGTAGGTCTGGTGACCAGCGGAGTCGTTATCGGCATTCTGCTGGCACGAACCGTTGCCGGTGTATTGACCGATTTGACAGGTTGGCGTTCGGTATACCTTATTTCCGCCGCATTGACGCTATTCATGGCTGTAGCGCTGTTTCGAGTACTGCCACAGAATGAATCCAAAGGAGCAACGCTATCCTATCCTCAACTGCTTCGTTCGGTTTTCACACTGTTCGTGCAAGAACGGATTCTGCGTGTTCGGGCTGTGCTGGCTTTGCTCATTTTTACTGCGTTCAGCATATTGTGGACTTCGCTAGTATTGCCTCTCAGTGCCCCGCCGCTATCTCTTTCACATACTGCCATCGGGGCCTTTGGTCTGGCCGGAGTCGCTGGAGCATTAGCGGCTACGCGGGCAGGACATCTTGCCGATCAAGGCTCAGGACAGCGGACGACAGGTATTGCGCTGGCTCTGCTGCTGCTATCCTGGTTGCCTATCGGCTATGCCGAGCACTCGCTGTTCGCTTTGGTCCTTGGCGTTATCCTTCTGGATCTGGCGGTACAGGCTGTGCATGTGACGAATCAGAGTATGATTTTCACTGTGCGTCCTGAAGCACGTAGCCGACTTACCGCAGGCTATATGATATTTTATTCCATCGGCAGCGCCACTGGAGCCATCTCCTCGACTCATATGTACACATATGCCGGCTGGAATGGGGTATGTCTGTTGGGTGCTGGCGTCAGCACCTTGGCACTTATTTTTTGGGCCGTAACCCGTAACACATCTATAGATCAGCTGTCACACACTAAAACTAAAACAACTCCATGATAAAAAATGTCCGCTTTATAGCGGACTGACTACATTTCCATTTTTAAAACCATGTTCATTTTTACGGGTATTATGATACGTACTACCCCACCACCATAAGGAGCTACCTCGTTGTGATTTTCTAACATCATTGTACCCTGATGGTGGTTGATCACTTTAGCTGCAAACGTTAGCCCTATACCATAATGCCCTTTTGAACTTCTGCTTTTATCCTCCATGTAAAAAAGCTGTGTAGCTCTCTTCAAGCCTTCTGGAGAGAATCCCTCGCCGCTATCTCTAATTGCAAACTCTATTGAGTTTCCTAAATAACTTATCTCCCATACTACCGTTCCCCCGGCAGGTGTATGATCCACAGCGTTGCAAAGTACATTCATCAAGGCCCGTTGTAACAAATCCTGATACATATATACCTTGATGTCCAGCAGTCTATTATCCTTCAGCACGAACTGAACTGTTTTTTTTCCGCAATAGGCAATTGTATCTCCGACCAAATCTTTTACAAACTTTTGAATAGATATACAGGACAATGCTTCCGCCAATACATCAGAATCGCTTCGCGACAATTGAATAAGTAAGCTTATATATTGTTCGATCTTATTACCCGCATTTAGAATATACTCAATATAAATCGCTTGCTCCGGGCTATGGTCGGATAATCTTAATAATTCTGCATTTCCTTTAATAATCGTAATCGGGATCTTAATATCATGAGCCAGTGCCCCCATGTGCTCCTGCTTATTTTTTTCCAATTCCCACTGTGTCTGCAAAGAACCTTTCAGTGTATCTCTCATTTCTTCCAAGGAAAAAATGACGTCATTTATTTCTTGAATTTGAGAACACTCCACTTCAAAATCCAAATTATTATTCTGGATATGACGGGTCATCCAACTTATCTTAGCCAGATTTCTCTTCATTTTCTTCGCAAAAATAGTTATGATTCCAAACAGCGCCCCCATAATGCATACCATCAAAAAAACTATACTTGTCAGTTGAAATTGAGGACGCGGATCACCCTCTTTTATATTACCGTACAATATTAGAAATAGCATAATCATACCCACACAGCTCAAACATAGACAAAATATATACTTTAGCAGTTCTCTGCGGATCGTCGTTTTTCTTAATCCCACTTGTATCCTACACCCCACATCGTCTTGATGGGAGTCAAATGATGGTAGCTGAATTTTTTACGTATAGATCGGATAAATTCTGTAATTGTTGCAAATTGTGCATGACCGTCCAAACCGTAAACGTCATCATATATTTCTTCTCTTGTGAAAATTCTCCCTTTATTTTTCGCCAAGAACTCGCATATTTTATATTCGTTTTTCGTAAGGGGAATATGAATATCTTCAACCGAGACCTTTTTCGTACCAAAATCAAAGGTCACACCTGAAACTATCGTTCGGTCAGGGTGTTTTTCACGATGCTCTCTTCTCAAATGTGCACTTACTCGCGCACTAAGTTCAAGAACACCGAACGGCTTGGCAATATAATCATCTGCCCCCACCTTTAGCCCTTCGACAATGGCTTCTTCGCCCACTTTGGCTGTCAAGAAAACAATCGGACATTCAACCACATTCCGAATTTTTTTACAAAGCTCCAAACCGTCCAAATCAGGCATCATCACGTCCAGAAGAATCAGATCGTAGCCCAAAAAAGCCTCCTTCGGTAAATCCTTTACCACTTGATGCATACAAACGAGATGCTGGTCTTTTTGTAATACATTTTTAATCAGCATCAGAATGTCTAAATCATCATCTACTGCTAGTATGCTGGCCACCTAGATCCCCCTATTATGACAGCTATCCTGTAATTATCTCCTACTTGTAGGTTAATATAATAATTGTATCATAAATAAGTATATTTTTTCCTTAATTAATTTCATTTCTCAAACTATTAATGCTACATATGAGTATTTTGCAGCAATCCATAGATCAAAACGGTCTAGTTTGTCTATATATTGTACTTTTAAGCGTTGGGAATCGAATGATGCAAAATGCTGATATAAAAAAACGAGTGAGTGGGCGCCGAAATCGGAAGATAGATTCACAGGCCCTGTTCACTCGTTTGGGGATATTCCAGAAACTGCACTAGCTTCTGGAATATCCGATATGGCTTTCATATAGCTGATAAAAAAACGAAAAAATTCAAATTTGAAATCATTATTCTGATTAAACCTGTAGAGAAATGATTAAGAATCTTACCGGCAAGAAAGAGTCACCGGACATGGACAGGAAAGTGTGGATGGTTTGATGCTTGGACATAATAGAGCACCTGTTAAGCATCCGAATGTACATCGATCCGTAGCAGCCTGCGGTTGAATGAAGGCGCTCTGCTTGGACACAGATACAATATCTAAATCAAAATCAAAATCATCAAATTTACCCATTTTTCCTATCCCCTTTTAGATATCTTCATCATATCAAGTTACTTAAAAATACACGGGCAAGTAATTGTGCTTGGTCTGGTGCCTGGACATAACCACTGGCCTGTCAAGCATCCAAATGTAGCTGGGAAAGTTTGTGCCGGCTTGGAAACAGCTACAATATCCAAATCAAAATCGTCAAATTTAGCCATTTTATTCACCTCCTTTCATAGCATTTGCTTCACAGCATAAATGCTTGGTCCCATCTGGTTTTCTGCCCCAGCTCGATGTTTATAAGGGGCAGCAACACCCCCGTTACACCGCCAAGTAAACCAACATAGTCCAGTTGCTTCACCCTTCCGCCATCATCCTCACTATATTCTAAATTATGGAATCCGAACCGATACGTATCATCATAGAAGCTCAGGATTTTGCCCTTCAAGAAAGTAATCTCATCTGTAAAAACAGCTTGTCCTCTCAATTCACGCGCTGCCATCAGGATTTGAACAATGCCTGCGTAACCGTGACAAAATGTAGGTGATACCAAATGCTGCGCGTGCTGCACGGTTTGCTGTAGCGCCTGAATGGCTAAGTCGCTATAGAGCCGCTCTTGCAACGCCTTTCCCGCATACAGCAGGGACATACAGGCACCGGGGCTGCCATAGCACCAGGCATCTCTTCTTACATTATCTTGTTCGGAAGCATGACCCCTCTTAAATTCTTCAAAACTGATAAATCCCTTCCAGGAAAGCTCATCCCCATCCCGATTGGCAAACTGCAGCAGAAAATCCACCATTTTTTTAATCGCCAGAGCTTGACCGGGTACGTTTACTCCTTGCAGCAAGGCCTTGGACAAAATGATGATAGGTCCGCAAATCCCATGAGACAATCCCAAATTAAAGTTACCATTCGGATATAGCTGCTGCTCCATAGGCGTAAACTGATTTTTCGCCGAGATATACCAACCCGGAATCTGAACGCCATCATATTCTTGATCGTGAGTTAAATTCACCAAATACTGTATGACTTCCAAAAGTAAAGGACGCATTTTTTTATCTTCAGAAAAAATGAGTAGATAATTAGCAATTCCGCTCAGGCCTTCTATCGCATCATAGTCACTCATAGTCACATCTCTTTTTGTACATTCGCTAATCATGACTGGGACTTGCTGCAACAGATAATCATGTATACGATCTGTAAATTTACGATACAGTTTAAAGTTCTGAGACAAGCATACAGCTGCCAGCCCGACCCCTGCCGCACCTGAAAACATAGAGGATGATTGCAGCCCTTGTTCCGAGATTTCCTGGACCAAAGTCCCCAGAAACTGATGCCCTAATTGGTCCCATCCTTCATCGGGAAAATGTTCATGCAGCTCCGCATACAGCATACAGATGCCAGGCAATCCATGACTCAGGGAGACAGCGTTCCAAGGATGGAAGCTTAACCCGCTCACCGTATAGATATTTTTCTGTGCATTCACAATTTCCAGTAGTCCCTCATAATCCTGAATATTTAGAGCTATTTTTTTTATGATATTTATTACGTCCTGATCCGTTTCTTTTAAAACACCTGCTCCCACACCACGCCACTCCTATCCGAATCTTGATAGTTTTCCGAATCATGCATCTGCTTATAGACAGAGCAATTTTCCAGTAATTCATCATGCGGGCCTTCTCCAACGACTTCCCCTTGATCCATTACAATGATACGATCAGCCAGTTGAGCCGCCACCAAGCGGTGTGAGATGAATATGCCTATCTTTTCACTAGACAGGTTGAAAAAGGTATCGAATGTCTGCTTTTCTGCAATCGGATCAAGCGCGGCGCTCGGCTCATCCAAAATATACACTGAGGCATCCCGAAAGTAGACTCGGGCGAGAGCAACTTTTTGCCATTGTCCACCCGACAACTGCCTCCCTTCGTCAAACCATAGACCCAACTGGGCATCCAGATCGTAGGAGGCGGCATCCTTCTTCATGAAGTTGACGCCAGCCGTGTGCAAAGCCGAAGTGATTTTGTCTCTGCGCTCCATTTCACTCACCTGACCAAAGCCTACATTCTCCTGAAGCTTCATCTCATATTTCACATAATCCTGAAACAACACCGCAATTTGCTGTTGATAGCCTTCATTCCCCCACTGTTGAATAGGCTTGCCATTCACTAAAATGTCTCCCGTTTGCACAGAATACAAAGCCGTAAGCAGCTTTATCAAAGTGCTTTTACCTGAACCGTTAGGTCCAACAATGGCAACTCGCTCTCCTGACTTAAAGGAAAGGTTCACGTGTTTCAATGCATCCATTGCCTGATTCGGGTATTTGAATGAGACATTTTCCAGTTGTATCGTTTTAATTTGCCCGATTCCTTCCTGCAACGGTATGTTCTCTGAAGCTTCTCTTTCACTTTCATATTCGAGGAACTCAAACAATTGGTTCATATAAAGACCACTATTGTAAATAGAATAGATATTTCCCATCATCGACTGGGAATTGCTCTGTACCAGAGAGACGGATCGAATATAGCTGATCACATGGCCCACCATGATTCCACCTGCATAGGCCGACATAATGGCAGTCAGAATAACAACCGCCCCGACCAATTGGACTATAACTTCAAACAATAAATTAAATATTGTTTTTTTTCGCAAAATATAGGTGTCCTGCTTAATGAACGCCTCTCTGATTGCCCAATAGCTTTGAAGCAAATAATCTTTTAGTTTATACAGCTTAATTTCTTTAAACGAAAAATCATGGGTAAGGATATAATTGAGATACCATGCTTTTCGTTCCGAACTGGTTCTCTTCCACTGTATAAAAAATTCTTGCTGACCTATTCTTAAAAAATAAAATAATGAAATGACCGGAATCACCAGTAATAGAACAGACACTTGCGGATTCCATGCCATTAAAAAAGCAATGGCGGAAACTAGTGTGATCAATGAGGTCATCAGTGATATAACCGCCTGAAAAATCAGATAGGGTCTAAATGCAACCTCTCCCGTAACCCGTTCCAATCTGTTATAAATCTCCGAATTCTCAAAATCTGCAAGTGAAAGATCACCGCTTTTTTCCATCACCCTATAATTAAGCTTGTAGTTCATAAGAAACTGGAATCTTCCCTCGTTATAGCCAGATACTTGAGATATGATCTCAGTTAGCAAGGATACTGCCATAAAAATGGCAAATATATAGATAACGCGGTTGAATTCGGTTTGTATATTAACGAGAGAATTAATTAATAATTGTGAAATATACAAAGAAACAATTGGGCTAAAACCGATCAATAAACGGAGCATCACGATATAGATAAATAGCTTTTTTTCGAGTTTAAATACCAATCGAACGGTCTTGGGCAATTGTTGCAGTGTTGCCCAGATTTCCGTAAAGCTGATTCGCTCCTTTACTTCCATAACAACGGCTCTTTCGTCTGCTGGTATCGACGTGAGTACAAGATATGTCGGGTTAATGTCATCACTTTGTTCTCCAGCTCTCTGTCGGTTCCCAACAATCGGTTGCAATGCAAATGAATGATACTTCCCCAAATATGCTCTTCAGGAGTGGTTAAACGATCCGCCTGTTCTTTTAAAAGCTGCGCATAATTAGCCACTGTTTCATTTCTTTGTTCCAGCAGATGGATAAGCACATTTCCAGCTTCCGTTTTCCTGACCTCCATCCAATGTGGGTCACCATTACACAGAGCCAGCAAGTTGTCTTTGTCCTCTCTAAATTCTGTGCGATATTGAGCTGGAGAGCTGTTATTTTCCATAAAATCAAGCTGTGCTTCAAAATCCAAACTCAACTGATTCATGTAGTTCATAATGGAAATCACACCGATGATCTCTTTACTCATCGTCAGCTGCTTCATTCTGGTCATTCTTAATATTTGCTCAACGATTTTACTATCCACAAAAAAGACCTGTTCTGCTGCTTCCATTAGCTCGGAACCCCCATACCGCTCCAACTCCCTGTCATAGGAACTCAGAACCGTGTCTGCAACAAGCCCTCGTTGCTTTAGCCCTTTGAGCCAATTTAGAATAGCAGGATATATTTCCAATAACATCGAAGAATCGCCATGAAATCTTAGCCTCACATGGGATTTTGGGTCTTTATATCTCATAAAAAAATACTGAATGGGGTATTTTTCAGATAATGACCCGCAAAAATCCGCAATTTCAAAAGCAATCAACTCTTCCTCTCTAGAGGATTGGGCATACAACTTCAGGAACAACCAATCATCGAATGGCATTTTCACCCTGCTATCCTCTTGGGTACAACCAGACATTCGGACGCGAAGCTTATGTTGCTGATCTTCGAATTGTCTCTTGAACAGAGGAACAACCACCTCTGCTGCATGCAGATGTTGCTGCTCATCGATGGCTACATCTTCTCCCTGCTCAATAGCTACCAGATTTAAGGGAGTGTGTGTGCTTTTCTTCATTTCTGCATATAAAATTTTCAGTAATTCATCATGATTCACTGCAATAAGCAGCCTGTTATCTCCACGTACAATATAAAACTTCTCCGGCAAGCCATTGTGAGTATGATACTGGATAAAACGGCTTTTAAATTCTTTAAAATCCATTTTGGGCGTTCCGTGCAGATCGTCCAAGCTAATGCTCCATTGCGCACTTGATAAGACGATGCTTTTATATCTGATCTCTGGAATATACTTAAATCCTTTGTATACCTCTAACCATGGAAGCAAGCTCCAATTTCGCTTTCCATCTAATGCAATTTCCTGTAAGAATCGAATGGCATTACTTGCGCTTAATGGATTCAGCATGTTATTGGACTCAAACACCAAAAGCTCCTTTGTTGCCCTATGCCTTGCATAAAACATATTTTCATCTATCCCAATTAAAATATCCTCGATCTTGACCCGGTCTTGTTCAGAACGCGAGCTGTTCGTAAAAAGAGACATTTCCTTGGCCCTGTAGCTCAAATTCCTGGTTACATTGCCGGCTCTAACTTGATTCGGAATATAACTCAGCTCACATAAGCTGAAATTTTCGTTTCTGATTTCCTTTTCTTTATCATTGAGCGCCTGCACGATCGAGGCCATTTCTTTTGACAAGTATGAGAATCTTCCAAAGGTTTTCCCCGCAGCAGTAGAGCCTGTATTCGGTCCCATATACAGCATCAGCTGTTGATCATAGCTCTTGATAAGAAAATTCAGCTCTAATGACACTGGAATTTCGTTAGGATCTATGGCTGAATCGCAATATGGTGTTAATTCCGCATCATTCAATTCGATAGCCCCATGTTCCCTCAACGCATCAACATATTTATTTAGGAAATAATTTTTCAGACCCGATGAATCCTCTTCATCCATAGGAAGAACCTCATGGAAATCGTTATACGGATTCGCATACGATAATGGCGCCCCGATGCCCGAACTGCTATCCAGCATTTCCATAATAGCGACTTCACGATCCATCCCATACTTCTCCATGAACTGATTCTTGTAATGCTCAAGATAACCAGACTGCTTGGCAAAAGGTCGTGCAAGCATCGTCAGGATGCTTGCAAGCTTACAAATCTCAGCTGCTGTTTGTTCGCTCAGTGTGAAGCTTGATTTTCCTAAGCCTGAATCAAGCTGTAAAGGTGATGATGATTTTTCCAATTGATTCATCTTTTCGAACAAAGCTATGTATTCGTGTTCCCCTTGTCCCAAAGGCAATTGACTATAATGCTCCATTTGTACTGCAATCGCCTTTAGCTCTGCCAGTCTATCTTCAGCAACGCTTACCTTCCCCGCCTGTTCAATAAAGTATTGATACTGGTCCAACACTGTAAGGGGCGGCCTCAGATTGGATAGAAGAAACTCCTTATCTATTAATTCCATGACATAATCCTTGATTCTTCCTCCTTCCGTATGAGGATACTTCTGACTTAGCCTTCGTGTGATATCCTGAAAGGATACAAATTCTCCGCAACTCTCATATACAATCCTAAATACAGGAGTAGCCCGAATACTGATTTCATCTGCTTTTCCATCTGTACTGTATAATAAAAAAGCACGATCTCCCTTAACGTAACATGCATCATTCATTCTGAATTCAAGCCGATCGGCAGATTCTTTTTCCAGTTTTTTAATCATGTTAAAGAGCCATTCCAGATCCACTCTGGCTTTTTTGTAAAATTGATGCTGATCAAATGTAAACTGCTCTCCTGATGCAAACTGACCCGCTCCGACAGATGTAAAAAGTCCAAAAGGTGTCGTTCTTATTGCTTTTCGTATCGCATATTTAATCATGGATTCAACAAAGTTTCTCTTCTTCTTACCTGTCAGCTTCTCTGGCCTATTTAAGAAATGTTTCATCGTTTCATACAATGTTTTGCTGGATACTAATACTTGTTCTCTAAAGGCAGGATCTTCACACAGCTGTGTCAAAAGCCTGTCTTGATCTTCGTTATTCAAAAAGTCCAAACTATTATTTTGTAATGGCAAACGAACCATAAACTGATTCGTATGGTCATACAATGCTCTCATAACTATTCACCTACTATTTTGAATTGTGACATTTTATACTATAAAACAGAAATATCAAGAAATTCTCAAGATGGAGGAGCAAAAAACCTCTATATGCCAAGTAGCACACAAAGGTTCTTCTTTTCTAGTATGAAGCAGATCATCACTTGATCGCAATGTAAATCAGCACTGGCTCATCAGGATTGCCGTACACTTCAAAATCACCTGTGTACGTCCGCTCTGCTTGTCCCGTGGCAGCCCAGTTCCAAATCGCTTGCCATACCCGAAAAACTGAGGAAGGTTCGGATGTAGCTTGAAAAACAGCGTAACGCGCAGCCGGAATCACGAGTTGTTCAAGACCCTCAGGAGTCTGGAAATCTGCTGCCGCTTCCTTCCCGATAAAAAAAGTATACTCGCCAAAAACTCCATTTTCATAGTTGGTATAGCAACCATAGACAGAACCGAGTTCTTCATGCCCGCTTATCCGTCCAGGCACATCCTCACTCCAGAAACGTTCCCACATGCCCGGAATGATCGCTTGGGATGTTTGTTCGTTCCGGTTGCTTGTAGATGCTGCCAGCCCGATCAGGCGAATCTCTCCCCGACTTTCCTCTCGGATCGGCTCAACATTTTCTTCACGTCCCATATCCTCCTGTGAACGCCAGCGTTTTAAATTTGGCAGATAACTACGCATCATTGCAACAGCCTCTTCCTTCTGCATCCCTTGCTCTGCGAGAATAGGTACGCACTGCTGAATCATCTCCTCCATCGTCAAATCAGGCTGAACAAACGCACCTTCCTTATAGCAATACTTACAATATACATCTGTTTTCACCTGTTGTGCGTCTGTTCCGTATTGTTCCTCATGCTCCAGCGGCATCCCGCAACTTTGACAAGCTTTATCCATTTTGTAAATCCCCTTTCCTGGTTGATATGACATCAGTATAACGAAACAAACCTGACAGCTATCCGTCAGGTTTGTTTTTTTATATTCTATGTTTTTCAGAGTTCTCTATAGGAGGCTCTCCATAATTGGATGCAATACGTAATGCCATATCCCGAATCTTCTCCCGTAAATGAGCGGGTTCCCTGACGATCACATCCGGCCCCAGACTTAAAATAAATCCGTACATCCACGCATCCTCGGGAAAAGGAACCGAAACTGTATACATCCCTTCTTCCTGCTCAGTCAATGCTTCCACTCCAAACCAGTCTTCCGCCAGATGCCGGGATTTATGATTAAATTGCAGCGTAAAAGGCTGTACCGTCTTAACTGCCGCCAGCCGTTCCTCATTCCATGGCAGCTTTTCATAGGAAAGGTCCCGACGAGTAAAAGCCAACTCCGTCACGACAGGATCACTCATGCGGGATAGTTTGAACAGACGAAATTGCTCCTTGTCAAGACAATAAGCATATACAAACCATTGCTGTCCTTTCAGAACAAGCGTGTGCGGTTCAACCTTCCGTGCGGTCACGGCTCCCTGCGCATTCCTGTAAGTAAAAGCAATCGTACGCGATTGGCTCAGCGCCTCCTTCACCTTCACCAGCTTACTCTCCTGCGCAGACTGATTTCCCCAACCCGAATGATCGACGATAAACTGTGTGGTATTGACACTGAATTTCGCTTTTCCCGAATCCGGTATAATGCTTTCAAATTTATCGAGCAATCGGGTTACATTCGGTCCACCTAACGACGAGGACAAGCTCTGCAAGCCCATCACAATGTCCTTCACATCGCCATCCGTCAGCACACTGCGATCCAGGCGGTAGCCATCCATCAGGCCGATTCCCCCATTCACCCCCTGATAAGTTACCACCGGAATACCAGCCAGGCTAATCGCTTCGATATCTCTGTAGATCGTCCGTATCGAAACCTCATACAAATCTGCCAGTTCCTTCGCCTGAATTCTATTTCTTTTCAACAGCAAAATGACGATAGAAAGCAACCGTTCAATTTTCATCTCTCCAAAACCTTTCCTAACTGTTAATAAACATAGAAGTCCCCATATGTTTTCCTCCATCTTACTCTATCTCTTATCTAAAAAGAACCCGTTGCCAATAGCAAAAACCTCAGGCATTCCATCCCGTTGGATAGAACTCCTGAGGTTAAATCATTTATTTCACTTATAGCTCGTAACGCTTCATTACGATGACCGCATTGTGGCCGCCAAAGCCGAAGGAGTTGGATAGCCCGATATTTAATGAGGCCTTGCGTGCCTCGTGTGGCACATAATCCAGGTCACAGGCCGGGTCCGGGTTGTCCAGATGAACCGTTGGCGGAATGATGCCTTCCCTTAGACTCTGTACAAGTGCAATGGCTTCGACACCGCCTGCGGCTCCCAGCATATGACCGAGCATGGATTTATTCGCGGTAACCGGAATTTGGTAGGCATGGTCACCGAACAGCTTGTGTATCGCGAGAGTCTCGGCCAGATCGCCAACGGACGTACTCGTTGCATGCGCACTGATCACATCCACCTCTTCAGGCGTGATATGGGCGGATTGAAGGGCTGCTTTCATCGCCAGATAAGCTCCGGTCCCTTCCGGGTGCGGTGCAACCATATGGTAGGCATCCGAGCTTGCGCCATAGCCAATGACCTCCCCAACTATTTCTGCGCCACGCTGAACAGCATGCTCCAGCGACTCCAGTACCAGAATGCCCGCCCCTTCGCTCATAACAAAGCCGTCGCGGTCTTGATCAAACGGTCGGCTCGCAATCGAAGGCTCCTTGTTACGAGTCGACAAGGCCGTTGCATTGGAGAAGCTCGCAAGCGCCAGTCTGGTCACCGCTGCCTCCGCTCCACCTGCAAAAATCACATCCGCATCTCCTGTGCGAATCGTACGAAACGCTTCTCCAATCGCCGTATTTCCAATGGAACAGGCCGTAACCGGCGAAAGCGTGGCACCCATCGCTCCGAACGCAATACTGATTTGCGCTGCAGCCATATTTGAAATCATCATAGGCACCAGGGTCGGACTGACTCTGCCCGGCCCACGATTCTCCAATACATTCACATTGTCCACCAACGTATCCAGACCGCCGACTCCTGATCCTACATAGACACCAACTCGCTCCAGATTCGTGTTATCCAGCTCCAGACCGGAATCCTTCAGCGCTTGCTCTGCCGCAAACAACGCAAACTGCGTGAAGCGATCCATTCGTCTGGCGTCTTTACGTCCCCATTGCTTTTCTGCATCAAAATCCTGTACCAGCCCGGCGATCTGTGCTTTCAAATCGGACACATCGAACGTGTCTATTTTTCGTATACCTGAACGACCCTCCAGCAGATTCTTCCACAGCGTGTCCACGTCATTGCCCAGTGGCGAAACCACACCCATACCTGTAATTACAACTCTTTGCATACGCTCTTCATTCCTCCTGCTCGTTTACTTACTTATAATCCTCATTTTACCCTCGGCTTATCCTATTACAAGTGTTTGTTTATCCTGGTATAATGAACACTACTATAGTTAGAGCCTTAACTGCTCATTACTTATCCCCCATCGAATGGAGAGAACTCGCCTATGAAACCGGAAGCACGTCTGGAAGCACTATCTGTTTTTCTTAAAACAAAAAGAGCCCGTTTACACCCGCATATGGTCGGTCTGCCGAACGGATCACGCCGCAGAACACCTGGCTTGCGTAGAGAAGAAGTCGCTCAGCTAGCAGGCGTCAGCACGACATGGTACACCTGGCTGGAGCAGGGACGCGATATCAAGGTGTCCGCCTCTGTACTGGATGCCATTGCCGCCGCCTTGCAGCTAAACACGGATGAACGTAAGTATTTGTATGATTTAGCGCTTGAAACCGGATTTCAGACACCTCCTGCTCTTGCAGAACAAACGGTTATTTCTCCATCCCTGCAAAAAATAGTACAGGAGCTGCGATACTGCCCTGCTATTATTTCAGATCGGCGCTGCCATATTGTCGGCTGGAATGCAGCCGCGGCTCATGTGTTTATGGATTTTGCCGAGCTGCCCCATGAACAACGCAACATGATTGAGCTGCTGTTTACCAAAAAAGAGTTTAAAAGTCTCGCTGTAAATTGGGAGCATTTCGTCAAAGGATTCCTTGCTATTTTCCGCGCTTATTACGGACAATATGTGACGGACCCTTGGTATGCACAGTTCATACAGAACATGAGCCGGGCTTATCCGGAGTTTAATGAACTTTGGAATCAGAGTGAGGTCAGCTCTGCGCCGGAGGTGCTGATTGAATTTCGTCATGCCAAGGCAGGCAAAATGTTGTTTGACCTGACCTCCCTTCAGGTGCAAGGCAGCGTCGATCTGCGTTGCAGCATCTACACCCCGAACGCACAAACCTCTACAGAAAGTAAACTCCAAAAGCTGATGGAAGGCAGCTAAAGGATTTCACCCCTCCTGTTATGAAGATATCTTTTTCCGTCCATACTACATCTACGATCTGTGCAAAAAGGAGGGAGGGAATTCATCATGAAAGCCAAATCGACAAGTTCCTCACAATCACAAAATCAGGCACCACCACCTGTTCCGGTGCAATTTGACCGGAGTTGGCAGGATGAGTTGGACCAACGTCTCCGCAAAGGAGGACCTTGGGGAGATTGGGATCTATATCAGTTGGCAATTGAGGCGGAGAAGGCCAAGCTGGTACCCAGCTTTGATGAGCTTCAATGTCTGAAGCATTTGCAAGATCTCACTCCGCTGCCCCATCAGCTGGATACGGCCCGTAAGGTATTATTTGAAATGTCCGGCCGCGCCATCCTCGCCGATGAAGTTGGCTTGGGCAAGACGATTGAAGCTGGCATGATTCTCAAGGAATATCTGGTTCGCGGGCTTGCCGCCAAAGTGCTTATTCTTGTACCCGCTTCTCTGGTTCTACAGTGGGTTCGTGAGCTGAACAGCAAATTTGGCATTCCGGCTGTCGCTCAGAAAAAAGCGTATTCCTGGTCGTCCGAGGTTGTCGTGGCCTCTATGGATACGGCCAAGAGAGAGCCACATAGTAACATCCTGCTGGATACCGATTACGATCTGCTCATTATCGACGAAGCACACAAGCTGAAAAATAAAAAAACATCCAACTATCAGTTCATTATGAAGCTGCGTAAAAAATATTGTTTGCTCCTGACCGCCACCCCTGTACAGAACGATTTGTCCGAGCTCTTCAATCTCATTACATTGCTCAAGCCCGGTCAGTTAGGACGACATGGGGATTTTTCTGCCAACTTCGTGGTGGATAAACGACTACCCAAAAATGAGGACCAGCTCAAGGATGAGCTGTCCAAAGTCATGATCCGCAACCGTCGCGGCGAAGGCCCGGTCCAATTCACCAAACGAAATGTTTCCAACATTCACTTGGAGCTTTCGCCGGAAGAACAAGCGCTATACGATGGAGTCACTTCCTTTGTCAAGGATCAATATCAGGCGAATGGCGGAAATTTGAGCAGCATGCTGTCTCTCGTTACCCTTCAGCGGGAAGTGTGCAGCAGCCGTGATGCGGTATTCGTAACGCTTGTCAATTTATCTAAAAAGATGGCGCCCGACTCCCCTCTACGCGATCGCGTCTGGGAATTGGTCGCGCACATCAAGGCGATTAAAGCCAATTCCAAGGCCGAAAAAGCGCTTGAACTCATTCGTCAAATGAACGAAAAAGTGATTATTTTTACCGAATACCGGGCTACACAGGAATATTTGCTGAACTATTTTCGCGACCGGGGGCTATCCGCTGTTCCTTACCGAGGCGGCATGAACCGAGGACGCAAGGATTGGATGATGGATTTGTTCCGTGGACGTATTCAGGTGATGATTGCCACCGAAGCGGGCGGCGAGGGCATTAACCTGCAATTTTGCCACCATATGATTAACTTTGATTTGCCATGGAACCCCATGCGCGTGGAACAACGGATTGGACGTGTGCATCGACTGGGACAGACGCATGATGTTAATATTTTCAACCTGTCCACAACCGGAACGATTGAGGAGCATATCCTACATCTGCTGCATGAAAAAATCAACATGTTCGAAATGGTCATTGGCGGATTGGACGTTATTCTGGAGAAGTTTGAGAAGAAAGAATCCATTGAAAAAAGTTTGTATAAAATTATGCTTGAATCCGGCAATGACGATGAAATACGCCAAAAAATGCAAAAACTCGGCCATTCGCTGGATTCCATCAAGCAGGAAATGAAGCAGCAGCGTACGGACAGTCCATCCACTTCGGATACGGCAAGCGATATGTCATCCGAGACAGACCAGATCAACGGGCGCCTGACGGGAACAAGCCAAAGCACCGCTGATTTGCTAGGCTTATCAGGTAGCGCTGTTCCTCCAGCCAAAGCCAGACGCGGCGCGAAAGGAGACCGCTGATATGACCATGAATTCACAGCAGGTACAGCGTTATGTCCTTACGTATCTGGAAGCCACCGGATGCAGTGTGATCGAGAGGTCGCCAAACCATGTGACTGTCAAGCTTTCTCCCGAAGCGGATAAAGCTCTAACGAACCGCCCTTACTATTGGGGCTATGTAGAGCGTACTGGCGTTCCGGCGCAAACGATGTCATTCACCTTTATTTTCGATGGGGAAGCCTACCGAATGGCACAGGAGAGTTCGATGGACAATCTGCCCCTCCCCCCATCACAAGCACAACCGGGACAAGGATCTCAACCGGCTCCAGCGTCCGGCAGTTCGGCACAGGATCAGGTCCTGGGCCGTTACTTCGGCCATGTTCCAGCGTTACCACAGTTGGGACCCGGACGTATTTTGCAGGAAGAACTTCACTATGGGAGTCGTCGGCTGCACCAAATTTTTGAAGCTGCGCGGGATGGAGGAAAATATGTCAATTTGTTCGAGCAACCTAATGCTCGTCAATTATCCGCCCGTTCTCCCGCAGTATATGAAGCTTGGTTAGGCGTCTGCTACAAGATCGAATTTGCCTGTGATTTGAAGCGGGAAGAACTCCACTGGCTTGGGATTTCACTCAAAAGCGGCACCATCGTACCTGACTTTGGTAGCATGCTTGAATCCCGGCAGCTCAGCCCGCTGCTGGCAGGCAATATGCATGTGCAGCCTGCAAAATTATCTGTTCCGGAGGCCTCCATTTCGCTGGAAAACTACCTTAATGCTCAGCTGAGCCAGCAGGATTACGAGTGGGCTGAGCAGGCCAGAGAACGGCTGCGCGAGGAATTGGAGGTTATTGATCACTATTACGATGATTTGGTCAAGGAGCAAAAAGAAGAAGAGGAAAAAAAAGAAGCCATACAAGAGCAGCATCAAGCCCGCCGCAAAGAAATGGTATGGCAATATGAACCCAAGGTGCTTGTATCCGCCATTAACTGCGGGATATTTCATCTGCGGTAACCGATATCTCACGCTCCTTCGCAGGCAGGTTGCAGAAGTATCGTCAGCTTTTAACATCTTGCTTCAGACTATATCGGGTTTATTGCGATACCGACAAGCTTTGCCAGACCTGCCGCTAGTTATCGACAGCAAAAAACGAACCCGTTCAGGACGGATGTGCCGACAAGGTGTAGCAGTCTTTTTATCGGACAAGCTTTATGCTGGATAAAAAAGCTTCCATCGGTGCATTGGCCGTCAGAAAGGTGGATTCCATTGAAAAAAAATTTCGGACACTATAGCGTTGGTATGATTGCGGCTGTTCTGATCGGTCTGTCCGCAGTCTGTCCGTTTGCTTCCATTCAAGCGGCCCCCTCAGCAACCCAAGACCACAACGCCAACCCGTCACCCTCTTACGAAGCAACTTCATTGGTTTCCTCATCGGAACCAACGAACCAGAACCAAGATGGGAAGCAGGGGCAAATCGAGGCAACTACTGTAAGCCCTCCTGCTCAGGAACAAGGGATACCAGCGGACGTAAAGCGGGTTTCCACCGATACGGTGCAGTCGCTATCCACACAGCCGTCTTTTGACCAATGGAAAGATGCCGAGCTTAGCTACCACCCGCTCGGTCCCGGAACACATAGCTGGCTCGTGCAGGTGAATCGTGCAGGTGAATACATTGGCTACCTGATTATCGGGGCAGATCATAACGGCGCTTATCAGCTTAATGAATACGGTAACGGACCGGGCGGGCCGTACAGTATGAATTTACTCCGCCAATCCCTTAAATCCCTCACAGAAACCAAGCTTTCATCCATCGACAAGCTGCAAATTACCCCCATGTATGAGGAACCGCTATTAGCCTACTGGCTGGTGCGTTCCTCCTCTGGCAGCGAAGTGTGCATCGATGCTTTTACGGGGGATCCATTGCCTGCGGAGGTAGCCAATGGGAACTGGAAAAATAAGCTCCACAGCAGTACAATTCCTTCATCTGCTCTCTCTCTGAAAGCAGGGCCGCAGGCGATTACCCTTTCTGCTGAGCCTTTTGACCCCTATGACGATCTTAGTTGGCTTCTACCCAAACAAAAGCTTTCCATCCATAACGTACAGCAGTTTACTAACACACTGAGTGAATCATCACGTATCGTATTTTCAGCTACAGACATCAATTTCGCTTTTGGAGGCCCCTTAGCTATTAACGGATATCAGTCCTGGAACCCTTCTCATGATCTCTCTCATCCTGTTATGTATGCGTTAACCTGCCGCACCGGGCTTTCACGCTTTGTCCCGCTGGATCAGCTGTTATCTGGCGGTGGATTTTATCGTATGCACTCTTAATTATTCATTTATGTAATCACGTTAATCATTTCTTAACACAAAAAGAGACCTCAAACGGCATTCCGTATGCCTCTTGTGGTCTCTTTGGCGAGTTCAATGCCGTTCCTTTCGCCCTTTGCGTGCGGATTTAATCCACATATTCAGAGCGAGCGGCAGCATTCCGAACCATTTGTATACCCATGGCTCTCTTGATTGTTTACGGCTACGGCGTACATCGCGTGGCGTTTCCATATACCGAACAATTCGTTGCGTAATGTATGTCACCAGCTCGTCACTCTTGGCCATCCTCCGCGACCTCCTTCAATCTGCATCCCTGACATGAGGTTCACATTGCAGGAAAACATTAAATTCACGCGTTGGATGCAGATAAGTTTAGCTTGCTCATTTTCCAAAAAGTCTAACCCTGCGGGACTAACTATGCATGGTTTCCCTTAAATGGTACATACTATCTTAAATAAAATTGTTACCCGAAGGCTAATAATTTTGTTTAAGGAAGCTATGCTGCTTTATATGGTTTGTTTTCAGAAAATAATCAATCCGTCTATTGGAGGAATAGAACATGCGAAAAGAAAAGTTAAACATCATATGGCTAATAGGAATGGGATTGAGTTTAAGTATCCTTTGCAGTGCTGTATTTGCCTCCTTTGGCTATGCAAGCGCCCAGACCGGCGAAAAAAGCACCAATCCGAACAAGGACACAGAAAGTCAATCCAACGTACATTCGTCCTATCACGCTTTTGCAAAACCCGTTGTGCTTATTGACGTCGGTCATGGAGGCGTGGACGGTGGAACGAGCCATAAAGGGCTTCTGGAAAAAGACATCAATCTCGCAATAGGTCAAAAACTGTACCTGATTTTACGCTCACAGGGCTATCCCGCGGTCTTAAACAGGGATAAGGACTATGCTCTAAGCGACGATAATCGTTGGCTTCAATCCAAATCCCGGCATCTGAAAGACTTGGCCCAGCGTAAGAGCCTGACAGAACAGTTGCCCACCGCTTTAGTCGTCAGTCTGCATGTGAATTGGACCAAACGTGCCGAAAAACGGGGGCCGATTGTTTTGTACCAGGACGAAGGCAGCAGCTATCTGTTGGCAGAACGGATTCAACATTCATTGAACCGCTTATTCTGCATGAACAGAGAAACGGTTTACGGAAAACCCTTCTATCTTCTGAACAAAATCCAGCCTCCCGCTGTAATCGTGGAAACCGGATTTATCAGCAATGAACAGGACAGGGCCATTCTTTCCGGAGATCGCGGTCAAAAAAACGTCGCAGAAGCGATAGCCAAAGGCATTATTGCTCATTTGACGGTATGGTAGTATGGGTGGCAGGAGCTCCCTTCCATCCCCATACGGAACGTACCAAATCACTGATGCCCACAAACTTGGCGTGATCTTTTAGCGCGGGAACCGATGAATGGAGTGCCGCGGACGTGTGCATGCCGGATACACCAACATGACCAATCGTTACACAGGTATCGTGCTCGTCCACCCATTCTCCCACCTTGGTCAGTTGCCGATTCACATGTGCGAGTGAATGGGTATCATCCAGAAAAATGTCATTTCGCACCGGTGGCATTCCCTTTTCTACGGCTAACTCCGGCACTACTGACCAATAGTTCGTACGGCTGTCGACAAAAAATAGTCCATGCTCCTTGCAAACATCCAGAACAATGGACATAATGCGTTTGTCTGAGGTGACCTTGGAGCCCATGTGATTATTCATACCTATCGCAAAAGGGACTTCCTTAATGGCTGCTGTCACCTTGGCGCGTACTTCTTCATCCGACATATTCGCCTTAATCGCTCCAGGTCCAAGCCATTCGGGTTTTCCCTGCTTTGGCTCCATTGGAAGATGCACAATAACGTCATGACCACGCTTGTGAGCTTCCATGGCATCCTGCTTGGTGGAAGGCAGAAACGGCATCACCGCAACCGTAATTTTAACCGGCAAATTTAAAATTTGCTCTGTTCCTTTCATGTTGTTGCCCAAGTCGTCAATAATGACGGCCACCATCTTTTGGTGCTGATCCCGCTTACCCGTAGCACTTGCAACATCCATGCTCCAAACATTCCCCCATACCGTAAAAACAAGACCTACCACAATACAAGCAACTAAGTTTTTTTTCATTTTCGGATTTTGGCAAACCACCTGTGCACAGCTTGGCTCTTTACGGCTGCGAGTAGCTTGTATAGCCTTCTTTATGACGTTTCTCAGGTGCTGTTTCGTTCGTTTACTCATTCAGGTCAGCCTCCTTCTCTGTCCCTTCATTGTGTGAGTAACGAGGCCTAAATATGTATGGGCAGACCCAAGGGGTTATCCCTGATCTGCCTATCGTACGCAAAATGTATGCTAAACCTGCTTACCAGTTCTGATGTATAAACTCATCACGACCCGATTGGGCGCGGTCTTCCTTGTAATGCTTCACATTCTTTTTGTGATAATCCTGATGGTAATCCTCTGCCGGATAAAATATGGAGGCCGGAAGAATTTCCGTCACGATAGGCTTGTCAAAGCGCCCGCTTTGTGCCAATTGTTCCTTGGATTGCAGTGCGAGTTCCCGTTGCTGCTCCGTGTGGTAAAAAATAGCGGGTTTGTACTGTGTACCCCGATCCTGAAATTGGCCTTCTCCGTCTGTGGGGTCCGTTTGGGGCCAATACAATTCGAGCAGCTTTTCATAAGGAAACAGCTCAGGCTCAAAAATAATCTGCACCACCTCATAGTGACCTGTAGTTCCTGTTTTAACCTGTTCGTAGGTCGGATCGGGAATCGTCCCTCCAGTATAACCTGAGACAATGCCATGAATGCCCAGCTGCTCCTCGAACGGAGTCACCATACACCAGAAGCATCCTCCTGCAAAAGTTGCTTTCTCCATCTCTCATCCAACCTTTCAATAGCTTCATCATCGAGTGTGTTATTTTCTATCCTATCTTAAAGGGTAACCTTATAAAAGAAATTTTCTCCCTTTACAAACCTCAACCGATATCCGTATTACATAGTCGTCCGGATTTTTTTCTGCGAAATAGCTGAGCAACTCCACCGCGTATTAACGAAGCGACAGCTTGGGGAAGGCCTCTCTCCTCCCTGACCAATACCCTCATTCTATGGGGAATATTGACCTCATTCCGAGCAATAAAGTCATCCTGTACGAGCTAAGCCCTCACACCATATAACCATTCCTGCCACATAGACGCAGTATGGCTCCTTATTCCCCGTATTTCTTCTTATAATGGCTTAGGGTCAGAAGCGGCCAGATGTAACGATAGCTATGATAATGAGAATAGAAGTTACCCGGAAGCCCAGCGCCCGTGGGATATGCGGTCGGCCAATCGTCGTTTTGCAGCAATTCCATCAACTTGTATATTCCTCTATTTACGGCAGCAGACGGCTGCGGCTGAACCGCGATGAGTGCATCGAGTGCCCACGCAGTTTGGGATGGCGTGCTTTCCCCTAAGGGCATGTATTTCATCACCCGGTCGCTGATGCAGGATTCACCCCAGCCCCCATCCGAATTCTGAATCTGCAAGAGCCATTCCGCTCCTTTTTGAATCGAAGTATGGTCCGCCGGGAGCCCGGCAGCCTCTAAACCAGTCAGTGCCGCCCAAGTGCCGTAAATATAACAAATCCCCCATCTTCCATACCATGATCCGTCTTTCTCCTGATGGGAGATCAGCCAATTAACCCCCCGTTGGATGAAATCGTGCCTCGTGTCGAATCCGCAACAATTTCCGAGGTATTCCAATGTGCGTCCTGTAAGGTCGGCTCCCGAAGGGTCGATAGCGGCGGACTTGGCACCATCTATAGCCAGCCATGTGAGCATTTTCTTATTGGTGTTTTTTTCGAACGCAGGCCACCCGCCGTCTTTATTTTGCATAGACATAACCCAGTTGAGCCCCCGAGTGGATGAGTCACGATATTTAGGATCTGTACGGGACAGGCAGTGAATCGCTCTTAAAGCGGCTGTTGTGTCGTCTACATCGGGATTTAAGGTATTGGTCTCAGAGAATCCCCAGCCGCCAGGAACCGTAACCGGATTATGAACACTCCAATCCGACGCTTTGTCCTGTTGTCTGGATAAGAGATAGGCTGCCGACCGCTTCACGGCCTCATGATCCCCGGCGACGCCGGACTCCTGCAGCACATAGGAGATCAAGGCCGTATCCCAGATCGTTGAGGGTGAATTCTGAATGGTAGCTTTACCGTCAAAGCGGTACTGCATCTCTGTCAACCCTTGAACGGCCTTTACAATAAGCGGATCCCGTTTATCATAGCCCAGTGCAAGCAGGGCAAAAACCATGAGAATGGTGCTGCTCGCATAACTGTATAGGGTGCCATCCGATTCGATTCGATTCAGCATGAACTGCTCCGCCTTGTTTAGAGCTGCTTCATGGATATACCGGGGAGTTCCGAGAAGTCTGCTGAGTCCGACACGTATGCTTTCCGCGATTTCCCGGTGCTCCTGGGGCTGCGGCTCATCGTCATCATAGCGTGAATCGAACAGATCGGATACAGTGGGAGCCTTATTCGTTGATATAGAGAAATTCCGGTCCGCCATGATCATCATAGGGATCAGATGGATACGGGAATAACCTGAGAATTCATACAGATTAATTGGCATATAGGCAGGAAAAAGGATGATCTCCAGTGGTATGAGCGAGATTGATGCTGGCCATTTGCGCTGCCCGGTTGCAGCGAGAATCGCCTTTGTCAGAATGCTGGTCGATTTCCCCGGTCCACCTTGCGATTGAATGTAACGCCTGGCTCGCTCCATCGACTCGTCTGTCGGTTCACTGTACCCGGAATAGAGCAGGGCATAATAGGCATCAATGGAAACGGATAAATTACCCTCTTGCTCGTCCCTGTACCAACGCCAACAGCCTTCCGGCTGCTGCTCCGCAAGGATGCGATCATGCAAACGCCGGATCAGCTCTTCATTCTGTATATCCAATATCCGAAAGAGGATCATGACATAAGCATCCATCGCCACCCCGTTCTCAAAGCAAAAATGCCATGATCCGTCTTGATGCTGCTGGCGCATAAAAAAGTTCCTTAGCTTCCTTGTCCCCTCATCGACTGCGCTACGTACATCTCCCATTCTCTTATACCTCCAATAACGTCATGATGTACATTATATGAACGCCAGTACGAGGAAATGATGTGCCGCTTGCTGTCGTGGTTAAGCATTAAACGCCAAAAAGGACCCCATACCATTTCAGGACTACAGACTCTTTTGTTGGTGCAATATAAAGTTGGATTTTTCAGAAACAATCATTAGGGGTTACATCTGGGTGTCATGAGTACCACTTTACATATCCAGAATATGCAAAAAGCTCTTGAATCTCCACAAGGGAAATTCAAGAGCGTTCATTTTTAAGATGATGCGGTCGAGAGGACTCGAACCTCCACGGGGGTTAGCCCACACGGACCTGAACCGTGCGCGTCTGCCAATTCCGCCACGACCGCATATATATTGTCGTTTGTCCTCAAAAGGTCAATCTTTCTTGGCGACAAAATAGATCATACCATGCTCATAAAAAGAAGTCAAACACTTTATATTTTCATTCCCTCTTGATAAATTAGGAATAATACACTAAAATAAGAACATAAGTTCCTGAGAACGCTAGTTCTTTTTATTCAGTCAGATATGGATTATTATCACATTTCCCTAAGGCGGTGAATGGTTATGATCTCTTCAGTTACTACTCAGAATGAATTGTCTCTTGTGAAAAATTATCTGCTCCTTACCTTTATTCAAAAGGTATTTGAGCGGGACAGTCTTATTCTTGAAGAAAGCGGTATGCTGAAAACGCCTGATCTTTATGTCGAAATGGTTAACGCAGGAGTAGATCGTACCGGAATCTTACTATCTGAAATAAAACATGAATTTAATAAATGTCATATTCGTGTTTTGGACATACAACAAAACCACTCAGGCGTTCACGCCACCTATATAAGTAAAGGAAATAAAGAGCAGTTCAGTATGGCTATGCCTGCATTCCGCAAAGAAATGTATGAACGAATGCGCGCTTATCTGGGGCTTTCTACCTCTATGCCTCATACAGCTGCCCTCCCTTTACCCGAAAAGCAACGCCCCGAGTTTCCAAACAGCCGCTCTGCTTCCAAGCCCCTACGGTTTGTTGAAAGAAGTCTGGTTACATCCTCCTTGGCCTACAAGCGTAAATCGCTTCGCCCTGCTGCTTCTGCCGCAAGCGGAAGTGCATAATCCACGCACAGCGCGCATACAAAAAAAGCTTCCGCAGACACCAACCGTGCTCGGAAGCTTCTTTACATACCCATCATATATCCATCAATACCCGCTATGAACGGAGTATGAAGAATTCCCATAAAGCATTCGCTTTATTGCAGTACCTTCTGTACACGAGTAACCCCTTGGCTAAGAGCATGTCCTCCGCCTACCGCTGCGGCTACAGCAATGGTCTCCATAATCTCCTGATCACTTGCTCCTTTGGACCGAGCCTCGTCCACGTGATAAAACGTACATACCTCGTTGTTGGCAAATAAGCCAATGCCGAGGGCAATCAGTTGCTTGGTTTTCTCGTCTAAGCTCCCGGCTTGAAAGCACTCTCCAGTGAAACGATGATAGGCATGAACTACCTCCGGCAACTTATCTTCCAAATGACTGATTTAATCCTTATACGCATGTATTTTCTCATTCATAACCGTCAAGACACAGCACACCCTCTCATATAGAGTATATTCTTATGTACTGTGTCCGGTTTACAGGCTGCATATGCCATCGACACATACACCTAATTTTATCCAGTCACTTCAAATCCTTCTATCCAGCCAGCCGAAGCCCATTCCTCTAATCCAGTTCTACCGGATTGTGACGCGGCTCGCTGAACGGCTGATATGTATAGCTGCGATCCAGCTTGACCACACGCCGATTCTGGCGGCGGATAAGCACCTGTTCCTCGTCCCACGCCAGCACTATGCCTACCACATCGTTGGACTCCAGCCCATCCCGCACGACGCGCACCTTCTCACCGGAAAGCCGATAGGCGTCTAATTCTTCATCATGAATCATCTCTGTCCCCCCTTATACAATCTTTTCTAACACGGCAGCTGTCATTTATGCACATTAAAAAGTTTAAAAAGAGACCTAAACGAAATCATTTAGGTCTCTTCCCATTTACTACTTATATGGATTGCCAACAGAGCGACAAATTATCCCGACTGATTTACACTGTGATCATGTTCTTTTGTATCGTTCTTCTCATACCAGAAGTCCAGCACTTGTGCAGACAGCACTCTCTGATCTACGTATTCCACTTGGTGGGCAGTAAATTCTTCTTTCCAAGAGAAGGACAATTCTTCGCATAAGTTAACCAACGTCAACAACTCAGACCAAGCCACATAGCGTTTGTACCAAAAAAACTGAGGATGTTCAATCATATAGGGATATAAATCGTCAAATTCCGTATGCTTACAATCCAAGGCACGTTCAAAATGTACTTTAGCCGCTGCCAGTTTTTCCAGAAAAAACTGTTCGGTCAATTGCTCTTTCCCCATGTTGCTGCCTCCTCTCCCAAAACCTTAACTATATTATAAGCGAAATCGAAACTCATGCAAAGGTTATTATTAGAAATAAGGATCAGCAGCTTTTGAATTGTTACTATTCGGCAAACTCAATCTTGCCGTCAGTTAACGATGAAATTCTGACAAGCGACTCTACCCATATACCCTGCTCACGGATCGTTCTCGCCCCGGCTTGAAAGCATTTTTCCACAGCCACGCCGAATCCCACCAGCTCCGCACCGGAGCGTTGAATGATTTTGACCATACCTCTTGCGGCATCACCATTGGCGATAATATCATCAATGAACAGAACACGGTCATGCTCATGAATAAATTGACGGGACAGCATAATGTCCGTGACAATGCCTTTCGTAAAGGAAGGCACACGTTCGCATAATGCGTCCGGGTCGGCCAATAAAGTCTTTTTGCGGCGGGCAAACACCAGCGGTACACCCAGTTCCAATGCTGTTGCGAAACCTATGGCAATACCCGAGGATTCCACGGTTACCACTCTCGTAATATTCTCTTCCCGAAAACGGGCTGCGAACTCTCGTCCCATTTCCATCGTCAACTCCGGATCCACCTGGTGATTAAGTAATCCATCCAGCTTCAACACCTGATCCGACGCAACGACGCCTTCTTGTAAAATCCGTTCCTTCAATACTTCCATTCCATGACCTCCCACGGCATTCCTATGCGGTAAAAGTACCATACATCACCTGACGCTTTCAAGCTATAGCTTGCTTTCCCATACCTTCATGTGACATTTTTTTTACGCTTATTCCAAAACCACGCGACGATTCCTCCCAAAATAATCAGAAGAAAGACCGCCAGCCCTATCCGATGTGTCACCTTTTCCATCAGCTTCGCCACCTGTTCCCAGTGCATGCCCACCGCATGTCCAATTCCCAGAAACGTGCCGCACCACAGCAATGCGCCCGCCGATGCATACATCATATAGCGAAAGATATTCAAACGGGTCGTACCTGCCAGATATGAGGACACATGTCTCAAGCCCGGGACAAAGTAACCGAACAGAATGCCCCAAGTTCCATAGCGTCCGAACCAGTTCTCGGAAGAAGCAATTCTCGATGGCGTAAGCCTCACCCATTTACCGTATCGGTGCAGCAACGGCTTGCCTAGCAAACGACCGAGCGTATAACTAAGCATCATGCCCGTCATACTTCCGGAAAATGTGACTGCCAGCGCGGCAATAAAGTTGTAGTGTCCTTGAGACACGAGCCCGCCGAAGGCGATCATCAGCACTTCGTCGGGGATCGGCATACCAGCTACTCCAAGGGCAAGCAAGCCGAACATTGCCAAATATCCGTATTCCAGTATCCATGCAAGGATTTGACCCATAAATTACGCTCCCGTCAAGCTATTCATTGAATGCACTATAATTATTTCAGTCTCATCCAGTCATGTCCTATTTCATTTGAACATAGTTTGTATTATATGCTCGCTACAGCGTTATTCAAGCAGGCAAGGAGGGACTGGGGATGAAACGTAATATTCATGTTTTGCAGATTGCTTTTACATACATCGGAACAGTCGTCGGTGCCGGATTTGCTACCGGACAAGAAATATTACAGTTTTTTACACAGTACGGACGTTGGGCTACACTCACCATCATGCTGTCCACACTCATATTTGTATGGCTGGGTACGAAAATGATGCTGATCGCTCATGATATTTCAGCCCGGTCCTATGAGGATCTGAACAGACACCTTTTTGGCACCAAAGTCGGAAAATGGATCAGCTGGTTCACGCTCATGATATTGGTCTGCGTCAACAGCGTCATGCTGGCAGGTGCCGGCTCCGTTTTCGTGGAACGCCTTCACCTGCATTACCAGACCGGACTGCTCATTACACTCATTGGAACGTATCTGCTCCTGAGTAAAGGCATCAAGGCTATCCTGCATATGAACACCATTGTTGTCCCTATGATGATGATCATGTCTATCCTGCTTGTTCACAGCACACTCTCTATGCCAAATCCCCAGAGCTTTATTACAAATACGTCCGATTATAGCATGCTGCGAGCTTGGCTTTCTCCACTGCTGTATACTTCCTTCAATCTGGCAATGGCCCAAGCAGTGCTTGTACCACTCGGCAGCCAAACCTTCTCCCGCAAAACGATCCGCTGGGGCGGGATTTTGGGCGGGATTGGCGTCGGGTTTATGCTCATGTCTGCTCACTTTGCCATGTCGGCACATATGCCAGGAATTCGGCAATTTGAGATCCCGATGGGAAGCATTGCTTACCGCCTAGGGGCCCTGGTCGAGATCATTTACGTTTTACTCATTTTCATGGAAATTTTCAGTACCTTCGTGGCCGACATTTACGGTGTCAGTCTGCAAATCCGCCAGCATATCCAAATTTCACCTAAGCTCATCACACTATTCATTATGCTCACATGTTTTCTAATCAGTCAGTTTGGTTTCAGCTCACTGCTGTCTGTTCTATATCCTATTTTCGGGATACTTAGCCTGATGTGGGTGGGCAAGCTGATCATGGCAGGACGGGGGAGACCCTTCCGTTCCTCGCGTCCTCGCTCCAGCTTCCGGCATTCTGATTCAAAAACAGGTGATACACGCCATGGCTAGTGCTGGAATTTCAAATACATTTTCTTTAGCTCATTAACAGCCCTGCTCAGGGAATAGCTCGATTTAGCCTTGTCGCAAGCAGATCGCGCCAGCTCATAACGATAAGCAGGGTCTGCGATGACCTTTTCCAATGCGTCTGCCAGTGCCCTCGGACTGTCGGGTGGCACAAGCAGACCATTTACCCCATCCTCAATTTGCTCCGGTATTCCTCCCACCTCTGTACCCACCAAAGCCAAACAGCTCAAAGCCGCCTCCGCAAATACGGAACCAAAGGCTTCCGCTCGTGAAGGCAAAACAAACACATCAAAGAAAGGCATAAATTCTTCCGGATGAAGGGTGTATCCATAAAAAATCGTTTCATGGTAAATATCCAGCTGCCGCGCCATCTCTTCCAGCTCGGGTCGAATGGGACCATCTCCGATAATATGCAGCACATAATTCTGATTTCTCTTTTTCAGCTCGGCACAGGCCTGTAACAAAGTATCCAGCCCTTTGGCAGGGACAAGGCGACAGACAGTTATAAGCTGTGTCACTTCATTTTCATGTGGTATGGGCTTGAAGCGCTTCTCATCATATCCATTCGGAATGACCACAATATCTTGCGAATTTTGTACATAAGGCGTCAAGTAATGCTGGAAAGAGCGGGATACTGCAATCAGGCGATCCGCCTTATGCTCCAACTCCCGATATAAGGACACCAGAAATTGATGCTCAGGCCCATTCTCCTCTATTTTACCGTTTAGAATTAACTCCTTCTCATAAGAAGAGTGAATCGTCTGAACGAGCGGGATATCGGGAAAAACAGTTTTCATAGCAATCCCGGCAATTGGATGATGAGCATGAATGAGATCAAAGGGCTTCTGAATGCGAAGCCGGGTCCACCACAAATAGTCACGGTACGTCTGTATATATTTTTGGACAATCGGATATTGTTCATATTGCGTCCAGTCAAAGGTATCAAACAATACTTCTTCCCTGCCCTTGTTGCGAATTCGTTTAGGGATTGAAAATAGCTCCATTTCCCAACGCGAGGACATAAATCGCTCTTGCAGATATGGAATCATAGATGAAACGCCGCCCGGTTGCTCGGGTGGGAAAAAGAGAGCCTGTAGCAATTTCATGACGTGCTTCCCCTTTCAAGCGTTGTACTGCCCGGAACACAGGTTGTATGTATAGGTTTCCGGATTTTCTGAAAAATGATATATTGAGAATAATTGCTAAGTACAAAAGAAAATTATAACATTTTAAATGGAATAATTCCTGTCTATTGTATGGGAACCAGATTCCCCGTTCAATAGACTCACTATCTATACAGATGGAGTCGGTGACGTTGACGTTGTTGTCCTTATCGGGAACCTTCGGTTTCCCATCTCTGGCCGGGGCTGTAAGTGCCGCCTGCGGTTTGTATATTATACTCATGATGGCGCTGATGTGTGTGATCATATATAGCAGACAGCGAAAAAAAGCCTATATCCTTTTTTCGGTTGCCGCTATTTTTATTATGACATATGAAGCCATGAATCTCTATTCGGCAGGTGGCGGCAACATGCCGCTACAAGGCATCGTGTGGCAAAATACGCTGGAGGCGACCGCCTTTGTGCTTACCAATGCCGCCGTATTTCAGCTCTACCGGAAGCTAAAACGTGCGGGAGCATGGACTTTGCTGTTGCTGGGAGCGCTACTGATATTGCCGGTTGGCGCATGGGCTGCCGGAATACTACCCAGTTGGATCAGCGCAGCAAATCTCGTCGGGTTCACCCTGCTTTATCGACTCATTGTGCTTACTTTGAGCCTTGTGTTCATCATCCCACGAATCGGTCAGCCCAAAAAGTTTGCGCTGGGCTTACTGTTCTATTTACTTTGGCTTGGATGTCTGTGGTTGCGAGGTGACATTCCGGCAGAAAAAGGTGCAACCAGTACAGTCCTATGGATGTCATTTTTGCCATTGCTGTATTACACTACGTTGTTTCTAATCCTGTTCGAACGGATTGTGGAGCTGCTTCAACGGATTTACCGTTCCTCCATTACTGATGGTTTGACTGGCCTGTATAACCGTAAATACTTCTCTGGGCGATTGCGGCGATATATGGAGCAAGGAATCCGCGTGTCGGTCATTTTTTGCGATATTGATAATTTCAAAAAGCTGAATGATACACAGGGCCATGCCCGCGCGGATGATGTGCTTAAACAGGTTGCACAGATTATGGAAGAAGAACTGGATGAAATTGGACTGACTGGAAGATACGGCGGCGAGGAGCTGGTCGCGATGGTCGTTGATCGGCGGGCCAAGGTCGGACAGGTCGCAGAACGAATCCGTAAACGGGTTGCAGACGAAAGTATCGTGACCATCAGCGTCGGGCATAGCACGTTAAAAAAGGAAATGAACCCGGATGAACTGGTTAAACAGGCCGATCAGGCTATGTACATATCCAAAACAACAGGCAAAAACAAGGTCACGGCTTATAAGGAAACAGAAGTGAAGAAAAGCCGTGCAGCGCGCGCACAATAAACATGCAGTCTGCCATATGTTAGCTGTAAATCATAGTCCATATAGTAAAATGACGCACAGGGAACTCCCATAAGAGCCTGTGCGTCATTGTTGCTTCCCCTACTCCCATCAAGCCTCTGACGTTGCAGATGCCAAATCCCGGCCGATCCATGCCAGCTCCTCGTTTGTCAGCTCACGATAGCTGCCCAAGGGTAGCTGATCATCTAGCGTTAACGGACCCATCGCCGTTCTTTTCAAATACGTAACCTTTTTGCCAACCGCCTCAAACATGCGCTTCACCTGATGAAACTTTCCTTCATGGATCACAAGTGAAATGGTTGAAATGACTTCTTCATCTGCCTCTTGTGCTTTTTCATGACGAAGAATGGTCAATTGAGCCGGAAGGGTAACATAGCCGTCATCCAGCTCTACCCCTGCTGCAAATTGACGTATATCCTCCTCCGTGACATGTCCCGACACCGTAGCCTCATACGTTTTGGGAACATGTCGCCGTGGAGACAAGAGTTCATGCGCCAGCTTACCGTCATTCGTTAGCAATAGTAGTCCTTCCGTATCCTTATCGAGCCGTCCAACCGGGAAGGGCTCAAAATGCCGTTCCTCCGCACTCAGCAAATCCAGCACTGTTCGCTCTCTTGTATCCTCGGTTGCGGATATAACGCCTGGCGGTTTATGCAGCATGATATAAATGTATTCCCGAAAAATAACCCGTTCCCCGTTCACTTCAATCTGATCGTTATAAGGATGAACCTGCAAGCCGCTATCCTTGATGGTTCGACCGTTCACGGTGACCGTCCCTTGCTTTACCTGTCTCTTGATATCACTGCGCGAACCATAACCCATATGGGTTAGAACCTTGTCCAAACGCTGCGTCTGTCTTCCCTTCCCACTCATACTGATGTCCACCTCCAGCCTGTAGGGTATTCATTTTTGAGCATACCGTCCTGCCATTTGCCCCATCCGGCAGAATATCCGTCAATGCATATGAGAGTGTAACCTTTGGGCTGTGCTTCGTTCTGCAGCGTCATTTGCTGAGCAGGGATGGATAACGTTTCACCTTTCAAATAACGGATGGCATCCGTGTCTGAACTCGAAAGGTTTATACTCCTGACCGCCTCAGAAGGGCGCAAAGCTACCGCCAGCGGATGCGAAGGCACAAACCGACCATTCTTGTCTGTTCCCATAAACCAGCCCGGACGGACCACCTTAAGCCCGTCCAGACGATAGGATTCCAGCGGCGACTGATAAATCCGATCTCCATAGACTACCGTATGGCCTGCAAATGACGCCTCAAGCTGCTCCTGTACAAAATAGCGATAGGACTCCAGTACATCATGTTGTCCGCGTCCATCCCATTTTGCCGTATCTTTACCAGCACGAGACTTGTTCCCGAAACCAAAACCGCGTGCATTCGTTCCTTTACCCGATTTCCCGTCCATCCCTTTTCCATTCCGTTTGTAATCTCCAGTTACAGAGCTGTCCTGTCCGTTTGCCATTGGCGCTTCCTTGATGGACAGTAAACGATTATCCGCTTTAGCTGTACGACTGCCTTGATGCTGCAACACAGCGATAAAATGACCCTCACCCTCTATAAGATGGGGCCAAAGGCGTGCCATTCCACGCAGTTCTGGATGGGCTGCCGCGACTGCTTCACTCACCCATTCCGGGTGACCTGAAGCAAAGCCCGTTCCTGAAGGAGCAGGAACAACGTCAAAATCAGGATGTGCCTCCAGAAACTCAGCAATCATCCCTTCATTTTCTTCCGGTGCAAAGGTACAGGTCGAATAAACAATTCTTCCTCCGTCACTTAACATAGTTGCTGCCACTCGCAAAATATCCCGCTGCATAACTACACATTTGTCCACCGAATGGTTTTCCCATTGCTTCGCCATATCCTCATCCTTGCGAAACATCCCTTCCCCCGAACAAGGTGCGTCAATTAATATTTTGTCAAAAAAATGAGGGAAGGCATCTGCGATTCGATCCGGGCTTTCATTCAACACCACAGCATTTCGCACACCGTATAATTCCACATTTTTAGCCAACGCCTTGGTTCGATCAGCGCTAATATCATTCGTTACGAGCAGACCGCTTCCTTGCAGCTTGGCCGCGATTTGGGTCGATTTCCCACCCGGTGCAGCACACAAGTCCAATACAGCCTCACCCTCAGCAACATTCAGCAATTCTACAGGAGACATTGCACTTGGTTCCTGCACATAGTACAGTCCTGCATGATAATAAGGATGCAACCCCGGCTTGGTGCCGTAGGGAACATAAAAACCTGTATCACACCAAGGATTTGGTCGCAGTTCAAACGGCGAAATCGCCTTAAACGCCTCCACCGAAATTTTTAACGTATTGACGCGTATCCCAGCATGAGGCGTATGATCATAAGCAGCCATAAAAGCCTCAAACTCGTCGCCGAGCAGTTGCTCCATGCGCTTCACAAATGCAGTAGGGAGCTGTACACCCATAATTGTAATCATCCTGTCCAGTTAAAATAAAATTTATTGTACCATACTCAGCCTGTTAAGCTGCAATATCCGTGTGATTTACAAACTTTCACTACAAGCTGTAATGTTGTATAATAATATGATTCATAGCTACATATTTTGTATTTTGATAGGAGAGATGGCATTGAACACCCAAAAATCCAACAAAAAAAAGCTTATACCTGTCATTGGCTTTTTTGTTGTGCTCGTCATTTTGCTTGGGGTGCTGCTCGCTTTAAATTCAGGCACTAAAAACAAGCTGTATGGCGTTTCCACAGCCTCATTAAAGCCTGCCACCCAAGAGTTGCTGAATGATCCCAACTATCAGCAGATTATTAAACCGGAGGATCTTCAAAGCAAAATTGACAAAAAGGAAAACTTTTTCGTCTATCATTTTGCATCCGACTGTGTACATTGCCGCGCCACCACTCCCAAGCTAATGCCTTTGAGCAAGCAGGAGAACATCACCATGCACGAATTTAACCTGCGTGAGTATGAGGACGGCTGGGACAAGTACAAAATCGAGTACACCCCTACGCTCATCTATTACGAAAAAGGCGTAGAAAAAGAGCGTATGGTAGGTGGTTTGAAGGAAAATCCTTCCGACAACGGCTACACACTCGATGAGTTCAAAGCCTTTTTTGAAAAATATAAAAAGAATGTAACTTCCTAAACAATCTCCTAAACGACGTTCACACGGTTTAGACTACTGAACGATAAAACAGCCCGATCCCCTGAAACGGATCGGGCTGCTTGCTTTATAGACACGCCTCAGATTACGTCGTGCCCTTCCGTACTAGCCGAGGCAGAGCAGGAGCGGTGAGCCGCCTGTCTGCGCCTCACCGAAGCCTCAAGCGCCTGCTGACGCTGCTCATGCTTTTCCCCACGCCGCGGGCCTCTCTGCTGCGGGATGTTGGCTGGTATGGACGACGATGCGTCCTCCACATCCTGACGCAGCCCGGGATTGACGATTTCAATCGTCAAATCCCGATAAACCGGCGGCTGGCGCTGGGGATCTGCCGAGCCACCTACAACAGCCGCGGCAAGCTGGCGGGCGCAAGCGCGCGCCTCGTCCACCAGCTTCGCCATATTAATGCCCAGCGCCTGCGGAGACGCATGCTCCAGCTTGTGTACCGCGCTGTCCAGCATCATATGTCCGCCTCGAAAATTTCCGTTGCGAAAATGATACAGCCCAACAGCAATTTGCAGCAAACCTTTATATACAGGGTCACGGTCCAGCTTTATCCACAGCTCTTCCAGTACCTCGTGACATTCAAAATAATCCCGATCCCGATTGAAGTATACCAAATAAGCCACATACAACGGTTCATAGGAAACATTCACCATTTAATACTCATCCCTGTCTTCCTCCTTGGTAGAAGCCGCCAGCAATTCCTTGACTTCATCATGGAGCAGCTTGATCCCTTCCATGTCGTGCCGTTCCCACAGCTCATTGAACCTGCGCTGCGCATCAATCGTTTCACTGATCTTATGATAGAAATACAGACGGTGCATACCCGTCAGCACCTTGGATACGATATTCGCTTCATCCTCAAACTTCTTCTGCGCTTCTAATATTTCAAGACGCATCGAAGACATCTCATTATCCAGTACAAAGGCCGCCTCAGCTGCCTTTTTCAACCGTGTCCGCATATTATCCGGCAAGCTTTCCCGATACTTATAGCTAAGGGAATGCTCAATGGTTGCCCAGAAATTCATAGCCAAGGTACGGATCTGAATTTCAGCCAACACAATTTTTAATCCAAGCGCTGTCTGCACTGGATATTCTACAATCATATGAAAGCTGCGATATCCGCTATCTTTATAATTGGTGATATAGTCCTTTTCATACAGTACAGTCAGATCCTTGCGTCTTCGAATATACTCGGCTACCCGCCGGATATCCTCAACAAATTGGCACATGATGCGGATTCCTGCAATATCCTCGATTCCCGTCTCCAGCTGATCAGAAGGAACCTGTAATCTCTTCGCTTTATCGAGGATGCTTGATATTTTTTTCACCCGTCCGGTTACGAATTCGATAGGAGCGTATTCCTCGCGCTTTTTCAGCTCCGCACGCATTGTTTTGAACTTGACCTTAAGCTCCTCCACCGCCTGATCATATGGCAGCAAAAATGTTCCCCAGTCTCTTCCGTCCATCCCCGTACCTCCTGTCTCTTCCGACAACACTTTTTTATCTGTGATCTGCACCAACAGCCTCGGTAATGTGTCTAAAGCCGTCCTTTCGCAGCAGCTCGCGCAGACCGGCATGTAATGTCCGGTTCACTTCCGGTCCCTCATAGATCAATGCTGTATAAATTTCAATCAGGCTTGCGCCTGCTTTAATTTTGTCGTAAGCATCACGACTGCTGAAAATGCCGCCCGATCCGATAATCGGCAGCTTGCCATCTGTTTGGCGATACACTCGTCCGATGACCTCTGTAGAACGGTCACGCAGGGGCTTACCACTCAGCCCGCCCGTCTCACTCGCATTCCGATGCGTCAGGCCAGCCCTCGAAATTGTCGTATTCGTCGCGATGATACCGTCTACTCCACTGGCCGCAATCGCATCTGTCATATATTCCAGTTCCTCATCTGATACGTCCGGCGCAATTTTGACCAGTACAGACTTGGCTCCGCCATACTTCGTCGCCTGTACTCCCATCTCTGCTCGAACAGCTTCCAGCAGCGATTTGAGCTCACTGCCATGCTGGAGCTTTCGCAAATCCGGCGTATTCGGTGAACTGATATTCACTACAAAAAAATCCGCATACGGATACAGCGCAGAAATACACTTCTCATAATCCTTATGGGCATCCTCATTAGGCGTGTTTTTGTTTTTACCAATATTAACAGCGACCGGAACAGGCCGATGTTTTAGCGCAGCCAGACGTTTAGCCATGCTTTCCACACCCAGATTGTTAAAGCCCATCCGATTCACTAACGCCTCATCGGGAGGCAATCGGAACAAACGAGGTCGGTCATTGCCGGGCTGTCCCACAGGTGTCACCGTGCCTACTTCCATAAAACCAAACCCGATCGAGGAAAAGCCAGCAACTGCTTCCGCATTTTTATCCAATCCCGCAGCCAGTCCAATCGGGTTGGGAAAATGAAGGCCGAACAGATCAACCGCAAGATCCTCCGTTTCCTTGACTCCGTACATTCCCCGCAGCGTTGCTGCTCCACCGGGAAGCGCCCCAGCATACTTCAAGCCATCAATGACGACATGATGGGCCGTCTCTGGACTCATTTTGAAAAAAACAGGTTTCACAATCCTTCGATACAACACGATTCATCCACTCCGTTCTATGCCCTTGCGCAATCCTAAAAAAACATCTCTACAAAATAGTTTAGCTTTTTCCATACCAAAAAGAAAGTAATTTGCGGCGTGCAGTATCAGGAACAATTCGTTTGTCATGGAGACGTCATTGAAAATGTATAATCAAACCATTTACAATGGAGATAGTAAGACAGGGCTATAGCCCGTCAGAAAAGAGGGATTGCCGATATGAAGACCAAGCGCAAGCCGCCAAGTCTGCAAAAGAAAAAGGACGAGGTGAACAAGAAAGCGATTGTATGGACCGCCGTCAGTTTTGTTCTCCTCATCATTGTGATTGTTCTGGTCGTTGTTTTGGCACAGGCAGGAAATCGTTAAACTTCATGCAGGAATAGCATCTTAAGCTAATTTAGCCAGTGATAGGTTTTGCGGGGATTGGTCTGGTCGTGCTGCGGCTCAGTCGTAAATCGGGAGCCAGGCACAAGCACTTGACTAGGCAGTCCCCCGTTACCAATGATCACCTCTGTACCCGAAGGTACGAGAGCAAATAACTCCTCCACATCCTCTTTGCCCATGCGAACGCAGCCTAGCGACTCATTTTTACCAATGCTGTCCGACTCGTTGGTGCCGTGGATGGCATAATTCGTTGCAGACAGCTGCATACCGCGGCTGCCAAACTCACCGTTGGACTTACCGTTCGGATTTACGACTTTATCCGTAATCACAAACTTTCCTTCCGGAGTTCGATCTCCACCCAATCCGATAGGATAATTGCGGATCAGCACATTGCCACTCACCAATCCAAGCCTGTGTTTCGACTTGTCTACCACAATCCGCAGCGGCTGCCCCAGAAAAGGCCGTCCATACAGCGACGACGCCAGCAAAGGACTGCTTTCAGCCGACGAGCCAGCTTGTTGACTTGTTGCTCCTTTAGCCCTCTGTCCCTGTGAAGCAAGTAAATTACGCATAGGTGTAAAAGCCTTCTTCATTCCGTCTGCCGTACCGTACATCATATTATCCGGAAAGCTTCCGGTCAGCTCATCGAGACTTCGAGGAAGACGTTGATGCTGCGTACGAAAAGCACGCATGGAGCTATTCAGCACAGCCAGTTCTTCCTGTCCCACAGCCCAATTCAGACCTGCCTTTCGAAGCTTTTCACTGTCAGACGGCTTACAAGCACACGCTGCTGCGTCGTAAGACTGGACAGCCAAGCCTCCATTTCCTTTGTTTTGCAAGCTAAGCAGCGGCTGCATACGATCTCTCCAGAGCATCCAGGAACCGCTTTGCTCCATGCCCAGCACTGTGGTCTCGGCTGGTAGACGACTAGCCTTTGCCAACATATCTGCAAGTGCCGTTCCTGCTGAACTGCCTGTGCGCGCTTGGGCCGTAAACACGCCACCAGCACCAAGCCCACCGATCTGAGCCACTTCATCCGGGTCATAAGTCTGTACTCCTGCCACTTGGACATTGTCGGTTGCCACAGGCTCTGTTCCTGATGGAACGGATGCACTTTCCCTCGAATGGCCCGGCGAATTGGCTGAAGGCACCCATATCAGAAGAAGTACCATCAACGTAGTTAACAAATAACGCGTTCGAGCCGTTCTCCGCGTCTTCTCCTTTGACATCTGAACCAGTTTATCCTGATACTCCATCCATACGTCTGCCGGAATCTGTTTATGCTCGAAGGCTTCGAACACCTCCCCCGCGCGATTGAAGCAATAATTTGCTTTGCCCTCCTGACCACTGCTCTCATACTCTTTTCCGAGCAAATACCAAGCCATTTTATTATCAGGGTGCTTTTTTACATACGATTTAAGATGAGGCGAATGATTCATCGGATCCTCCTGATCGTGTAGTCTTGCCCTATTGTTTACTATGTATATCGGCCAAAATAGATCATATGGATAGCACATAAAAAAAACAGCACTGGCAGCACCTTTTCACCGTTATACGGCAAAGAGTGCTGTCGGTGCTGTGCCTATCCAAGTAGACTTAACCTTCTTTATTGAATGGCTCGTCTGCAACTTTAATAGAATCAGTAGGGCAACCGTCGCAAGCATCCTGCATATCATCAAACAGGTCGTCTGAAATTGCCTTGATTCCTTGGTTTCCATCTCCATCAAAGATCACTTCAGCCAAGCCCTCATCGTCATAATCATAAATGTCCGGTGCTGTAGCACCACAGGCTCCGCACGCAATGCATGTATCTTTTTCTACCCAAGTGTATTTAGCCATAACTCTCCTCTGCCTCCTATACAATCAAACAAACCAGCTTTTGCATTCTATTCACATATTAATACAAACAATAAATTATTACAAATTATTTTCATTGATCCTTTATGCAAAAAATACTTATAGCGTACACCTCCGCTGCTTCGTATAAACTCACCAAAAAGTTTACTCAGGCGTCTGGAGATTGTCTTTTTGCAGCGAAGTTCCGCGCAGCTTGGAGTTCCGAAGAAGTACCGAAGGGTCATCTCCAAGCATCCCGGCGGTCAGAACTGCATTTTCGCCAAACTTGTCCCGTAGCGCATCCATCGTTTTCAGCAGGCTTTCCTTTTTGGGCTGGTCCTTGTATTCAAAAAGATCCATTTGAACGGCTGCTTCTTCCTTCGGGACTAACTGCTGAAGCGTAATTCCCAGCAAACGCACAGGTTTGCCCTCTCCCCAATGCCGCCGATACAGCGCACAAGCTTCCTTATATATGTCCTCTGCACTTTCCGTAGGACTACTCCTTACCTGAGAACGCGTAAAGGTTTTCATCTCCGGCGTCCGAATGGTCAATTGAATACCTCCTGCCAGCATGCCATGCCGTCGAAGCCGACGGGCTACCTGATCGCTGATATTGAGAAGCACTCGTTGGGCTTCCTCCAGCTTCACCACATCCATGGGCAAGGTGGTGGTGTGTCCGATGGACTTGTTCGGCTCCCGCTCAATATTGACCGGAGAATGATTAATCCCGTTAGCAGCCAGCTTTAACCACGAGCCAGTCACGCCAAATACGCCGATCAACATATGCTCGTCTGCCTTGGCCAATTGGCCAATGGTGCGAATGTTCATTTGCCGAAGCTTGTCGGCTGTTTTTCGTCCCACACCAAACAATTGACCACAGGGAAGATTCCACAAAATATTGGGCACATCGCGCAAGCGCAAAACAGATATCCCACGTGGCTTTTTCAGGTCAGAGGCCATTTTGGCCAGCAACTTGTTGGGTGCCACACCGATGGAGCAGGGCAGTCCCAGTTCGTCCGCTACTCTGCGCTGAATTTCCCCCGCGATCTCCATAGGCGTTCCAAACTGCCTGGAACCTGTAATGTCCAGATAACATTCATCAATTGAAGTTGCCTCCAACATAGGCGTATACGAATAAGCAATGCTCATAAAAGCTTTGGAATAACGACGGTACAGGTGAAAATCAGGCTGAATCACAATAAGCTGCGGACAAATCCGCCGGGCTTGCTGGACGACCATCCCTGTTGAGATGCCCAATCGCCGGGCTTCATAGGAGCAGGTTACGATTACACCTCTGCGCAGCTCACTGCTGCCCGCGACGGCGGTAGGTAAACCCTCGTACTTCTCCGGTTCCTCCGCTGCATGAACAGAACAGTAAAATGCGTTCATATCGACATGCAGAATAACCCGCCCACCAATCGGATAATAAGCACTGACATCTCTCATGCTCAACCCTTCTTTTAACTATAAATTATAAAATGACTCTATGCCCTATTTTACATGAAATTAAAAGTTTTGCGGTCAAAAATGATATTTATATATTACATTTGAAGTCATAAGTTGATATAATCAAAAATCATACGAAACAAGGCAAGCTGACACCTTTGTATTTTCACGCGTTAAATGATTAAATAATCTGCTTAAAAAAGCAAAGCACTACCAATCTAATGCAATCTGCGAAGGAGGAGTCCTCATGTCCACCGCTATCTCTATCTTCGATACAACACTGCGCGACGGAACTCAAGGAGAAGGAATTAGCTTGTCTGCTGACGACAAATTGAAAATCGCCAAAAAACTCGATGATCTCGGTGTTCATTATATTGAAGGCGGGATTCCCGGGAGCAACAGCAAGGATATCGAATTTTTCAAACGAGTGCAGGAGTTGGGACTCAAGGCCAAGATTGTTGCCTTTGGCAGCACACGCCGTAAAGATAGCATAGCGGCACAGGATGCCAATTTGCAACGGATTCTGGAATCCGGCGCTCAAGCTGCTACTCTCGTCGGAAAATCATGGGATTTCCATGTACACACAGCCCTACAGACGACGCTAGAAGAAAATCTGTCCATGATTTACGACTCCATCGCCTTTTTAAAGCAAGGGGGCATGGAGGTTATTTTTGATGCCGAGCATTTTTTTGACGGATATAAAAATAATCCTGAATACGCACTTGCCGTTATGAAAAAAGCAGAAGAAGCAGGCGCAGATTGGCTCGTTATGTGCGATACTAACGGCGGTACCATGCCGCATGAAATACAGGAAATTGTCAACATACTGCAAAGCCAGCTGACAAGTTCACAGTTGGGCATTCACACACACAATGACTGCGAATTGGCTGTTGCCAATACACTGAGTGCAGTGCAGGCAGGCGCGAGACAAATTCAGGGTACGATTAACGGATACGGCGAGCGCTGTGGTAACGCTAATTTATGCTCCGTCATTCCAAATTTGCAGCTCAAGCTCGGCTACGATTGTTTGGACTCAGACAAACTAAAGCAGCTCCACAACACGGCCCGCTTTGTCAGCGAAGTCGCCAACGTGAATTTGCCTGTGAACCAGCCTTATGTCGGTAATGCTGCCTTTGCTCACAAGGGCGGTATCCACGTATCAGCTATTCTGCGCGACTCGCGAACCTATGAACACATCGCCCCCGAACTGGTGGGCAACAAGCAACGGGTGCTGGTCTCTGAACTAGCCGGACAAAGCAATGTTGTGTCCAAAGCTCAGGAGCTGGGTATTACCCTTGATCCGTCCAGCAATGAGGCACGTGGCGTCATCAGCCGCATTAAGGAGTTGGAGCATCAAGGCTACCAGTTTGAAGGAGCCGATGCTTCACTGGAGCTGCTCATTCGTGAAGCGGGCGGTGAAGTGAAGGAAATGTTCTCATTTGAGTCCTTCAAGGTGCTGGTTGAAAAAACAGCAGGGCGTGCGGTTGTATCCGAAGCATTCCTTAAGCTGAATGTTGCAGGTACAAGCGTTTATACTGCCGCCGAAGGCAACGGTCCGGTCAACGCACTTGATAACGCACTGCGTAAAGCTCTTTCTCAATATTTCCCGTCACTGCGCGATATGCATCTGGCTGACTACAAAGTACGTGTACTTGACGAAAAAGATGCCACCGCTGCCAAGGTACGTGTGCTCATTGAATCCAAAAATTACGAGGACGTCTGGAGTAACGTGGGCGTATCCGAAAATGTAATTGAAGCCAGTTGGGAAGCACTGGTGGACAGTTTCCGTTATGCGTTGCTGGAAGCACCATCTCCGAAAAATCAGCAGACCGACCTATCGCCCCAAGGACTGGTAAATCACTGATTTGATGAGTGCTTATTTTGTTAATAAGCGGTGTCTTTCGCGGTCTATTCGGCCCCCAAAGACACCGTCTTTTTTTGCAGCAACTCTATTTTTCGTTCCAGCTCTCCTTCGCTGAGCATGCCGATTATGATTTCACGTACCTGTCCATGACGGTCAACCATGATATGAGTTGGAAAAGCCGCACCCCCAAGCCGTTCAAACAGCGCCCCTTGCTCATCAAGCAAAACTGGAAATTGGAGCTTTAGGGAGCGGGAAAACTTTTGCACATCCTCCAACCGATCATAGCGTGTTACATTAATACCATATACGTCCACATCGTGCTTGTACTTGTTATATAGCTCATTCAGTACAGGTGCCTCCAAACGGCACGGATCACACCATGAGGCCCAGAAGCTGATTATCAGCGCTTTATTACGCTTGGCTCCTATATTGTAGGACTTGCCGTCCAAGCCTTTTAAAATTATGGCAGGAAGCGGTTGACCAGGCTGTATCTTTTGCATCACTTCTATAGTATCTAACTCTGTATTTGTCCCTTTGCCAGCTTCAAGCCTTTCTCCGTCCTCATTTTCCTCCTGAGTTTGCACATTTTTAGCCGGTATGCTTGCCGCATACGTATAAGTCATGTTTGTTTCTACTCCCCATAAAGCCACTCCTACCACCAGCATAACCATCAGGATTTTAATAAAAACAACTTTTTTCACAGTCCAATCACCCGGCCTTTCATCTGGATTACTCTCACCTTCTCCATATGGTGCCCCTTCTGCTCCCACCTCTAACCCTTCCAATCTATACAGATGCAAAAAAACAGCAAACCCACGAATGATCGCAGACTTGCTGTAATGTTGTTCTATATTGAAGCTTGGCTTAAATGAGCATACACATCTGCCAAATTGGTTACATTACGCTTCAGCATTTCCTGAACGTACGCCACCCACAGCTTTGCCGTCATTTTCGCGTCCTCTAAGGCATGATGCCGTCCCTGAATCCGTATGCCCTGATAGGTTAGCAATTCATCCAAACTATACGTTTGGTGCTGCTGCGGCTCCAGCCATTTGGCGAGCATCATCGTATCCAGAACACGATGGGTCAGCTGCACTTTAGATGTTTTCCATAGCGCAGCATTCAAAAAAGCCTTGTCGTGAGCGCTGGCATGCGCTACAAGCACCCGTCCTCCTACAAAGGACATAAAATCATGCAGCCCATCCATAAGCGGCAGAGCCTCATCTGTCATTTCCCGGGTAATCCCGGTAAGCTCCGTAATGTGCTCAGGAATTGCTGTACGTGGATTGACAAGCGTGTAAAACTGCTCTTTTTCCATAATCGTATCCCCGACCACCCTAATCGCACCGAACGATAAAATCTCATCTCCGTGCTGCGCTGAAAATCCCGTGGTTTCCAAATCAAAAACAACCGTCTCCAAACGCTCTAACGGGGTCCGCAATACTTCAGAGCGCCGTTGCTCCCGGGTCAAGGAACGGATAAAGGCCATCTGCTGAGCCGTAGGAGCTCCCATTACAGAAGCGATGGCTGATGGCACCCCTCCTCTGCGAAGAGCGCTCCAAAAGCCGCCTCCCTGCGTTGGCTCCTTCATGACCTTCTCCCTTCCGTAAACCGCAATTGTCTTTGCAGCGCACGATGCAGCCGCCGCACCGTTGAAAGCGCCTCACGCAGTTCATGCCAGCCCTTATCTTGCTTTAACGGTTTGACAGCAAGGTAGCCCTTGCTAAGCAAAAGCCCGTTCTTCTCCTGCACCGACGTAGCCATCCGAAGCTGAAGCGCGATCCGAAAGGCGCGCTCGCAAGCATCCAGCAAAGGAGACGGTGCTGCTTCCAGCAGCGCGAGCCGCCTGAGCCTTTTCAACGTAGAGGTCTCCTCCACCCCGTGCTGCAAAGCCCAAAACCGTACGGCATTTACCAACGGGATGTATAAACCGTATTTCACATCAAAATCGCCCGCGTGCTCCCCGAAGCGCTCGGTAACGATCTGACCCAAAATATTAAGTGTCGCTTTATGCCTTACCGTGTTCCTAAGTACCGCGGACGGCAAATCGGGATGCTTGCGCAGCAACGCATAAAAGCTTCGTTTCCATTCTGCTGACAATCGCCCATCTCCAGCGATATGCCTCATATCAGACGAGATAATCAGATACCGAATCGGCTCCCATGCAAAATCATCCGACCATGTTGTCAGCTGCTCCTGCCATTCAGACAATGTTTGTCGCCATAGCGGCTCTGAACACATCACTTTCCCTTCACATTTGGGATATCCCAAATATTCCAGCATTGCAGATATCCTCTGGCCGAACTCCATAAAATATGATTCTTTCCCGACAGATGCAGTGTCACTAATAATCATACCGTTATCTTGGTCACTCCATAGCGTCGACTCCGAGCGTCCCATGCTGCCAAAGGCTATAAATGCGTAAGGGACGGGAGGAGGGCCGAAGCCATCCTCAACCATCCCTTTTTCGCACATATGCACAGCTCTGGCTGCAATGCGGTCATGCATATCATTCGCCGTTTGTAACCAGTCTGATAACGGAGCGGAGGCTTGGGAAGCCAGCAGCCATTTTTGAGAATCGACCCTGGCCTGCCTTAGCGATTCAGGCGTATCTGCATGATCAATCGCTTCGGCTGAACTCACCCAAGGTGCCGTATTTTGCAGTTCCATACTTCCATCTCCTCCGCTCATCCTTACTGGCTCTTTATATTTTACATATTAGCTTACAGTCCCAGAACGCTTCTCAGCCTCGGCAACCAGTTTCATTTGCTCAGGATAGCCGTACGTACCATGCTCGCTGATATCCAGCCCCATCGTTTCTTCTTCTTCCGTAACTCGAATTCCCATAATGGCTTTCATCGCACCCAGAATAATGAAGGAAATGACGAATACGAAAGCAAATGTCCCTACCAGTCCAAGCAACTGTACTCCCAATTGCGTAAATCCGCCACCATAGAACAGCCCGGCTTGACCAACACCTGTTATTTTCACCAGCTCAGGAGTAGCGAACAATCCTGTGGATATCGCACCCCACATCCCTGCAATACCATGGACGGAAAATGCATATACCGGATCATCTACTCTTGCACGCTCAAACCATTGTGCTGTGAAGAAGGTAATAATCCCTGCTACCGCACCGATGACCAGAGCCGCCCAAGGAGCTACAAATGCGCACGCCCCTGTTATTGCGACCAAAGCCGCCAGTACACCGTTCAGCATGGACGGAATATCCGCTTTTCCATAGACCATCCAGGATACCAGTAGAGCAAATACTCCACCTGCCGCCGCAGCAAGATTCGTGGTTACCGCCACATACCCGAAGAAACCGTCATTCATGGCCGATACAGCACTACCCGGATTAAATCCGAACCAGCCAAACCAGAGAATAATAACACCCAGTATGGAATACACCTGATTATGTCCAGGAATAATATTCGGCTTACCGTCTTTATTGAACTTGCCCAAACGCGGTTTCAGCAGCAGTGTAGCGACAAGTGCCGCCGTAGCGCCCGTCAGATGGACTACCGTCGAGCCGGCATAATCCTGCATGCCCAGCTTGCCAAGCCATCCGCCTCCCCAGACCCAGTGAGCTACAACCGGATAGATCACGATGGAGAACAAAATACCGAAAATGATGTATACACTTAACTTTGCACGCTCTGCCATTCCCCCACATGCGATAGAAAGAGATACAGCAGCAAAAGCAAAGTGGAACAAAAACATGATTGTAATGGGAACATCCAGACCTGAAAGGGAGTCAAACGATACAGCAGCATCCGTGCCGCTCATGAAAAATCCCGTCAGCCCCATAAATCCGTTGCCGCCATCGTTACCGAAGCCTAGTCCGAACCCGAGAGCCCAGAATGACAATGCAGCAACGCCCGTGGTGAGTATCGTTTTACCAGCGACATGACCCGCATTCTTCATTCGTGTGGAGCCAGCCTCCAGCAATGCAAATCCCGCCTGCATGAAAAACACAAGAATAAATGCCAAGAAGGTAAACGCTGTGTTTAATCCAGCTTGAAGCTGAATATTTGTCGGACCATCAGCAGCGAATGCCCCCACCGGAAAAGCCAGTACCGTCAGCATGGACAGTAATGCAACAAACCACTTTTTTCTCATGAAGCCCACTCCCTCGAATGTTAAGTTTCTTTACATTTCGTGAAATTCTTATTGTCATTATAATCAGAATACATGAAATTTGACAAGATTTTTTTTATTAACTTAAAAAAAAATCAATATCGAACTTCACATGTTATGTTTACTAACTATTAAAGTAGCTTGTATCATACCCTAAAAAAGCATGACGTTTGACTGTACGGTTGGGAATCATGTAAAATATTTTTATAAGCACTCTGTTTGCAGATGCGTAATATGGAAGGCTGAATGAAGAGCGCGAGGTGAGGACAGATGGGGATATGAAGCTATTTCGAATTGGCGAGCTAGCCAAGACGGCTGGTGTCAGCGAACGGACCATTGATTATTATACGAAGCTTGGTTTGATCACACCTGAAGAACGATCTTTGAAAAATTATCGGCTATACAATGATGAAACTTTAAAAAGACTTGAACGTATTAACCAAATGAAACAAGAGAAGTATAGCCTCGAGGAAATCAAACAGACCTTAATGAAGTGGAATTCAGTTTCAGGCGAAGAGCATGTCACCGACAAGCTGACAAGTCTGGAGATGCACATGCAGCGCTTGGAGCGCGAAGTCAATGAGCTACAACCTCTTTTGGGGCAGCTCAAGCCCGTTCAAGCGCGTAAGCTGCTTACAGGTCTACTACCGCAAAGCGCCGCTTGTATCGAAGCTCTAAAGTATTTGCTGGAGCATAGCTCCATGATGTAGATTCCCGGGCTGTATGATGAAATAATAATGGAGGGTTGCTTTATGATGGGAATGTATATATTGATTATTCTTGCGTTCGGCTTATCCTTATGGGCGCAATTTCGCGTGAAAGGTACGTTTAACAAATGGTCTAATGTGCCCAACGAAAACGGCATGACAGGCTACGATGCCGCCCGGCACATGCTGGATCGCAACGGTTTGCATGATGTGCCCATTGAACCTGTGCCCGGTGCGTTATCTGACCACTATGATCCGATGCAACGAATAGTACGCTTGTCCGAGCCTGTGTATTATGAAAAATCTATTTCCGCAGTTGCTGTGGCTTGTCATGAGGTTGGTCATGCGATTCAGCATAAAGAGCATTATCCTATGCTCGCACTACGTCACCGGATTTTCCCGGTTGTCAATTTTGCATCCGGTATTGCACCGTTTCTGCTGATTGCCGGGTTCCTGTTCAGCTACACTAACCTGATCGGCATAGGCATTATCTTTTTCTCAGCTACTGTCGCCTTTCAATTAATCACATTGCCAGTCGAATTTAATGCTTCCAACCGAGCCCGTGAAATTATGGTGTCCGAAGGATTTATCCGCAGTGATGAAGAACGAGGTGTAGCTAAAGTATTGAATGCTGCTGCATTAACATACGTGGCCGCTGCCCTCGTTTCCTTGCTGGAGCTGATTCGCTTGATCGGCATCTTCAACAGCCGTGACTAATCGCTTTTGTAGCAAAAAAGGTTGTTCCTCCGCCATGATGATGGTAGAGGAACAACCTTTTTATGTTCTATCCAATTCTCTATACTCACCTGTCCGTCAGTCCGCTTTAACACTTCCATCCGTCACAGTGCCACTACCTTGAAGTCCAAAATATTGCAACAAAAAAGTGCGGAACGATTTGGCAACCAACGGAAGCTTGTCATCTCTGCGGTGAATTAAGCCAATGGTTCGCGTCACCTCGGGATCAACAATCGACACTCTCGCGGGTTGGAGCGGATTGGTTTGGAACAACGCCATCTCCGGCAAAAGGCTGACCCCCATGCCTGCGGCAACTAATCCACGGATCGTATCCGTCTCCTCGCCTTCAAAAGCGATGTCCGGCGTAAATCCGGCCTCTAGACAAGCCTGCCAGACAATCGGACGCAAGGAGTAACCATCTCTGAACAGAATGAACTTTTCTCCTTTAAGCTGATCCAGCGTGATGTGCCCGGCTGAAGCCAAAGGATGGTTAGGGGGCAGGACCGCAAACAGTTCCTCAGTAAGCACCACATCTCCCTCGACATGGTCATGACGATCTGGAAAAGGGGATACAAAAGCCAAATCCACCTCACCCGCTAACACATCACGGATCAAGCTCGGATACATTCCCTGTTTAAATCTGAATTTAACATTTGGATACCGTTTACGAAATTCAGCTACAACCGTAGGAATAAGATGAATGCCCAAACTGTGCGGGAAGCCTATACGAATTTCTCCACCCTCCGGGTCTAAAAACTCATGGACCTCCAGAACAGCCCGCTCCAAATCCTTTATAATCGTTTCAACCCGCTTGCAAAATAACTGTCCCACCGGTGTAAGCTGCAAGTTGCGGCCCTTTTGCATAAAAAGATTCACACCCAGCTCCTCTTCAAGCTGATGAATTTGCCGACTGACCGCAGATTGCGCCACATGCAGCTCCTCGGCCGCCTGAGTGACATGTTCCTTTTGCGCTACCTTCATAAAGTATTGCAACTGTCGTAGTTCCACTCCGTTATTCGCTCCAATCTGTTTTTCAACATCAGGAAGAAGAGGTTAGGTGAACCTCTCCCTCTTTTTTGCTGTGCTGACTTACGATAAAGCCGTCTTTAGTGACGTTTACGTTGGCCAGTCAATCTGATCATCAATCCATACAGGAAAAACCCGCTGAGCAGTCCTCCAAAATGGGCGGTCCAGTTAATGTTCGCCACAGCAAACGAAAACAGGATGCCAAAGCCGAGCAGCGTGTACAGTGTTTTGCGCGAAGCCTCATCCATAAGTGTCCGCTGGAACAGGGCAACGTACAGAAATGCACCGTAGATGCCATATATCGCTCCTGAGGCCCCTACAGAGACCGTAGTTTCCGCTACCATGTTGTAATGCGCAATAGACATTACGTTTCCTACAATGCCTGTAGCAAGGTACAACAGTACGTATCGAAAGGACCCTAGCAGACGTTCCAGCGGCGGAGCAAATACGAGAATCGCAAAGGAATTAAATAAAAGATGATCAAACCCCGCATGTAAAAACATAGCTGACACATACCGCCATAACTGGTCGGTAAAGGGCTCCTCATTGATCAAGGCTCCATACCGAATCAGTGTTAAACTATTTTCCGATCCACCATGAACAGTCAGCACAATAAACATCACGATATTGATAAGCAGGATCAAACAGGTTACCGGGTAAAAACGCAAATAACTCTTCCAGTTCTCATAACGTAAAAAAATCAAGGCAATCCTTCCTTCATGGGTGTCTCCACCTTATTCAAATTGGACAATGTCTTTTATAAAAGATTATAATAGATTTCGGCACCGATAACCAATGCTAAAAACCAAGGAGGCTATTACATATGGCACAAGAACGTAAAGAAGTTGCTACTTTTAAAGGCAATCCTTTGACTCTCGTGGGTCCTGAACTGAAAGTTGGAGATCAGGCACCTGATTTTAAATTGCAAAAAAATCTGCTGGAAGCTGCTACGCTTCAAGACTTTGCAGGTAAAGTCAAGCTAATCAGCGTTGTTCCTTCTCTTGATACAGGCGTGTGTGACGCACAAACCCGTCGTTTTAATCAAGAAGCGGATTCTCTTGGGGATCAAGTCGTGATACTGACTGTCAGCGTGGATCTGCCGTTCGCCCAAGCTCGTTGGTGTGGTGCTGCGGGCATTGACCGTGTATTGACACTATCTGATTACAAGGACCATTCCTTTGGAGATGCCTATGGGGTGTTCATTAAGGAATTCCACCTGGATCATCGCGCTATTTTCGTTATTGATCAAAACGATAAAATCGCTTATGTAGAATACTTGAGCGAAATGTCTGAGCATCCTGACTATGAGCAAGCGATTACAGCGGTGAAGAAGCTCGTTTAATTCATGCCACTTACGTTGATTCGAATATTAAAAAAGCGAGTGAAGGGCTGCCTTCCTCGCTTTTTTACGTTATCTGTCACTTTGCTGCCCACATGTCTGCAATCACTGTACAACCTTATGAGTGGACAGTTTCTTGTCAATCACAGCGAACAACTGCAAGATAATGCGATAATTTGCACCCATGTCCCCCAGCGATCCACGTGAAGCGGAATAAATATCCACAGCGCTCCGAACTGGCGAAACGGACAATATAGAAACGGTAATATCCACCGTTCTGCCGAATGCTGTTCGCTTCTCAAGCGTAATCTCACCTACGGATGGTACTTCATGCAACACCTTGTAGCCAGGAATCTTTTTTAAAACGGACGATACCTCCTCCCAGGCCTTGTCTCTCGATAAGCTATAATAGCGCGTCTTCAATTGGGGGTCTTTGACCCGGTCGCTTGTACCTTCTTGGCTGCGCACAATCCCTACCAGAGTCCTCTTCAACGACAAGACATTTCCTCCTTCATGATAATCGTTGCTGAATACAGCACATTGATTTCCCTTTGCTGCAAGCGCTTTTATAAAAAAGTTAAAACAACAAAGTAAACCCGATCATACCTGCGGTATGCGATTGAGTACCTTATTTCTTATTTTAGCATTGTTACATACAAAAAACACCCTGTTTCTGCACGGAGCAGTATCAGGGTGTGTTGATTACATTATAGAGTACCCGCCGATGCCGTCCGACCATAGCGTCTTCTGAACCTGCTTTAGCAGGTGGGTGACCGCAGGACAAACTTTTGAAGTCCCCTTGTCAGAATTGACAGGGCTTTTCAGCTGTCCACCCGTATTGATCTCCCTAGACATTGTCATTGGTTCAAAACAACAAATGACCGTAACGTGCATCGCAGGATGTGACCTTATTATAGCGCTTCTCACTTGGAAAGTAAATGCTAGGAGAAATCTGTTTTATTTTTGGAGGTTATCACTTTTTTTGTCTTCCGTGCTTGCTGCCTCTTCGTCTTTCTGTTTCATCTTTTCCATCTGATCCTGCATTTTGAGGAACGTTCCATAAAAATTAAAGAAAGCGAACCAGGCTACCACACTACCAATGAAGAACAAGAACAGCACAGGGTATTTGACCCCAATAAAGATAACAACCGCGCTGCCGAGCATGGTAGAAAATACACGGAACGGTCGAATGAGCGTCAGCAAGACCGCATTTTTGATCAGTTGTCCGATGGACATATGATAATGAGCAACCATCGAGAAAAAGTTAAACATGGATACGAGCAAAATAATGATGAGAATAAGCATGATAATGCCTACAATTTGCAAATTGCTGAGTTGTGTCATATACACGGTATAATCCACATACATAATGACAAACAGCAGCGTGTAAAAGATGCCTCCGATCAGGCTCTGCTTGTAGTTTTCCTTGTATCCTTTAAAAAAGGTACGAAACACACTTGAATCCGTATCGCCCATTACCCATTTACGAACGACGCTAAACATGGCCGTTGTAGCCGGGAATAAAGTAAGCGGTGCCAAAACAGCCATCGCCCAATTCATTTGTAAAGATTCATTAACCAAGTTCTGATTCATCACAAGTAGTTTGAGTATGAGACAGAACATAAAAGGCGACGAGCATAACACCCATAACAAATTGGTAGCCGCCAGTCTGGTAATCCATTCAGTCAGGCGATAAATACCACCCATAGCTCCTTTAAACTCCAACGTTAATCTCTCCCTCCGCAAGCCTTGGCAGTTCCACGGCTCATGTTGCTGTGCCTGTATTCCGGCTGTGACTATATCATACCGTATTTCATCCCCAATACGCCAGTGAAATCAATACTTCAGCCGTCGATGCAGATTGCTAAGAATTTTATACTTTTTGATCATATAACAAAAAACCGAAGCGAGAATCACTTCGGCTTTCCTGTTATTTCAAATCTTATTCAGAAGAGGAATCTTCGCGTCTTGCAGGACGACGAGTTTCTCCGCTACTGCTTGGACGTGGTCTGCGATCTCCGCTATTGCGGCTCGCGGAATCACGGTTGTAGCTACCGCCTTCTTTACTGCCACGGTTGTAGCCACCATATCCGCCTTTGCTGCCACTACCACTGCCGCCAGTACGGTTGGAGTTATAACCACCGTTACTACGTCCGCTGTAGTTAGACGGCTTGCGTCCGCCGGAACGAACATCCGGTTTACGACGTTTTGCACGAATTGGATCTTCCGGAGTCAGTTCAACAGACGCTTCTCTCTTCTCGCCAGTCATCAGCTTCAGAGCTGCGGAGAGAAGTTGTACGGAGTCATACTGCTCCAGCATTTGAATAGCCAAACCTTTGTATTCGTTCAGCTCACCGCTTTCTACAGCCTCCAGGAGACGTTCTGCGATGATGCGTTGTTTGCCTTCCAAAGCTTCAGCCAAGGTTGGAAGCGGCTTACGCGCAATACGGTGACGAGTTACACGTTCAATGAAATGCAGATGATCAATTTCACGAGGCGTTACGAAAGACCATGCTTCCCCTTCTTTACCAGCACGTCCAGTACGTCCAATACGGTGAACATAACTTTCCGGATCTTGTGGAAGGTCAAAGTTCACAACGTGAGTTACACCTGAAACGTCCAAACCGCGGGCAGCTACATCAGTTGCTACGAGCACGTCAATGCTTCCATCGCGGAATTTGCGCATTACAGCATCACGTTGGTTCTGAGACAAGTCACCATGCAAACCATCGGCAGAATATCCACGTTTTTGCAGAGCTTCAGCCAGCTCGTCTACCCGACGCTTGGTGCGACCAAATACGATAGCTAGTTCTGGAGATTCCATGTCGATCAAACGGCTCAAAGCTTCGAATTTTTGACGTTCAGGAACTTCAATGTAGGCCTGATCAATCAGTGGAGCACTAACTTGTTTAGGGATAACTGAAACATGCTCAGGGTTTTTAAGGAATTGTTCAGCCAGTCTTTTGATATTAGGAGGCATCGTAGCCGAGAAAAGCATCGTTTGACGCTCGTCTGGAACCTGCTTCAGAATGGATTGGATATCTTCCATAAAGCCCATATCCAACATTTCATCCGCTTCATCCAAAACGACGGTGTTCACGTCTTCCAGCTTGATGGTTTTGCGGTTAATATGGTCGAGCAAGCGACCTGGTGTACCAATGATAATTTGAGGTTTCTTTTTCAAAGCGCGAATCTGGCGCACGATATCTTGTCCGCCATAGATCGGCAGGGTACGAAGGCCTTTGAAACGGGACAGCTTTTCGATTTCTTCAGCTACCTGAATGGCAAGCTCACGTGTAGGAGCCATAATCAGCGCTCTGATTTTGTCGTCGTTTTTAGAGATTTTGCTGATCAACGGAATACCAAAAGCTGCGGTTTTACCTGTACCTGTTTGGGCTTGGCCAATCATATCTCTTCCTTGCAACGCAAGAGGAATGGATTGGGATTGAATCGGCGTCGCTTCTTCAAAACCAAGCTCTGTAATCGCCTCAAGTACTTTCGGTTCAAGATTAAATTCTGCAAATGTCGTCAAATTTATTCAAACTCCTTCATAATGGTGGATGTGGTGGACAATCCACAATGTTGTCTGTATTCTTAAGTAGCGATATTATTGTATAGGTTTTCCCAATACAGTAACAGTTTATTTAGACCTATAACTGCATCTTTCTGTATAAACTCGGGTAACCTTATCCGATACATCTTAAACGAATTTATCCTTTTTAAAACAGTTTAAATTTTAAGTGTTTCTCTGGACAGAAGGTCCCTACTCAAGAATATCCACATCGCATTATAACACAAAACAATTCATGAATACCAGCAAGTTGCTTTCCGTATATATTAAATGAGGTGAAAAACGTTGTTAAGAATAGTGTTAAACTGTTTTGTTGTCATTTTGGGAGCCGCTGCTATAGCAAGCGGTTTTAATCTGTTTCTCGTGCCCCACCACCTGTTGAGCGGTGGAGTAGCAGGGCTTTCCATGTTAATCGGCTACTTTTCAAAATTCGATATCAGTGTGATGTACTTTGTCCTGAACATCCCAATGCTTATTGCTGGCTGGTTTATTTTAGGCAAACGATTTATTAGTATGAGCATTTTGTCTGTTATCGCCACAACATGGATTTTGGCCTGGATTCCGGTGCAACCTCTCGTTAAAGATCCGCTGCTTGCCTCCGTTTTTGGTGGAGTGCTGATTGGCGTTGGAGCAGGGATCTCCTTTCGGGTGGGAGGGTCTACTGGCGGTTTTGACATTATCGGCTCCATCGTCACCCGTTACCGTGATTTCCCTGTAGGGACTGTGCTCGTCGGTTTGAATGGGCTGGTTATTCTGGCAGCGGGATATTTGAACCAGGACTGGAATATTGCCCTTGTGTCCATGTTATCCATTTTCGTGACCGGCAAGGTTTTGGATCAGATTTATGTGAGTCACACCAAAATAACCGTTTACATCATTACTGGGCATACCGAGAAACTGCTCAGCCGAATGCTGACGACGCCACGTGGAGTCAGTAAAATTAAAATTGAAGGTGCATTTTCTCATACCGAAAAGGATATGCTGATGACAGTTACAACACGCTACGAGCTGGCAGAACTGAAACGCATTATTAAGCAAGTGGACCCCTCTGCTTTCGTTAATATCGTGGAAACAGTAGGAGTCATGGGCTCTTTCCGCCGAAGATAAGCATGAACCCAAGTGTCAAAATGTCATTTCTGTGGTACACTATACGTGCGCTGTTCCCATATTATATAAAGACCAGCTTTACCTGCTATTTCACAGGCAATTTGCTTTTCCGATTCGTACCGAATGATTCTTATGGAATGATTCCGAGCAGGAAAGGGTGATTTTTGTGGAAATGGAAACGGTAAAACTGTCCGACATTGTCTTGAGATGGTATCCAGAAATGCTCCCGTTTCTCAAAAAGAATGAGCTGGACTCGATGATTGTACTTCGGGACGGGATGGCCATTCTCAAGCCCACGGATGCGCTCGAAATTATTCAGTACAGTATTTGTGAGCATCAGGACAATATGTATCTTCATTAAGTATCTCCATTAAATCTCTCCACCAAGTGCCGCTTCTTCCGGTTGTAATTCGCAACCACGAAGAAAGCGGCCTTATTTATGCCATTTTACGGATTCAATAAACACGGGTTGGGTTAATCATGTAAGACTATGCCTGATGATTCCAGTATTGGTTAAAGCGACATACATAAGGAAGAGAGTTAGGGCATTTATGTCACAGCTTATAGCGCAGGCGGTTCGCGTATGACCGAGCTGCTTGAACTGCTAGACAAAACAGAGCTCAATTCTATGGTTATTGATATTAAGGATGATGCAGGTTACATCACTTATCCAACGACCAATCCCGCGCTGTTGAAATTGGGTAAGCCGCAAAAATTTATTGGAGATATCTTCAGTTTGATGGAGCGATTGAAAAAGCATAACGTTTACCCGATTGCCCGTATTGTTGTATTTAAAGATACAGTATTAGCCAACAAGAATCCCGACATGTCCTTCCGTAATCCTGACGGCTCTGTCTGGAAAAACGGCAAGGGTGATGGCTTCGTTAATCCCTACAATAAAGAGGTTTGGGATTATAATATTGCTATTGCCAGGGAGGCAGCAAAGCTGGGCTTCAAGGAAATTCAGTTTGATTATGTACGTTTCCCTGAAGGCTTTGAGAAAAGAGCCGACAAGCTGAAATATACCAAATCCAGTCAATCACGTGTAGAAGCAGTCGCTGAGTTTGTGCAATATGCCCATAAAGAGCTTGCTCCACTGGGTGTGAGGGTATCCGTAGATATTTTCGGGTATGTCGCATCCGTTCCCGCTGCGGAAGGAATCGGACAGGATTTCGCCAAAATTTCCGAAAACGTGGATGTCATTTCTCCTATTATCTATCCAAGTCACTATACAACAGGCTGGTTTGGTGTAAAGGACCCTGACAAAAATCCGTACCAGACCATTAAGGGTTCGATGGCGGATACGCACAAAAAGCTTGACCCGACAGGTAAGCTGAAACCGATCATTCGTCCATGGATTCAGGGTTTTACCGCAAGTTGGTTGGGAAGCGGTCATTATGCCAAATATGGTAAAACCCAGGTCGAGGAACAAATTCGAGCGCTCAAGGACATGAAAGTGGATGAATATTTACTCTGGAATGCTACAAATCGCTATACGAGCGGAGTAACGTACAAATAATCCATGTATCCCGGTCTTATATTACTTTTAAGGAATACACTAAATCATTTAGAGATTTCCAAGGCTGCCCCATTCGTTCATTATGGGTGCAGTCTTTTTTGTTGCTGTTCAAATGCTGCCGCATCCCTTACAATAAATACTTGACATGTTATGATATATACGTTTGATAACTCCAAGTAAGTGAGGACATGAAAATGCATTTGACTCTAACTAACAGTCAGAAATGGAAGCAGCTTTTTAACATTTTGCTCCCTATTCTGGTAACACAGCTTGCACTATCTGCGATGACTTTTTTTGATACTAATATGTCAGGACACTTTTCTTCTGCCGATTTGGCTGGTGTGGCCATCGGAGTGAGTCTGTGGGTACCCGTGCAAACAGGTCTCAACGGAATACTTATGGCCATCACCCCTATTGTATCGCAGTTGGTTGGAGCACAGCGCAAGGACAAGGTTTCTTACTATGTCATTCAGGCGCTGTGGCTCTCACTCACTCTATCTATGATTGTTCTGATTGCAGGTATTTTTCTCGTTAAGCCCATTCTTCATGGAATGAATCTGGAGTTGAGGGTTCATAACGTGGCCTTGTACTACCTTTGTGCGATGGCCTTCGGCATTGCCCCGCTCTTTGCCTATACGGTCCTTCGGAGCTTTATGGATGCACTAGGACAAACTCGGTTTACAATGACCATCACACTGATGTCGTTGCCTATCAATGTCTTGTTGAATTACTTACTTATCTATGGAAACTGGGGTTTTCCCCGTCTGGGTGGTGTGGGCTCTGGAGTAGCAACTGCCGCCACATACTGGATTGTTATGCTTGTCACTGGCATCATCGCACATCGGGGAAGGATATTTGCCGAATATGGGGTTTTCAGCAAGATATACGGCATCGCTGCTAGCGCTTGGAAAGAGCTTATCAAGATCGGCGTACCCATCGGCTTTGCGATCTTTTTCGAGACCGCTGTCTTCGCAGCTGTTACCCTCTTCATGAGCAGTTATAATACGCCTACAATTGCGGCTCATCAGGCCGCTATGAACTTTGCGACAACGCTGTATATGATTCCACTCAGTATTTGTATGGCGCTCACGATTCTAGTGGGGTATGAGGCAGGGGCAGGACGATCGCGGGATGCAAAAATATACAGCGTAATGGGGATCAGCTGTGCAATTGGTCTGTCATTGATCACGGCTGTTGTGCTTGTGATCTGGAGCGAACAAGTAGCGCAGCTGTACTCCACCGATCCACAGGTTATTCTGCTAACGCAACATTTCCTGCTCTATGCGATTTTCTTTCAAATATCCGACGCTATAGCTACACCTACTCAAGGAGCACTGCGTGGATATAAGGATGTCAATTCGGCCTTTCTGATTACGTTTCTGGCCTATTGGGTTATCGGACTTCCTATAGGATATATTATCGCACGTTGGACATCATTTGGTCCCTACGGCTACTGGATTGGCTTGATTACAGGTTTGGCCGCGGGAGCAGTGGCACTTCTCCTCCGCCTGCTGGCTGTACAACGACGTTTTACTGAAAAAAAACGACACGCAGAGGCTGTTTAGCCTTTGCGTGTATCAGCGTGTCTCCATGACATAGGCAGTACCCGAAGTTATTCTTTTTTTCTCCACAATAGCGACTTCGTTCAGTTTCGGAGGATACAGAAAATGTCTCTCCACATGCTGATCCACAGCCTGAAATGCCTGCTCCTCATTTTCCGCAACGAGAATAACAGTTAAGGCTCCTTCCGAGCTGTCTACTTCGATTTTGAACAAATACATGGTTTATTTCCTCCAGATCTGCTTTAAATGTTAAAAAATAAGCGGATGACAGGGGTCATCCGCATGAGTTTAAGAATTCCTAGATGTGAACCAATTTGTTACATAAAACGGCTATTCATTACTGGGACAACCGCAAAGCCAGCTCGTAAAGCTCCATGTTGAATTCTTTTTTCGTATTTACGACCTTGTCAATATCAGTGGCTACCAGCTTGCCATCAATCGTTCCGCAAGCCTTGTCCGATATACCCTCAATCAATTGACGAACAGCAAAGTCACCCAAACGGCTTGCCAGATTACGGTCAAATGCGGTTGGTGTGCCTCCACGTTGAATGTGTCCAAGCACCGTTACACGCGGCTCATAATCCGGACAGTTTTCCTGGATTACCTGTGCTACGGTTTCACCTTTGCCTGCGCCTTCAGCAACGATAATGATACTGTGGCGTTTGCCGTGCTTAAAGTTTTGCTTCATCCGATCAGATACTTCATTCAGGTCAAACTCTACCTCGGGTACCAAAATCGTTTCCGCACCGGAAGCCAGACCTGCATGCAAAGCAATATCGCCGCAATGACGTCCCATAACTTCTACGATAGAAGAACGCTCGTGCGATGACATGGTATCACGTAGCTTGTTGATGGCGTCCACTACGATACTAACCGCCGTATCAAAACCGATCGTATAGTCAGTGAAGGAAATGTCATTGTCAATCGTACCTGGAAGACACATTGTTTTAATTCCTTGCTTGGTCAGTTTGTTAGCCCCTTGATAGGAACCGTCGCCACCGATCACGACTACGCCATCAATTCCACGGTTACGCAAAATTTGTGCGCCTTTTTTCTGCCCTTCTTCAGTCGTAAATTCCTTGCATCTTGCAGATTGAAGTACAGTACCCCCACGTTGGATAATATCTCCGACACTTCTCAAATCCATCGGGAAAATATCATCATTCAGCAGGCCCTGATATCCGCGCTGAACCCCGAATACTTCAAGTCCAAAATACAAGCCGCTGCGCACAACGGCGCGAACTGCGGCGTTCATCCCCTGTGAATCTCCACCACTCGTTAATACTGCGATTTTCTTAACTGCTGTCATGATTTATGACCTCCTCAAAATGTTCATAAAAGCCTTCTTATCCATCGACTGTTTAATAAGAAAAACAAACGCATAAGCGGACTGTTTTTCATTAAACGTTTCGAAACCGCGCGCACTTCCTGCTGCTCGCTAACTTTGGGGTCGGATAAATATAACGCCAGCAATCCCTCGATAATCATCCGGTGAAAGGAGCTGGCAGGGACATCTGCAATATCAACCCGCGCCCGATTCACAACGTAGGCGATCCGGTCCAGCATCATGTCGGTATCTTCATAGTAATTGCAGAAGTTAAGATCTCCGCCCTTCCGGTCTTCGTCTTGATCGATTAGATAATCCAGCAAAATATGAAGACTGCACACATGTGGAAAATACGATGCATGTATTGAGGCAGCCCCCGCATCCGTGAGATGCCGGTCGCTGGCAGCAAGAAACAGCATAAAGACCCCCAGGGTTGAACCGGTAGCCGCAGCAAATTCGTTCCAGCGCAGCTCCGGTGTACGGCCCTTATGAACCGACCACCAATCCAATAGCGCTTGTTCGCGCAATTCGGGTTTAATATGCTTGTAAACTTGCAAATCCGTGTATAATCCCGCCAGATCCTGAACGTAAGGCATTGCCGCCTCATACCCCGGAAGCCTGCTTACACAAGACTGACAGGTTGTCACCAGCCCGGTCAAATAACCGCCATCCTCCTGCTCACGACGCAAAGCGTAATAATTCACTGGCTTGGCTGCTGGGTTGATCGCATCTAGCATAGACTGATGCAACAGCCTGAAATCATCCGGGTCCATGGACGTGCTGCGATCACACAGGTTGTCCAGATAATCGCTAATCGTCTGGTACGCCACAATAAGCGGAATTAACGTCTGCCGGGCAGACATATTCCCTGCGGCATAAACCGCCCCGCCTACACAGTGAAACGTCTTTTCCGCTATGCTTGCAAGTGCCTGACTTCTCAGCTCGGGATCCGGAATCTGTTTAGCCTTGTGTTTCCAATTTCCCAATTCCTGCTTCGTTTCGGGGAGAATGTGCTTGTACATTCGGCTCATTAGACCTATGGGGCCTCTCGGAACTTGATAACGTCCTTGCTCAACATAACTCAAATGACGGTGCCTCCACATTGTTGTCTACGTAATTATACCTATCCAAACCATACTCATTATAATATGATCGTCCTTTTAGCACAAATGAACAACCTCACTTTTTCTTTAATATTTAAGAAAAATGAGCCATTTTCAAAAAAAATCTTTATACCTGTCATGACCACATACACAAAAATTGAAATTAAACAAAATTTACCCTGATAAAATTTTTATTTCAAAATAGGTTAAAAGCCCTGCCTATCCCTCATCCTCTACTGGCTTTAAGCCTTGAAAGGCATCCCAGTTCCAATATCCCGTATCCGTTAATCAAATTCATCAACGCAATTGCACTGGAGGAGACAGCACTCTTCTGTTTTCATTACGGTATAATACCCTATTCCAGCTCAGCTTTCTCATATCATAAACTTTTTTTTGCAAAAAAGCGCAGTCCCTTAAATTACAAGGAACTGCGCTCTAAATTCATCGTTTAACCGTAATATATAAGACATCCGCATGAGCGGAACATTTCTTACTATTCAGTTACACTTACAGTTTATTTACGTTAGCTGCTTGGGGTCCACGGTTACCTTCAGTGATTTCGAATTCAACCGCTTGACCTTCTTCCAAAGTCTTGAAGCCGTCGCCCTGGATTGCGGAGAAATGTACGAATACGTCCTCGCCACCATCCACTTGGATGAAGCCATAACCTTTTTCTGCGTTAAACCATTTTACTGTACCTTTCAAGTGAACAACCTCCTAAAAATACCGCCATATATGGCGAATATCCATATTATACTTCATGCTTTTTCACAATGCAATTGATGTTTTGAGGGCTTTTGCAGGCTGGAATGATTTGCTTTTGCGGCGGAAACTGCGGTATCATGAACCAAAACATCTTTAAAATCGGAGACATGCATATGATGAAAAAACACGAAATATACAAAAAAGACAATTGGAACATGATGACTGTCGAGGTGCAGGGCCGTTACATCGTTTTACGGGAAATATCCGATGACTGGGGCGAAGAAGCCCACACGTTTTTGAGCCGTCCGGCACTGATGCATTGGGCTCAAAATCGGTTTCCCAAGCAGTCCTTTCAAGATAACGAGGAAGAGTGGCAGCAGATCATGAACGCTTTCAAACAGGTATAGCGCATTCATGGTATCCAATAGCTTTCTCATCTTCATTATTCTGGCCTTTACGCTGGGCGGAGTGCTGATCATGAAACGTGATACGTTACCGACTCCTCTCAAAAAGTGGATGGCCCTCACTGCCGTAATCATGGTTTGCTTTGCCTTTTATCTTATTGTATACAGCTTATTAAATATAGGTTCCGACCCAAGGTAAAGAAAATTATACTTTTGGGCGCAGGAGGTCATACTATGGCATAACAAGCCATGGTATAAGGAGGATATGCCGTTACATGCATGCCACAAAACCTCTTGCTCTGCTGCTCACGGTCAGCGTGGCGGTTTCTTCATTTTGGCAGCCGTCCCTTACCGCCGCAGCCCCACCCCACATTTCGTTCGATCAGAGGAGGCTCTCCATGAGTGAAATCGTAAAACGCGCAGATGCGCCTGCGGAGAATACCTGGAAGCTTGAAGATCTGTTTCCAGACCGCAAAGCATGGGATCAAGAGTACGAAGAAGTTAAACAACTAGCCAAAAAGGCTACACAATTCCAGGGCAAGCTGAATTCAGCCGAAGTGATTGTCAATTGCTTTAAGCTGGAAGATGAACTATCGCTCAAAACCGAGCGCGTATACGTATACGCGCATCTACATCATGACGAGGATACGGCTGAACCTACATATCAGGGCCTTTCACAAAAAGCCAAAAAATTAGGCGTTGAGGTTAGTGAAGCCCTGTCCTTCGTGACACCTGAAATTTTGGCGCTGCCTGACAATCAGCTCGATGCATTAATTGATGATCCGAAGTTGGCAGATTATCGCTTTACGCTCCAAGAAATGAAACGGGAGAAAGCGCATATTTTGGGTAAGTCGGAAGAAGCCCTTCTCGCACAGGTTGGTAACCTAGCTCAAGCACCGCAAACTATTTTCGGTATGCTGAACAATGCCGATATGAAATTCCCCAAAATCAAGGATGAAAACGGCAAAGAGGCTGAGCTGACACATGGCAGCTATATTCAATTTCTTGAGAGCCCGCACCGCGAAGTACGTGAGCGTGCTTTTAAAGCGGTCTATGATACGTATGCCAAAAATAAAAATACGATTGCTTCCACACTGAGTGCCAATGTGAACAAGAATGTTTTTTATTCTAATGTTCGTAAATACCCTTCTGTACTGGAAATGTCACTCTATGGCGATAATATTCCGAAGAAAGTGTACACCAATCTGATTGATACCATTCACGAGAGCTTGCCTTTGTTGCATCGTTATATCAAGCTGCGCAAAAAGCTGCTGGGCGTGGATGAGCTTCATATGTATGACCTGTTCGCTCCGCTGGTGGACGAATACAAGCTTGATATTTCGTATGAAGAAGCTAAAAAGCAAACGAAGGAAGGTCTAAAGCCGCTGGGCAAGGACTACCTGGCTTCGTTGCAAAAAGGCTACGATGATCGCTGGATTGATGTGTACGAAAATGAAAATAAACGTACAGGCGCATACAGCTGGGGTGCTTACGGCACTCACCCTTATGTGCTGCTGAACCATAAAGATAACCTGAACAGCATGTTTACGCTCGCCCATGAGATGGGCCACGCACTGCATTCGTATTACTCGGATAATGCGTTGAAGTATCGGGATGCCCAGTATACCATTTTCCTGGCTGAAGTAGCATCGACAACGAATGAAGCGTTACTGATGGACTACTTGCTGAAAAAGTCTACCGATCCAAAAGAGAAAATGTACCTTCTTACCTACTATGCGGACCAATTCCGCACAACGGTATTCCGTCAAACGATGTTTGCGGAGTTTGAGAAAATCGTACATGAGCGAGCAGAACAGGGAGAGTCCCTTACACCGCAGCTTCTTTCAGAGATTTATTATGATCTGAATGTGAAATATCACGGCCCTGGCATGAAGGTAGACAAAGATATTGAAATGGAATGGGCGCGTATCCCCCATTTTTATAACAGCTTTTATGTCTACAAATATGCTACCGGCTTCTCTGCGGCAACCAGCTTCTCGAAACAGATTCTGGAAGAAGGACAGCCAGCCGTTGACCGTTATTTAGGATTCCTGAAGAGCGGCGGTAGCGATTATTCGATTAATATTTTGAAGAAGGCCGGCGTGGATATGTCCTCTCCGCAACCGATTCGCGAAGCGATGAGCGTATTCGAGGAAGTTATTACGGAAATGGAAAAGCTGACCGCTGGAAAGTAAAACCATACACGATTAAAATCCGGCATTGAAACGATGCACGGATAAATCCCTTGTCCATGACGGGCAAGGGATTTTATAATGTAGCGGAAGGTGGTGGCATTTTGAAAACACAATGGTCTTTGATCGCAGCTCTTGTTATCGCTTTGTTAACGGGTGTATTCGCTGTCATTAACGTGAAATCGGTCCAAGTAAATCTACTATTTCGTACGGTCAACGTTCCTTTGATTTTACTTATTCTCGGCTGCACTCTTCTTGGAGGGCTTATCGTCGGTTCCTTCGGTATTTTCCGTCAATATAAGCTTCAGAGAGAAATCAAACGTCTGACCACCCAGCTTCATACACTGCAAGAAGAACACACACCCGCTGTGGAAGCATATGCAGATACCGTCTATAATACGTCTGGTTCGTCCAGTGCGGTGTCTACATCTGACAAGGATACAGAGCAAACGTCCTCTGACCTTGACCGGTTGTCCAAATGAGGAGGAGCAACAACATGACGATTCATCTGAACGAAAATTATATCATGACCTTCCTGAATCAACTATTGAACACCCCCAGTCCCAGCGGCTACACGCATCATGTGATGGAACTGATCCGTACAGAAGCCGCAAGCCTTGGGGTGCCCTTAGAATGGAACGCCAAGGGCGGTGCCATCTTGACCCTAGAGGGCCAGCAGACAGACCGTACAGTTGCGCTGAGCGCGCATGTGGATACATTGGGTGCGATGGTACGCTCAATGACCAGTCATGGTACCTTGCGGCTGACATCTGTCGGCGGCTTCATGATGAACAGCATCGAAAACGAATACTGCCTGATTCATACCAGAAGCGGACAAACATATACAGGCACGCTTCTGTCGAGCCATCCGTCTGTGCATGTCTATGATGATGCACGTAGCTTTGAACGCAAGGAAAGCCATATGGAGGTGCGGATCGACGAGCTTGTCGAATCCAAAGAGGATGTGCTTCAGCTCGGCATTGCGGTAGGCGATTTTATTTCGTTCGACGCCCGTCCGGTCGTGACACCCAGCGGCTTTATCAAGTCGCGGCATCTGGATGATAAAGCCAGCGTGGCTGCGCTGTTTGGTGTATTGGAAGCCGCTACACGCGAAAACTGGAAGCCCCGTCATACCGTTAAGCTGCTCATTTCCAACTACGAGGAAGTCGGTCACGGAGCTGCTTACATCCCCGAAGGAATCAGCGAAATGATTGCCGTCGATATGGGTTGCATAGGCGAGGATCTGAGCTGCAAGGAGACGGATGTATCCATTTGTGCCAAGGATTCCTCCGGGCCTTATGATTATGACATGACGACTCGTCTGATTCAGCTGGCCAAGGAGCTGAATATCCCGTATGCGGTTGATATTTATCCGCACTATGGTTCTGACGCTTCGGCTGCGCTGAAAGCAGGCAACAATATCCGTGCTGCGCTGATCGGCCCTGGCGTACACGCCTCCCATGCGATGGAGCGTACGCACAAGCAGGCTGTAGTGAACACTGCTCGTCTGCTCGCCGCTTATGTGACGGTTTAATCCGAATGATGACGACCGGCCTGTTCCACTGAGAATAGGTCGGCAAAGGCTTGGCGAAAGGAAATCACAACTATGTATCTGAAGAAACTACGTTACTTTATCGCAGTGGCAGAAGAACTACATTTTAATCGTGCTGCAAAAAAACTGAATATCACTCAGCCCCCCTTGAGCCAACAAATCCAAAGCCTTGAGGAAGAGCTTGGCGTGAAACTTTTGGAACGAACCAAAAGGCAAGTTCGACTTACGTCCGCAGGAGCCATCTTTTTAGAGGAATCCAGAAACATGGTTTCTCAATTGGAAAAATCCATTAAAATGACACAGCTTGCAAGTCAGGGGAAATTCGGACATTTATCCATCGCTTTTGTTGATTCGGCATCTGGCGGTCTGATGGTTAACGCCTTAAAGAAATTCCGGGAGCGTTTTCCAGACGTGAAGCTTACGTTGTTTGAAATGACATCTGCCCAACAACTGAAAGCTATACACGAAGGCAAAGTTCATGTGGGCTTCCTGCGCTGGGCAGATCCATCTATACATATCACCTCTCAGCTCTACAGCAACGAATCACTCATTGCCGTACTTCCCGCAACACATCCGCTAGCCCACCACCCAACCTTGTCTTTACGTTCTTTAGCGGAAGAATCTTTTATCCTGTCTCCACCTCATATGGGAGCGTCTTTTCATGACCTCATATTAGACTTTTGCAGACAACACGGCTTCCAGCCCCAAATCGTACAGGAAGCCGTTCAAATGTATACAATCGTTAACTTGGTAGCTGCTGGTATAGGCATCTCCATTGTTCCCTCTTCCGTTTCTGTTTTCCAACGTAGTGATGTCGTATTCCGTTCTTTTCACGAAGATTCTCCGTCCGTCCCACTTTACGCTGCATGGAAAACAGATGCGAAGGACGCTCCTCTGACTCGTTTTTTGGAGGTGGTTGAAGAAACAGCTTGTAGTAAGCCATTAGACATGTAAACACCCATCAGCACGCAATCTTAACCCGTTTTACTCGGATCACGTTCAACAACGCTGTTTAAAATACTGTCAATTTGTCTCATAACCTCCCCATCGAGACGGACACCCGCAGCTTTTACATTCTCCTTCACCTGCTCTGGCTTGGAAGCACCGATAATAGCTGAGGACACTTGCGGGTTTTGTAAAACCCACGCTACTGCAAGCTGTGGTAGCGTCAAACCATTTTCCTGTGCAATTGGCCGGATCTGCTCCACTGCCTGAAGGACCTCTTTACGTAACCATTGCCCGGCCAAGCGTTCGAAAAATGGTGAACCTGCTGTCGTAGAAGCACGTGAACCCTCGGGAAGCGGCTTGTCTACTGCATATTTGCCAGAAAGAATACCCTGTGCCAGAGGTGACCAAACGACCTGTCCAATTCCTTCCTGCTCACAAGTGGGAATCACTTCAGCTTCAATGATACGCCATAGCATGGAATATTGGGGTTGACTTGCCACGAAGGGGACCTTTAGTTCTCTCGCTAAATCCGCTCCTTGCTTTATCTGGTCTGCTGTCCACTCGCTCACCCCTACATACAAAATCTTCCCCTGACGAACCAAGTCGGATAATGCCAAAAATGTCTCTTCAAGCGATACGGTTGGATCAAAACGATGTGCATAATAAACATCAATATAATCCGTCTGCAAGCGTCGAAGGGAAGAATGGCAGGCCTCCATAATATGCTTGCGGGATAGCCCTTTATCATTCTGTCCGGTACCTGTTGGATGAAAAACCTTTGTGCATAGTTCAATACTTTCACGTCGTATTCCCTTTAAAGAATGACCTAAAACCGTTTCCGCCATCGTATCTGAATAAACATCAGCAGTATCAAACGTGGTGATTCCTGAATCTAATGCAGCATAGACACATGCTTTCGCTGTGGTGTCATCCACTTGTGCACCGTGGGTTATCCAGTTCCCCAATGCTATCTCGCTTACCCTCAAGCCGCTTTTTCCAAGTTTACGATATTCCATTTTGAATGCCTCCTTCCATATAAATTTGATTATAGCAAGCAAATTTTAATATTAGAAATATATAATAATCTACTTATTAATATGAAAAACATATTAATAAGTTCATTCATACATTTGCATAATGATAGGTAGCTTCGAGTTTCCAAGTCAGGACATGAGTTATTTCCACAACAATTCCACGACCGATGTACTGGAATAAATACGAAAAAGCAAGTCTCCAGCGCTTAACGGAGACTTGCTTGTTTAAGTAACGACGGAAAAACGATTCACGCAATATACTTGTTTCGTATTTTAAGATTTGCTTTGTTCAATTTGCTCGGCCAGCTCGTTCAGATAGGTCCAGCGCTCCATTTGATGCTCCAAATGCTGTTCGGCCTTTGTTTGCTCAGCCATAAGTTCTTGTAGTCGTGCGGAATCATTGAAAGACTCTTCCATCTGTCGCTGGATGCTAGCCAACTTCTCCTCAGCCTGTTCGATCAATTCGTCAATTTGCTCATATTCCCGCTGTTCCTTAAAGGTGAATTTAAGCCTGGTTTTGCTTGTCTCCTTAACTGAATCCGAAGCATCCGCAGACTTAGACGTGGAAGACTGAGCAAAAGAAGTCCCCGCTGGGACAGGCGGATTCGAAGCGGATTGAGCATTTTTACTGATCCATTCTGCATACTCGCTGTAATCGCCCACATGCACACGTACCTGTCCTTCTCCTTCGAATGCCAGTACCTTGTCTATCGTGCGGTCCAGGAAATACCGGTCATGGGAAACGATAAAAACAACACCCGGAAATTCATCCAGATAGTCCTCCAGCACGGATAGAGTCTGAATATCCAGATCATTCGTTGGTTCATCCAGTAACAGTACATTCGGTGCGGACATCAGCACACGCAGCAGGTACAAGCGCCGTTTCTCGCCCCCTGACAACCGGGAAATGACCGTCCATTGCGCGCTTGGCGCAAACAGAAACCGCTCCAGCATTTGTGCGGCTGTAATAGCCGAGCCATCTGCTGTCCGGATGACTTCTGCTTCTTCCTTAATATACTCGATAACACGCAGCGATTCGTTCATTTCCTGATGCTCCTGGGTAAAATAACCGAGCTTTACGGTCGGTCCCACGATTACACTGCCTGAATCCGGTTCTACGCGCTGTGCAATCATTTGGAGCAGAGTCGATTTTCCGCTACCATTGGGACCCACAATCCCGACCCGGTCACCGGGCACAGCGATATAGCTCAAATCCTGTATCAGCTTTCGGGAATCTACCGATTTGGACAGATGCTCCAGCTCCAGTATTTTTTTACCCAAGCGCGTGGAGGCTACCGACATGTCTACAGACCCGGAACGGGCTTCCGGTTGTTGATCCTTAAGCTGCTCAAATCGTTCAATACGCGCTTTCTGCTTGGTCGAACGGGCTTTTGCCCCCCGGCGAATCCAGGCTAGTTCATTGCGCAACAGGTTTTGCCGTTTCTGCTCCGATGACGCTTCCCGTTCCTCGCGTTCCGCCTTTAGCTCCAGAAAACGGGTATAGTTAGCTTCATATCGGAAAAGTCGACCATGATCCAGCTCTAGCATGACAGTTGCTACTCTATCCAGAAAATAGCGATCATGCGTAATCATCAGCAACGCGCCGCGTCTTTTCTGCAAATACTGCTCCAGCCATTCCACCGAGTCATTATCAATATGGTTCGTAGGCTCGTCCAGAATGAGCAGCTCACAGGGCTGGATCAAAGCCGCTGCCAAAGCAACACGTTTACGCTGTCCACCAGAAAGCACGCCCATACGTGCCTCAAACTGCGTGATACCCAGCCGGGTCAGTATGTTTTTGGCCTCACTCTCCAGCTGCCATGCCTGGAGCGTATCCATTTGCTGGCTTGCCTTCAACAGGCGGTTTTGAAGCTCCTCGCTGCCCGGATTCAGCTCCAGCATCTCCATCGTTTCCGTATATTCGCGCACGGCCTTCATTTCAGGCTGGGTGCCGTGGAAAATGTGCTGGAGTACCTTCACCTCGGGGTCAAACTCGGGATTTTGCGCCAAATATTGAATGCGTACACCGTTGTTGACCGCAATATTGCCATCATCCGGTGGCTCTAAGCCGGAAATCACGCGTAAAAACGTTGATTTACCAGTGCCATTCACACCAACGACCCCTATTTTGTCACGTTCATCCATGCCAAAGGAAGCATCCTCAAACAGCATTTTTTCGCCATAGCTTTTCGTTATATGTTCAACGGTCATAATATTCATACGGATTCCCTGCTCTTCCCCTATTTTGTGATGCATCTTGTTTATTTTAACACAGTCACACCCAATGATTAAAAAAACCGTGATCTGAACGAAGTCAGTACGGTTTCTGGCTTTACAATATCACAGTCTGCGTATTCCGCTCCCGGCTTTACAGCCGTGCATAAACAAGTTAGCCGCAAATTCAGCCGTCTGATCCACATCGTATTCACGATAATCTTTATCCAGTAAAATGTCCATTTTCAGGCGCTCCATCATGCCAATGAATGCCTTCGCATGAAGCTCAGGCTGCTGCACACCCTCTGACGCCAGCTTGTTTTTGACCATATCGGTATAATCCTGAATGAATCCGCGCATAAACTCCATTAAATCAGGGTCATTGTTCGGGGTCATAAAAAACAGTTTGGTATGCTGCTTGCGCTTGTAGTAGTAATGCAAGTGCAGATTTGCCATTCGCAGCAGCCCCTCCTCCAAAGCGCGGTTAGCCAATGCGCCCTCCATCTCAGCCAGGTATTGCTCGCAATCTCTGCGCGTGACCGCTGTAAACAGCTGTTCCTTGCTTTTGAAGTACAAATATACCGTACCTTTGGCGACACCCGCCTGTTCTGCAATCTCGGAAATCCTGCTTTCATAAAAGCCTTTGGTGCCGAAGACTGTGTAAGCGGCGTCCAAAATGGCCTCATATTTATCTCCATGTATACCGCCCATCTTCGCGCCTCCCTGTACTAGAGTATAAACAGAATGCCTGCCAGAGCGACCAGCCCCCCGAAAATCGAACTGATGCTATTCACTCGATCATTGCTCATCCAACGCCAGCCCCGCACATAGACCGTCGGTTGTCCACAATGCGAGTCTACCTCTACTTCCCGGCCGCAAACCGTGCAGGAACGCATCATTTGTACCGTAGCACCAAGATAGGAGTCGGCAAAGGCCCCTGCACTACCAGATATTCCCCCGATCAGTGCCCACAGCCATAGCGGCAAGCCTGGCATTCCTATGGCGTATCCAAAGCCCCAGGCGCCTATTCCAATCAGAACTCCCCCAGCCAAGGCCGCAGCTGTCCCCAGAACAGATACACCTCCCGAGGTTCCGGGTGCCAGCACCTTGCCATTCAGTATCGAGCGAGGCGGCTTGCGGCTCAGGCTGCCAAATTCCGTTGCCCACGTATCCGACGTGACTGTAGCCATGACGCCAACAAAAGCCAACTGCCAGGCAACATGAGGCCAGATTGCATAGCACAGGCATAACAGCATACCTAATCCCCCGTTGGCCCATACCTGACCAGCATCCCGATTTCCGGTTTTGGCATACGATTTTTCAAGCTCTGCCTTGCGCTCCTTTTTAAACCTCGACAGCAAGGTCGATGTAATGAAGAACAGGAGCAAGGTCCCGAACCAAAACAGGTTACCTGCACCATAATACACGGTTCCCATCAGCACAGCCGCCGCAAAGCCCGATAAGGTTAAGGATTTTTTATAAAAAGCAGCCCCCGCCACTATAGTAGCGCCAAGCAATCCGATGATCCAATCCATGATATACCCCCACTTTGCAATGAATCTCTCGTTTTTCATTGTTCAGTTCGTAATTTATTGTACAACGCTCTACACTTATATAAAAGCCGCGTCCCATGCTATGGCACAGGACACGGCCCTTACATTCTTGCCTGCGGAAATCCTTCCATACTGCCCAACTACCAAGAGAACTCCCTTTTTAACCAACTTAATTGATGCAATCACACGCATCAGCTTAACCGATTGTGCAGCTTCCTTGACGGTCAGTTCCCCAAAATAGCTCGAAACGATCTCCACTCGTTATAGGCCCTACACCTGCCGGAGTGCCTGTAAAAATAATATCGCCCTCACCCAGTCCATAATGATTCCCTATGTAATCAATGATATGCTTAATGGAAAAAATCATATCCTTGATATGGCCGCGCTGTACTTCCTGTCCATTTTTGAGCAATGAAAAATCCTGCTGCTCCAGCGAGTCCAGTTTCTCTAAAGGCAAGAACGGTGTAACGGGAGCAGAAGATTTGAACCCTTTAGCCGCCGTCCAGGGGTGACCCTTTTTCTTGAGAACGCTTTGTACATCACGCAGGGTAAAATCAATACCAAAGGCAAATGCACTCAGAATCGTTTCCGCAGACATACCCGGTTCGTAATTACGGCCTACCGCCACAATCAGCTCTGTCTCATAATGAATGTCTCCTTGATCTTTAGGCAGCTCCAATGTTGCTCCATCCAGCGGTACTACCGCATGGGAAGGCTTTAAAAAAATCATCGGTTCTGTAGGAACCTCATTTCCCAGTTCCTCGGCATGCAGCTTATAATTGCGCCCGACACAGTAGACATTACGAATTTCCACGTTCATTACGACCATCACCCTTCCCGCGTATATAGTCCAATTATTTTATAAATAGATTACGTATATAGTGCCACATCCGGTGTTTGGAATGCAAAAAAACCTGCGCCCAGCGATCTGGCCAATTGGTACAAATCATCAATTCAGGATGTAATGAGGCCAATCTTCGCATGATGCTACGATCATCCACCGTCCACGCCATGACTGTGATACCGCGTCCGGTCAAGTCTTTCATCAGCTTTCGATCCAAACGCGGGTAGCCCATGGATAGAAAAGAGCATTGCAGCCCTTCCAACTGCTTTGCCAGATCCTCCGGACGAGCATCAATAATCAGCCCGGTACGGATACCTGGCGTCAGCTCTTTGGCCCGACGTAAAGCGGAACGCTCAAAAGAGGTCAATACCACTTCATTCTCCATATCCCGCGCCACAATTTCACGGAGTACCGCCTTCTCCAGCCCCGGATACATATCCCCTGCGGTTTTTAGCTCAATATTGAGCGATACGCGGCCACGACACAGATCCAGCACTTGTGCGAGAGTAGGAATCCTTTCTCCTTGATATTCCGCGCTTTTCCAGCCACCAGCATCCAGACGTTTCAGCTCTTTCCAGTCCGTATCCTTCACTCGACCTGTGCCGTTAGTCGTGCGCTCCAACGTGAAATCATGGATGACCACCGGAACGCCGTCCTTCGACAGTTGTACATCCAGCTCAATCCAGCGAACAAACAGCTGATCGATCGCAAGCTTAAATGCCGCCAACGTGTTCTCGGGAGCAATTCCCGAAAAACCACGGTGAGCCACGCACAAATGATCCATTCCGGTTATGACCTCCATCCACAAGTGGTAGCCTCAATACAGACCAGCCTCGTGTAAAAGATTTCCTTCAACAACTATCGGGCGCTTACTGTACCGTCTGCGCCTACAGAAATATTAGCCGGTGACATCGCCGCTACTTCTTGTAAAATTTTGCTGGCCTCCGCATCCTTCATTGGAACTGGTTGACCCAGCTCTGCCCGGTAAGGAGTCAGCTTCATGCTGCAAGCCCCGGCCCGGGTACAGGTTGCCTGAAATATCGCTGTATCCCAGGTGGCTGGTACTGTAGATTTAGAAAAAATAAAATTGCCTGTGCTGTATGCAATCCATTTGCCTTTATACTGCTCCATCCCCTGTAGCACGTGCGGGTGACCTCCAATGACGAGATCTGCCCCTGCATCAATAAAAGCATGCGATAGCTCGGTTTGATGAGGCTCCAATACAGTCACGCGCTCCTTGCCCCAATGGGCAATGATAATAACCAAATCAGCCTGCTTGCGCGCCTCACGAATCGACTTCACGATCGCGGTCGAATCGTAGGCTCCTGCAACACCGGGCTGTTTGGCGCCTGCATTCCAGTTGGCCTCGGGCATAACCCGTGTAGCTCCCAACAACGCAATTTTAAACCCTTTACGTTCAAAATAGTGCGGAGCATACGCTTCTTTTGCATTACGCCCGGCTCCGGTATACGCTATATCATTTTCTTTCAAATATTTCAGCGTATCCAGTAATCCGTCTGTGCCCTGATCCAAAATATGATTGTTGGCCAAATTTACAGCGTCTATTCCTGCCGCAGCCAACGCAGTCAACGCCTTGGGAGAAGATTTATACACATACGTTTTATTCAGCGCACCCACGCCCCCGGTTGTAACCGGCGTTTCCAGATTGGCTATCGTCAGATCGTCCTTGCGAAACAGATTTCCAAGATATTGATATGGAAAATCAAATCCGTTCTTTTCCAACCGCTGCTCAACCTTACCGGAAAACTGCACATCCCCTACAAAATGGAGCGTGACTGTCGGTGAAGCTGTTCCATCTGATGCCACGTTCTTTCCCAGCTCCGATTCGTTGGGGTCAGTAGAATTCCCGCTGTCCGGTGATTGCCCGGCGTTCTCTGAAGATACTCCTGATTGTGACGAGTTGCCTTCGGGAGCAGTCGTGTCAGACGTTGTCACCGGGCGACTGTCTGTATCTGTAGCAGTATCCGAAGAAGGCTCCGTTTTATCGTCAGCAGCTTGCTCGTCTCCATTGGAGCTATCGTTCATTTGTTCATTTGAAACAGCAGTAATGTTCTCTGTTATCGGGCTAGAAGACTGTCCTCCACCCGCAGAATCCGTTTTGGCCTTGTTATCCTGTTGCAATAGTCCGGCGTTTTCCGCAAGAGAGCTACTCTCCCTGTGTTCAAATATGTAATAATATCCAAAAAGACCTACGATCATAAGCAGCAGGACAAGATTCGTAATGATCCAGGCCTTGCCTATTTTTCGCTTCCTTGCTTTCTTTCGACCTTCATTTTTCTGTGATCTGGGAGGGTACATTCTTCACTCCTTCTATGCTGTTGCATATGCATTACTTTCTTAAATGATCCAACGCTTTTGACACCTTCTCCATTATATTATCAAATTTCGGTATAAATAGAACCCCTCGCTTGGGATTGCGAAGGGTTCGTTATTCAAGCTGCTCCATTCATTTAATTATACCTGTACCTCGACCGCTTCCCGTTCCGCAGCTTGGACGGCAACAGAGGCCCATTCCTTGGCCTGACGGATACAATCCGGCAAGCCGATAGCATCATAGCCGGCACCCAAAACATACACTCCCGGCATCGCTGTACGCAGTTCTTCCCTCAGATCGGCGATAGCCTGCGGGTGTCCTACCGGATATTGCGGCATGGAGTGGCGAAGACGGGTAATTTCCGTAAATAGCGGAGTCGCCGTAACGCCCATCATATCCTGCAAATCCTTACGTACCAGCGCAGTCAGTTCATCATCGGGTAGCTCCACTGTTTCTTCGGCTCCGGCACGCCCCACATAACATCGCAGCAGTACCTTATCGTCCGGACTGGTATGCAGCCACTTGGCAGATGTCCACGTACATGCCGTCACACTGCGTCCCTCTTTACGCGGAACCAGAAAACCGGAACCATCAAAAACATTCTCAATGTCTTGTTTATGAAAGGCCATGACCACATTGGCCACGGACACATAATCAACGGCTTCCAGTGCGGCCACATTCACATGTCCCTGCAACAGCGGTGCAGCGGCAAAATTCGGAGTCGTGATAAATAGATCGTCCGCCTCCAACGTCTCCCCATTATCCAGTACAACATGGTAGACGCTTCCTTCACCGTCTGCTGTCTTTGTGAACTCTGTAACAGCAACGCCTGTGCGCAAATCACAGTCACGCAAGTCATTCAGTAGCGCATGTACCAAACTTTGCAGCCCTTGACGAAAGGTCAAAAAGACACTTTTTTTCGTACCTGTATGCGTCTCTGCCGGTTTTCTTCCGGTCATCATCCCGTGAATGAGGCTCCCGTATTGCTGCTCTACCTCAGCAAATTGCGGAAAGGTCGCCTGCAAGCTCAGCGTCTTCATATTGGCAGCATATATGCCAGCCAGTAGAGGCTCGGTTACATTCTCCAGCACTTCTTTGCCCAATCGACGTTCAATAAAATCACCCAAGGCTTCATCACCCGGTACGCGACGGGGCTGAATAACAAAATCCATCATGGCCCGCAGCTTGCCGCCCAACGAGATCAATCCGCTGCGCAGAAACGGTTTAAGCTCCGTCGGAATCCCCAGTACCAGACCGGGGGGCATCGGATGAAGCTGACCTTCATGCAAAATGTATGTTTTTTTCGCCTCAGGATTCGTGCTTACCAGTTCATGATCCAGATCCAGCTCTTTCGCCAGGTCGATCATAGCCGTTTTACGGGCCAGAAAGGAGTCCGGCCCTTTTTCAATCACAAATCCGTCTTTATGCAACGTTTCGATTTTCCCGCCCAGCACCGGGGCCTTCTCCACCAGCGTAATCCGTGGTGTGTAGCCTGCTTCTTTGTACATTTTACGTGTATAAAAAGCTGCGCTCAGTCCGGTCAATCCTCCGCCTACAATCACAATGTTGCGTAATTTTTGCTCCATTATGTCTTCATCCCTTTTTCCATTGGTCTATGATGACATCGCTAAGCGTCTCCATGTACAATGGATCACTGTTAAGCGAATCAATCCGCTGGAAACGCATATCCAGTTTCTTCGCCAAAGCCTGCGCCTCAATATCCAGATCGTACAGTACTTCCAGATGATCGGAAACGAAACCGACTGGTGCAGCCAGCACATATTCAACCTGGTCTTCATTGAGACTATGCATGGTATCTAGGATGTCAGGACCGAGCCAAGGCTCTGCTGTGCGGCCTGCACTCTGCCACGTAAACTGCCAGTTGGTGATTCCTGCCTTATCCGCAATTGCTTGTGAAGTAGCCATCAATTGCTCTACATAAGGGTCACCCATCGCCAAAATCCGCTCAGGCAAGCTGTGCGCACTGAACAATACACGTACCTCGTCCCGATTCGCCCCTGCCTCTTCGAAAAGCGCCAGCTTGGCATTTACACGCTCGGTTAACGTCTTGATCAGCTTTGGATGAAGATGATAGCTTTCCACAAACGATATAGCCAACTCCAGTTCCTGTGCCTTGGCCTGTGCACGCTTAATATAAGTGCCTACACTCATTACAGAATAATGCGGAGCCAGCACGACACCTACCGCTGTACGGATACCGTCATGCACCATAGCCTCCACGCCATCCTCGATGAACGGCTTGGCATGTTTGAGTCCCTGATAACAGATAAATTCAATATCCGGGTTACGATTTTCCCGATTTAAGGTTTCTTGCAGATTGTGAACCTGACGATCCGTATTTTGACGTAGCGGAAATACACCGCCAATGGCTTCATAACGGTCCTTTAATTCTTTCAATTGCTCCGGGGAAGGAGCGTTACCACGACGAATATGCGTATAATAGGCTTCCACCTGATCCAAACTTTCCGGTGTCCCGTAGGACATAACCAGTACACCCACTTTGGTTTTCATCAGCACATCACCTCTTAACATTTTGGATTGATTACTTCTTTGTTCAAAACGGAACGGGAATACTCGTGCACATACTCTGTAAGCTCTCTCAGCTTATCTAACGAAGCTTCTGGAAATAAACCGTGACCCAGATTAAAAATATATCCCGGCTCCAAAATTCCTTCATCCACAATCGTTTTCGCATACTGTTTAATTACATCTATCGGCGCTGTGAGCACGTAAGGGTCCAGATTTCCCTGCACACCAAAAGCATTACCCAAACGACGGCGTCCTTCAGGTATACTCACCCGCCAGTCCAGTCCGATCACATCGGCTTTTACCCCGCCCAGCAGCGGAAGCAACTCACCCGAGCTTACACCGGGAAAATAAATTTTCGGTACGTCCAGATCGGACAGCTCATGGAAAATACGTGTAATCGTCGGCAGCACAAACGTTTGGAAATCACGAGGCGAAAGCGCCCCTACCCAGCTGTCAAACAGTTGAAATGCCTTGCCGCCATTAGCGATATGGGCACGCACGTATGTAATTACCATGTCCCCAAGCTTGTCCATCAGCCGACGCCATAATTCAGGTTCTCCGTACATCATAGCTTTAGTGCGGATATACCCCTTGGACGGTCTGCCTTCTATTAAATAACTCGCAATTGTAAAAGGAGCTCCGGCGAACGTAATCAGCGGTACTTCCAGCTCACGGTCTAAAATACGGATCGTTTCTAAAATATGACCCAGATCTCGTTCTACATCAATCGGGCGCAGCTTGTCCACGTCCGCCGCTGTACGAATCGGATGTTCAATAACCGGACCAATATTTTTGACAATATCAAAATCAACCCCCAGCGAGGCTACCGGATTCATAATATCAGAATATAAAATAGCAGCGTCCACCCCAAGCTTGCGCACGGGCATTAAGGTCACTTCTGCGGCCAGCTCGGGCTGACGACAAATTTCAAGCAACGTGTATTTCTCTTTAATTTTGCGATATTCAGGATCATACCTTCCGGCCTGCCGCATGTACCATACGGGAATATGATCCACAGCCTGCTTGCGGCAAGCGCGGATAAAGGTATCGTTGTAGGTCATGACTTCAGCCTCCAGTTCGAATCGTAACTACTGTACTATATTATGCCCTTTTTCAGGAGTCGTAACAACCGCCGCTGGCGGACAATCCATGACAAACCCATGACATTTGGATAAAGTTTCAATGAAGTGTGCTATACTAAAGAAATGGCTTTTTAAAGCTCCGGGAAGTTCTATTTAGGATAAGTAGTGTTTTGCATCAGCAAGAAATGACAGAAAGGAAGTGAAAGCACATTGAAAACGCGGGAGACGTGGAAAGTCAATCTCATTGTGCTTTGGTTCGGTCAGTTTCTGGTCAATGCGGGTATTACGATGATTACTCCATTCCTCGCCCTCTATCTGGCTCAAGACCTTCATGTGAAGGGAGAACATAATATCGGCTTGTGGGCCGGAGTTATTTTTGCCGCAAACTTTTTGACTTCATTTATGTTCCAACCCCTATGGGGCAAGCTGGCTGACCGATATGGGCGCAAAGCAATGCTGCTCCGCTCGGGTTTTGGTATGGCTCTGGTGATCGGCTGCATGGGTTTGGTCACCCATCCGTGGCAACTGTTGGCGCTTCGTTTGCTAAACGGTACGATTTCTGGCTTCAATCCAGCTTCGATTTCCCTGGTGTCGGGTACCACACCCAAAGAACGGACTGGTTTCGCTATGGGGATTATGCAATCTGGTCAGATGGCGGGTACGATTCTCGGCCCTCTGATGGGTGGTTTTTTGGCTGACTGGGTTGGATTCAGACCGATCTTTTACATTACAGGCGCTCTTATTCTTGTAGCCTCTCTCATCGCAATGTTTCTGGTTAAGGAAGATTTCAGCAAAGCCGAAGCTGCACGAACACCGCAAATTTCGGTTCTTGCCGGATTAAAGGAGCTAAGCCATACGCCCCAGCTTCCGGCTCTGTTTACCGTAACGTTCCTGCTCCAGTTTGCCATGATCAGTACGGTATCTTTGCTGCCGTTATATGTGCAAAAGCTGTATGGGTCGGCAGAAGGAATTGCGCTCATTGCCGGCTTTGTTACAGCCATTACCGGCGTGTCGAATATGGTCGCTGCGCCGCTGCTTGGAAGATTGAGTGACAAGATCGGGGCGCACCGTATTTTGACCCTCGCTCTACTCGGAACCGCACTTATGCTCATTCCGCAGGCTTTTGTCAATCAGGTATGGCAGCTCGTCACGATCCGTTTTTTCATGGGTATATTTATGGGCGGACTGCTACCAAGCGTAAACGCGCTGATTCGCACGTATACGCCGGAAGGCATGGAAAGCCGTTCGTTCGGCTTCAATACCAGCTCGCTGTCGCTTGGTAATATGCTGGGCGCTGTTATTGGCGGGGTACTGTCCGGGTTTATAGGCATCGAAGGATTGTTCATCATGTCGGGTGTCCTGCTGATCGTCAATATATTCTGGGTACGTATGAAGCTCTATGATCGTAAGCCTGCACCTGATTTCAGGTAAGATAGCCTTCTGGTAAGGTCAGCCTTCCAGAACAGACAAGAACCTCCGCTCCACAATTTTGTGGACAAGGAGGTTCTTTTTGTATAGCACTTTTTGCATAGCTATATAAGTAACATTACAGCCTATTTTACACGGGCCAAAGCCAATCCGTCATAGGCTGGCAAAAGCGTACTGACCAGTCGCGGATCCGTAGCTATCGTTTCGTTAAAGCGTCTCACGGCCTGTACGGCAGGACCGTTCTTGTCCGTATTCAGCGTCCGTCCACGAAGAAAACAGTTATCTCCTGCAATAATGGCACCTGGATTCGCCAGAGCAATCGCATATTCCAGATACACCGGGTAATTTTCCTTATCCGCATCAATGAAGAAAAAATCGAAGGTTCTCCCCTCTTCCTGAAGCTTCTTCAGGCTGTCCGCTGCAGGTCCGATACGATATTCGACACGGTCACCGTAGCTATTTTCCTCCATATGTCGATGTGCCAGCGCCGCATACGCTTCTTTCAGCTCCAATGACACTATGCGTCCCTTTTCTCCCAGCCCACGGGCCAGACATAATCCGCTGTACCCGCCTAATGCACCAATCTCCAGTACCTGCTGCGCGCCGGATACCTCAATCAGAAAGGTCAGCAGCTTCCCGTAAGGATGAGCCACCGATACCTCAGGCATCCCCTCTGCAACAATGGCCTCCCTGATGCCGCGTAGCGCTTCATCCTCCTGTACCAGTTGGTCTACATATTGTTCAGGTGTCATATTGGGTGTAATTTCCACGTTTCATCTCTCCTTCTTGCTTTATCATAACGCAGGTTGGACACGGTGTCCTTCGCAAATTTTTTACCTTAAATGATTTGTCTCTTCGTTTACAATGACCTATACTATAAGGATTGAACCAAGCTTATATGATTATGGGACGGAGTGAATACGTTTAATGACTCAACTGCAACTAATTGCAACTGCGCCGATGGGACTTGAAGCTGTCGTGGCTCGGGAGCTCAGAGAACTCGGATACGAGGACCTGACCGTCGAGAATGGCCGCGTCGTTTTTTCCGGGGATTATATGGATATATGCCGGTGTAACCTGTGGCTGCGCACATCAGACCGCGTTCTTATTAAAATGGGTGAATTTCCCGCAACCACCTTCGACGAGCTGTTTGAGGGCACCAAGGCTTTGCCATGGGAGGATTGGATTCCTATGGATGGTGAATTTCCTGTAGAGGGACGCTCGCACAAATCACAGCTTAGTAGCGTACCAGCCAGTCAGGGAATCGTCAAGAAGGCGATTGTGGAAAAGCTCAAGGAAACCTATCACACGGATTGGTTTGAGGAGGACGGCCCTCGTTACGTTATAGAGGTCATTCTCTTAAATGACCGTGCATTGCTAACGCTCGATACAACGGGTCCGGGGCTGCACAAGCGCGGCTACCGCAAGCTCGTGACGGAGGCTCCGCTCAAAGAGACTATGGCTTCGGCTCTTATTCAGCTTAGCCGCTGGACCCCGGATCGACCATTCTATGACCCGTGCTGCGGTTCCGGTACTCTGCTGGTAGAAGCAGCAATGCAGGCATGGAATATTGCCCCGGGATTGAGACGTACCTTTAACTCTGAAGACTGGCCTGTCATTGGTCGCGAGCTATGGGATCAGGCTCGCGACGAAGCGATGGATTTGACCCGCGATGACATTCCTTTCGAGATTGCAGGCAGCGATATTGATCCAGGTGCCATCGAAGTTGCTGAGGCTGCTGTCAAGGCGGCAGGCTTCGCTAAAGATATCTCATTAAAGGTGATGCCTGTAACGAAAGTCAGACTTGAAGGCCAATATGGTGTGATGATTACCAATCCACCTTATGGTGAAAGACTAAGTGAGCAAACCGAGGTAGAGAAGCTGATCCGGTCAATCGCACGCACGGCAGCGGAAATGAAGACATGGTCCTTCTTTGCTATCAGCTCCACCAAGCAATTCGAGCACTATTGGGGCCGCAAAGCCGATAAGAGACGCAAGCTGTTTAATGGCCGGATCGAATGCCAATACTATCAGTATCTGGGCCCTCTACCGCCGCGCCGCAAAGATACTCCGCCGTTGCAGTCTTAAATAGATGATGCCCAGGCCAGGAGGCGAACGGATGGTTCGCTTCCTGGCCTGATTTGTGCTGTTCATCGGATAAAAATATGGATTTACCCTGCTATACTGGAAGGAAAATGCTGTATTTTCTTTACTTAATCATTGAAATGCGCGGGATGAGCGCTATAATAATTAAAGGCGATTTCGGTTTTAACATTACGTTAATATGTAGTTTGTACTAGCCGAACATTGATGCCGAAGGGGGTAAAGTGTTGGTTATTCGCACGGCCGGTGCAAATCGCACTGGAAACATGTTCAGCAGAATACTGCTGTCCCGATATTTCGGGTTTGGTCTGTTTTTTGTACTTATGATTGGCAAGCTCGTTCTGATCCACCATAACCTGCATGCCCAAAATATTGACATGAATCCGCTGGATTATGTCATCGCTATCGGTTCGCTCTTGCTTGTGAGTTTTTGGACCTTATGGCTGTCAAGGCGCGGACGTTTGGTCGCTCTTGTGGTGCTCGATATTTTGCTTACTGCTCTCATTTATTCTGACATGGTTTATTATCGGTATTTTCAGGATTTCATTACGATCCCCGTCTTGCTTCAAGCTGGACAAGTTGATTCCCTGGGTGGAAGTATCGCAGCTCTGATGTACTGGTGGGATCTTTTCTTTTTTGCAGACTGGATTCTGTTCATTCCGTATGTGATGTTCGTAGCTTCCTTACGGCGTCGGTATGTAACGAGTGACCCTTACATGGAAACGTCCCGCCGCTCATTCACCAAAAGCTTTCTGCTTCGCTTCTCCAAAGGCGCGCTGGCCTTCCTGATCGGCTATATTTTTACCTTTGGACCGATTAAATATTATACGTCCACGTGGGCAACCGGCATATTCGTCGGTAACTGGTGGTCGATGGCCCTGTACAATGTAACCGGGCTGATCGGATTTCACGGGTACGACATTTACCGCTATAGTCAGGACCATCTGGGACCCCAGCCTACGCTGGCTCAGGCGGAGTCCGATAAGGATAAGGAATGGTTTAATCAGCATCAAATGCTGCTCCAGGTGAAAAATGACCTGTCCGGCAAGTATAAAGGTAAAAATGTGATGGTCATTCAAGCCGAAGCGTATATGAACTTTTTTATCGGCAAGCAGATCAACGGTCAGGCCATAACGCCTAACTTTGACAAGCTGATGAAGGAAAGCATGTATTTTAACAATTATTATCACCAGACTGCACAGGGTCGTACCTCGGACGCGGATTTCTCTACACATGCTTCTCTGCATCCGCTCCCTACAGGCTCGGTATTCATCCGTTATGCGGACCATAAATTCGATACGTTGCCTTCTATTCTAAAAGATACTGGCTACAGCCCTAATGCATTTCACGTATACGACAGCAGCTTCTGGAATCGCTACACAATGTATAAGGCAATGAACTATGATAAGTTCTACAGTAAAAAAGACTTTAAAATAGATGAGCCACTAGGCTGGTCACTGGGAGACAAATCCTTTTTCCGTCAAACGCTCAATGATCTCACCACTGAGGTCAAACAGCCGTTCTACGCCTATATGGTCGGAATTTCGAGCCACCACCCGTACAATCTGCCACCAGACGCCGTGGATTTGGACGTTGGTGAGTTTGAAGGGACCATGTTCGGAGACTATCTGAAATCCGTCCATTATGTGGACGAAGCACTGGGCGAACTGGTCGATCAGATGAAGAAAGACGGATTGTGGGATAATACGATCCTCATGTTCTACGGGGATCACGACAATTCTATTAAAGATAAGGCACTGTATGAGAAATTTCTGGGTAAGCCACTCACAGATCTCGACATGCAAAAAATCATGAACCAGGTGCCACTGCTAGTGCACCTGCCCGATGGAAACCATGCTGGAACTTACACTGAACCGGCAGGACAGCTTGATCTGACACCTTCGGTGTTGCATCTGCTCGGCATTTCAACGAAACCGTATTACTTTATGGGAAATGATCTGTTCAGCGGGAAGTCTCGCATGGTCGTGCTGCGCAGTGGTGCTTTCACTGATGGCCGTGTGTACTATATTCCATCCGAGGACGGCACATTCTCCAAAGGAAGCTGTTACAACCTCACCACAGGCCAGCCTACGGATGTGAACGCCTGCGGACCGGGGTATACTGAAGCTCTCAATCGGTTGAACATTTCCGATCAGGTGATCACGTATGATCTCATTCGCCAATGGGGACCGGAAATCAAAGAAGTCACTGCGATTCCTTCCACATCCAAATAAATTTGCTGAGGAAGGTTGCTTACACAGCACCCTCCCCAGATTCCCGAAAAGATGATACCCACAAGAAAAGCCCGACCAAGCAGCAACATGCTGATGATCGGGCTTTTTGTATTCTTGAGCTAGTAAACCGGGCTCATATCCATTTACGAATGCTTATGGGCGCAATGCTTTTTTGGCTTGCTCCAGCCGCTGTGTCTCTTCACCAAGCATTTCCTCGGCAGCCTCTACCGCATCGTTGCCAAGGCTGTCCTTTGCCTGCTCTATGGCATGCTCCACATGAGTACGGGACTGCTCCGCCTGCTCAATCAGTTGCTCAGCCGGATGTGACAGTGCCTGAGAAACGGCATGGTGAAGCTTGTCCACCGAGTTTTGCGTTTGGGCCTCGACACTGTGATTGTCGAGATTGGAATCATATTGGGCCATGTGTCACTCCTCCTTCTGGGCAGTGGTCTGCATCCATTAGCATGGATCAGAAGAAGGGGAACTATACAAAGCTGTGAATGCTGCGTACTGGAATTATTTTATAAAACGCGCAGCCTTCTCCAATACTTCATCCTCTGTAGCTGCACTTATATAACGTCCGTTCACATATACAAACGCCCGCTTTCCACAAGGACCGCAATACGATTTGCAACCGATTTTGATCTGCGCATCTGGTGCCATCTTTTGCAGCTTGGGCAGGATCGTTTTCAAGCGAATATGATTGCATTCATCACATACGCGAATATCATTGGCCATCTGTCATCCCTCCGTGCTCCGGCTTAGTGGTCGCCGTGATTACCTTGGGAAGGGTTAGTAATGACAAAGCCTTCTTCGGGGAAGTACAAGTAATCAATTTTTACACCATCCAGCAACGGCTGGCCGTTTTCCAAAATAACATCAATGCCTTTATCTGTAGATACGACGGTATCTGTTTCTTTAGGCGTGTTCAAATCCAGCCCGTAATGAGCATGGTCTCCATGGGAATGAGTAATGACAACGCGCAGGCTCTTCCCTTGGTTTTCTTCTTTATCCAATTCAAGCTTTAATACTTTAGCTGCGTTGCGAGTAATTTTGCAATTCATCAACTTCATCTCCTTCATATTAATCAAATGAAGTGTGGTCCATCGGAGTATGAATATCCGTGCCACACCATTTAACAGGTAAATTCAACAACTACAAATAGCCTCTATACTAGAAAGGCAATATTCCTATTGTAAAGAAAATCGCGAAAAATCGCAATCACGAAATTCATAAGCTTTTATTCCTACCGGACACGTACGTGCTGCTTCTCAAGCACATCGGGATATTTACGTTCAGCGCGGGTCACAAACCAGTTCATCAGCAGCAGCGTCACCCCAATGTCGTCAATGGGCATAAATGGCATGACATCTGGCAACACCCAATAGAGCAATACAGGGACGGCAAACAGCAATTTTTCACCCAATGGAATCTTCGACGAAGTAATAAACCGGGGCATGCGACGAAACACATATGACCATTGACGGAGAGATAGTAATTTTTTCCACTTCATAGGTTGTTCACTCCATTTCCAATGCTCCTACGTATATATACCCCATTGAAGGGACATAAAGAGGAACACTTGTAAAAACACGTGCTCCTCCTAATACGTGCTGATAAACCATGGAGTTTCAGGCTAACCCTTTTACCATGAAAGCACTGTTGCCATTAACATGCCCACCTCTGCCGCAATATCGTCATAATCACGCATAGGCAGCGGATTTACACCCAGCCCGACTTCAACGGTAAAACCCGGTTTTCCAAATCGCTGTATAAACCAGTCCTTATATCCCGCATCGCTGCCCCCCAGCTTTACCGCCCGGTATCCTGTTGCAGCCGCCAGCCGTGATGCCCAATCCCGGCTCTCCTTTGGCTCCAAATCCCGGTAATTCCAATAGATTTCCTGTCCCTGACTGTGTATGGACAACACCATATCAAACTGTTCCCGCTCTGTCAGATCGACAAGCGCTTTAGCCTCCGGCTCAGACAAAGGCGCAGGACCCGCATAATCCCTTCTGGACGGGCTTGTTTTACCGCGTCTGCGTACCTCTTCCTCCCAATACGCCGGAAACTGATCGTTAAGGTCCACACCGCGAATGTTAGCCTTCCATCCACGATAATCAGCACGGCCTTCGTTCCACTTTCTTAAGTCATGGTACAGGGGATGAGACGGAAGGACACCTTGTTGAACCAGTTCCACCCCATCTGGATTGACCATGGGCACTACCCATAAAGAAGTGCGGTATAGCCAGGTTTGTGGAGAAACCCCATAAATCCATAGAGGAGCCTCGCCTTGATCCTCACGCTCATCATGATGCTCCGCCCCTTTATTTCCATTCGTACTGTCGACTCCTTGCGCATATCGCTCTACAAAACGCAGCAAACATGGTGTCGTCAGCCATTCATTGGCATGTACGGAGGCGTTGGCGTGAATTTTCAGCGGTCCCTGTCCAATGCGTACATAAGGGATATCCTTTCCCATGATACTGGTGCCGATGCTGCCCACTTCAATAAACGGATACCTTTGAGCCAGGGCTGCAAGATCTTCTCTCAAGTTCTCGTATCCATACTCTCCACGCAAGCATACAATCTGATTCTGAAGGTTTTCAGGTATAACAATGGTTTTTCCTGCCACAAAATCATGCTCCGCAAGTTCGGGATTGGCCTGCCGCAGCTCATCAAGCTCCATACCAAACTGCTTGGCAATCTGTCTGGCATGCTCAGCAGGCTGAATAACGTATTTACGATCCATTGACGGACGAATGTACAGCACTTGACCACAAATCAGATAGGGTTGCGCGGCAGTCCACGGATTGTCTGCCATCAATGTATCTGCTGATAATTTAAAAGCCGAGGCGACCCGGTGCAAAGTATCTCCTTTTTGTACGATATATTCCCTCATCTTCTACGCCCCTTCCATCTGTCTTACTGCATGTTATGCAGACGCGGCGTGTCTTGATGTAACGAATACCAAAACAGCCGATTCTTTTGTCCAATGACAAAAAAATCGGCTGTCTCATCAATCCAGATGGGTGACCTGCCAAACAACAGGCGTTTGACGAATTTGCTCCCCAAGCCACTGTGCGGCAATGCTCTGGAACATTTCCGGATCACCGGAACAAAAAAGCTGATGCACAGGGGTTTCATCCCCGGCTTCTAACTTGCCCTTGTTATACAAAATCGTACTCGTTTCACGAGCCGTTTCGTCTGCTGAACTAATCAGCTTCACGTTAGGGCCCATCACTTCCTGAATCGTTTCCTTCAAAAAAGGATAATGCGTACAACCGAGAATCAAACAATCAATCGGGTACGCTTGAATCGGCTTCAACGACTCCTCTACGACCTCTGATGTCGTGTCTGAGCGGAACAGTCCCTGTTCCACCAAAGGAACGAGAGCAGGGCAGGCATGGCTCAGCACGTCTACATAAGGGGATAGTTGCTTCAGCGCAGCCGTATAGGCTTCGCTTCGAATCGTACCGATAGTCCCAATCACCCCGACATGACCGGTGGCTGTTGCGCTGATTGCAGCACGTGCCCCGGGGTGGATGACTCCGATCACCGGAATGGATACCTTTTGGCTAATATAATCCAATGCCGCGGCTGTTGCCGTGTTGCAGGCAATAATAATGACCTTCGGATCAAATTGAATCAGAAAATCAACCATTTGCTCTGTAAATTTCTTAACCTCTTCCGATGGCCGGGGTCCATACGGGGTGCGCGCAGTGTCTCCAAAATAAATGATTTTTTCCCGTGGAAGCTGACGCATGACTTCTTTAACTACCGTCAGACCTCCTACACCGGAATCCAATATTGCAATCGCTTGCTGCACGTACATACCGCTTCCTTTTTTGTTCAAGTATGAGTCGTTCCCTCTCGGGAAGCTATCCGTTGCTACATACCTTATGTTGTATTTGAGTAAAAGGTACCCCCAAATATTACTCGAAAAAGGGAAAGCCATCAACAAAGAGGCTTCATCTCAACAGCAGAAGCCTCAAAGCGAAACCATATTCAGTTATATTGTATTCATTTAGAGTTGCTTACAAATAATCCTTTTTCATATCTTCTTGAACAGGAGCGGATGAAATGCTGACTTCAGGCAGAACTTCGCATTTTTTACGAAATTGTCCGATTTCATGAATGACCGCTGAGGCCGTATCCTTAATTTTGTCGGTATACTCAATAGAGGCGTCTGTAATTTTCCCCGCCAGTTCCTGCCCTCTATCACTGACAAGACGGGCCTGATCCTTTATGTCCTGACGCAGATCACGACCTGACTTGGGGGCAAACAGCAGCGCAGCGAGCGAACCGGCAATGCTGCCTGCTACCGCACCACGGATAAAGCTTTTGTGGTATTCTTTCATCATCATCTCTCCCTTATGCCCGGGCGAATGCCCATCTGTTAATGCATTATAAGCACGGAGAGCTTGTCATGACACAGCGAACAAGCCATGAAAGTTCCTACAATTTTCGGGACCGGATACGGTACAGGCAGCAACGTCCTCCATCCGCCAAGCAATCCTCACGGACAACCTCGGCATCAAGCAGCTCCTCGAACATTTGCTGCTCGCATTCACAAGCCTTGCGATAACGGCCTGCGATTTGAGAAATCGGACAATTGTATTCCACAATAGAGTAGCTCCCGTCCTCTTCTTCCCGCCACTCCGCCATATAACCGGAGGCGTTCTGAATACCAGAAAGCTTTTCCACACGTGAAGCCAGCGTGGTCTCGCGCTCTATCTGAGGGGCGTAACGCTTCATCATTTTGCGTTTTCTGCCGTCAAACAGAGAGTAAACAGCTTCCATTCCCTGCTCTTCATCCAGTTCCTCCAGCAGCTCCAGCAACAAATGATCATAATTTCGGGGGAACTGCTCACTTCCCTGCTCACTCAGGCTGTACAAAAACGTCGGACGTCCCATTGCCTGCCGCACTACTGTAGCGACGATGAGACCATCCTGCTCCATCAATTTGAGGTGCCTGCGCACCCCCATTTCAGTAATGCCCAATTGAGCTGCCAAGCTTCCGACGCCCACAGGTCCCTGGGTTTTCAATAGTGTCATAATCATGCGCCTGGTGGGCATTTCGGGTACGATATGCTTATCCGTCACTTTAGCCTTTACACTCCCTCGGGCTGCTGACCCAATTCCTTATTTAAGTAGTCATGCACACTGGATGCAAAACGCTCCAATAGCTCGGGCAGCTCAGGTGTAAGCGGATGAAGGCTCGTCCGGTCCCAATGGAAATACTCCTGCACCAAGGGTTTCCGCAAAGCTACCAGCTCCAGCAGCGGATTAAACACGGTATCATCCAGTACGCCCTCTTCATGAATGATACCGATTATATCCTCATAGCTGCTAGCATCGCGCATAATAAATCCGTCAATGATATAGCTTCCTACGTCCGTCACCGTTTCAATCGCCAGATGAAGGCAGCGCTCCTGCACCAGCCCCTGCAACAATTCTCCGTTCCAAGCGGCCGATATCCGGCGGAGTCCTGCAACAATGTCGGTAACGGCCCCTAGCCGAAGCTCAATTTGCTCCCGGTTAACATAATACAAGGTCCTGCACCTCCCGTAACCGCTTCAAATTTCATAATCTACTGCGATGGATACATCCTTCACTTCATTCATGTGTACAATGATTTCCTGATGCACAGGGTGTACCTGATACGTTTGCAAGTCATCCAGTGTTTCGACTACAGCCGTAAGGGATACATCATAAGATCGTTCCGAACGAATCACATCCGTACCTATTTCGAGTGACAGAAGTTCTTTGATTTTACCGTTCATGCTGCGCAAAATGGATGCCGTATGCTCAATGCTTTCAGGGGAGCGGTCTTTCAATTTGAACAAAACAATATGTTTAATCATACGTATAGGCTCCTTATCTTTTAAATGTTCTCTTCAAAATTTTATCATAACGCCCCACATACGGAAAGAAGCTTTGTAATTCTATTGATCTTTTCCACCATCATTCCCACCAGACTCCTTGTCCTTCAGCAAAGCAAAAAAATTCTTGAGCTTTGGTGGAAGCGGCAAGCCCATACGTGAGCAGTTTTCTGTAATAGAGATCAATTCGTTGGATAAATAAAAATACGTCGCCGCCCCTTTCATGATTTCGGTGCCCATCAGGAGATCCATATGATGTGCCAAAGAAATCACCATCAGCATCAAAGCCTTTCTCATCAACCCCCAAAAGCCGGTTTTGCTGCTCAAGCCTTGTCCGGTCTTAATTGCCGCAGCAACTCCTGTCACATAATCAATAGCCATTGCAACTGTGAACAGCACCATCAACTGATTCCAGCCACCAAATGCAAATGTAATAATGGCACCTGTGGAAGCACAAAACATACTAAACATAGCCGGGTTAATATTCATACCTGTTCCTCCTCTCGGGGCGGTTACTGCAATATATGCAGCGACGTGGCAACCCGTAAAGTCATATGACCTGAACAGGGATAAGAATTCATAGATTCATATAAAACAAGCTGCAAATCTCATGATTTTCTGTGCAAATATGAAAAAAAACAGACCCCCTTCAAAAAATAAAGTAGGGTAGCCTGTTTTTCTGACAGCTATTCAATTAACGATGATCGTTCCAAAAATTAAGTGGAGTCAAATTGCCATTCAACGGCTCGAACGAATAGCCTTCTTTCTGCAAAGCTGCCATGATCTGTGGAAGAACCTTGATCGTAGATGGCTTATCATGCATAAGAACAACTGGAGTTCTGCCTTGTTTTTTCAATCTTTTAATATCACGTAGAACGCTCTGTTCAAAATGCTCTGGATTTTTAGTATAACGCCAATCATTGGAATCTACATTCCAATCCCAAATATGATAGCCTGCACCCGTCAGCTGATCACGGAATGCTTTATTCAAATAAGGTTTGCTGCCATAAGGCGTACGAATTAAAGAGGTGCGTTGCCCTGTTGCCTGGAATAAAATCTCATTATCCTGATTCATTTCTGCAAGCGCCGCTGCCGGAGAAGCATAGATTTTCTTTACCTGGTGCGTCATGCCGTGCAAGCCCAAACCATGACCCGCTTCTACCATTCTCTTCATAACTGCACTATGTTGACGAATTTCCGGTCCCAGCATGAAGAAAGTCGCCTTGGCATTATATTTATCCAAGATATCCAACAGCTGTGAGGTATGTGCCGTAGGACCATCATCGAAGCTCAAATAAATCGTACGGTTTGATGGGGAAGCGTTCCCCTTTGTTCCTGTATTGCCAGATTTTCCTGACTTCACAGCAACATACTGTTTAATTTCTGTAGCAAATTTGTTCAAAAATTGTGTATCAGACAAGCTCGCATTCGCATTCTGAATCCGGTATAGATTGCTTGAAGGTATCGTGATGGTAAAACCGAAGGCATCCGCCAAGGTGCGAATCGGCACCATCGTACGTCCTCCGCGTTCAAAAACATCACCCTGGGTCAGATTCAGCGTAAAGCTGCGATTATGTCCCGTCAGCTGCAATGTACGACCGCTGACCGAAGTGGAAATCCCCATTTTTTGACTTAATGTAACGATAGGTACATACAACTTGTCATTTTCCATCACTGGCCGAACCGTATTCGAATCCAGTAATACATCATTGACCCCCAGCAAAGGAGCCTTCGCTTGCGCACTTGCCGTATTCGTATGTACGCCCAACAGACCCAAACAACAGATTGCCATCAAACATACAGCCATCCATTTTACCTTCAAAAACTTCATTAATTACACCATCCTGTGCTGTATTTTATATGTGCGGGAGCTATCTCTAGCTTGTCTATGAAGTTATACAGACATGACGGTATAGACATGGCAATATAGACATTCAGTAAACATATAGAACATAAACGCATCTCAACTTATTGAATCGGAACGCCTTTCCGTTTCCCCCTTATATATATTAATAGATTACCAGAGTATAGTATGTAAATATAGTGAAACAATTCGACAACAATCTCGCAATCTCCCCGACCACCGAGATTACAAAGTTGTGAATAAATTGGCTTCAAGGCGAGTAGATTTGTACTGGGTGGCAGTAAAAAAAGACCTTGAAGGATTTCCCCCCCAAGGTCTTATTCTTAGTTATTGATAAGAGCCTTCAAACTTTCCCATGTCTGCTCTTCAAGTTCCATGTATTCCCCAAGTTGTTTAATTTGAGTGTATATAATTTCGGTAATTTCAGCGCACTCATCAAACAACGTCGCACTGAGATGTTCGAGAGCCACTCCCCATTCACCATATTCCAAGTATTCACATACTTTTTTGCTATCTTCTTGAGGTATCTGCACCAAATTAAGTAAATCTTCGATTTTCCTTTTTACATCCATATGACCTGTCCTTCCTCTATTTGATAGGGTAAGCAGTAATGATATCTTTGCCATCAGTGATTACTTTAACTTTAACACCACTACGAACACCTATTACCTCGTATCGCTGTACCCCGTTTACAACTCTTCCTTTTGCCCAATTAAGACTAGGATCGGTTACGATATCGGAAACATTATTCATAATCTTGTCCGCATGCCACGATTTAGGGAAGACGGATTTTCCAGATGCTCCCGGCCACATATGGCCGCCCCCACTTTTATCACCATTTAGAATATGATTGGTGCGTTTCGGACTCGCTAAATTACAATTGGTATTATGAACCCAAATATTAAGATCACTTACAAAGTAGGTATGGAACTCATCAACCGTCATGTTGTAAACCCTAACCTGCTTCTGTTCCAGTTCAATGCTGTCTACCTTGAGTGTATTCCCATCACTCTGAACAAGCAAGTCACCGGGTTTGAGGTCTTTGACGAACGTCCAACCTTTATCCTTTACATAGAACGGATGATTAAAGGTTGACTCAATTGTTTGACCACCCACATGGATGTTATAAATCTCATCCGTCTCGTGATTAAACGTAGCTGTGACCTCTTTATAAGCTACCTCACCTGTAGCCTCATCTTTGGATAGAACCCGTTCCCCGACCTCAATGTCCTCGATAGGTTTCTCCCCTTCGTCAGTTTGAACCTTGGTTCCCGCCGTAAAGCAATTACATTTACTTATTATCACGCCTGTTGATTAACC